>NZ_FNWF01000002.1:0-25000 GCF_900106515.1 Peptoniphilus lacydonensis
TTTCTTGCCACTTTTCTATACTTCCTCGCCATACAAAACTATATCTGTTGGCATAGACTTCTATCTTTGTTCCATCTATATAGATACTTGATAGGTCTATCTGATTTTCTTCTATCAGTATTTGAACTATTTGATTTAGTAAATCTGGTGTTAGTTCTACAATTTTTTGTCTAAATCTGTTTATTGTGCTATGGTCTGGTGGTAGTTCTTTATCGAGTAAGTACTTAATTCTTAAATCATATTTACAAGCTTTTTCTATTCCTCTTGATGAAAATATTCCTTCTGAATAGCAGGATATTATTATTTGAAGCATAATTACTGGATTTACAGTAGGTTTTCTTCCAAATGATGAGTAGACTTTTTTTAGCTCTGATAAGTTCATCCTCTCTATTATATTTTTTACAAGCCTTAGTTTAACATCATCTTGGATATATATTTCTGTATTAAAGTTTAATCTTAGTTGAATTGTATCATTAACTAGTGTATAGTTAGTTAATGATGATGTATTTGTAGTTGTTTTCATAAATACATTATATCAAAAAAGACGAGGATTTTTATGGTTCCTCGTCTTTTTTCTATATAGGGGACTTTTGCAACAACCCCCATCAATTTTTCGTAAGTGGGTACTCACTTACTGTGCTTGCTATTAAAGTTATAAGCGTTAAGCGTATATTTAATTTTATATCTAAAAACCTAATTTGGAAATTATAATAGCACCAATAACTGTAGCAATTATACCGAATATCCACTTCATTATATAACTATGACTTCTTAGCTTAGAAATAAAATGATTGTAAGAGATTCCTTTATTTGTAAGATTTAAGTGGTAGGGGATATTGTCTGCCCAGAATACTGTAATATAATTTCCTTCTTTAAGTGCTTTAAAAGAATTTCTAATTTTTAAATCGTCTGATGAATCTAATTTATCAAATTTATTAGTCCAATATTCTTGTTGTTCTTCCTCACTCAACTTTTTAACTTTTCTAATTTCTTTCAATAATTTCCAATCTTGTTTAATCATGTTTATTATCCTTAATATAGTAATTTTGATATAGTTCTATTACCCATAAGTTTCTTTAAGTATAAATTTCATTCTACATTTAAACATTGGAATACTAATCAAGAATGCAATTACATAATGTATAAAGGAATTTATCATCATATTTTTTGTTATTGGTAATTGATGATAAGTTTGACCGATTATTTTAAAAGCGGTTAGAGTGCTTATAATAAAATTCATTGTCAATCATATGGCAATTGATAATTTTATTATATCAATTTATATTAAAAAAATCTCCTAAAACTAATGCTGGATATGATTATAGAACAGTTCAGAAAAGAGTGAACCAACTATTATAATATGTGAGTAAGAAGCCTGTGCCGTTTTTGGTGCAGGCTATTTTTTATTTAGTCATTCTAATCTAATGGCTTAAGACATCACAAAATATTATACTCAAATCTTCTAATACATAAACTAAAAATAGTGTCGGATGAAATTGATGTAAAAGCTTACAAAAGATGGTAAAAATTCTTGAAAAGTGGTAATATTATCATGTATAGATACTTTTTAATCGGAAAAAATTTCGTTGTATATGGGATGTATCTGTAGAAAAAAGAAGAAAAGGAGGAAATAATGTTAAAATGTAAAAAGATAATAGCGTTTTTTTTAGCTTGTTTAATGCTGTTAGGTACAATTGTACCAACTGGTGAAGCATTTGCACAAGGTGCAAATCATTTGTCAAAAACAAGAGTTAGTAGGATGGAGGTCAAAGATCGAAAAGGTAATACCATTGATCTTAATGAGAAAATTGAGGAAGATAAGGACTGTAGACTAGAAATAGACTGGGATGCAAGTGAATATAAAGCGGAAATTAATGAAGGAGACTACTTTAATATAATACTTCCAAAAAATTTCGAGGCAGCTGAAAGTAATTTTGCAATCCGTACTCCTGATGGCGTTCAAGTCGCAAACGCACATGTAAATAGGCTGAATTCTGAAGAGAGAGATACTCTAAATGTAGTATTTACAAGACTTGTAGAAGATAAAACAGATGTAGAAGGTAGCATTGTTATTGAAGGCACTATATTGCATAAAGGCAAGGCTACCGAGGAAAAAGAGAATAGCAAAGTTTTAAGTGAGGGAATAAAAGACAATAAAAAAACACGTAGTATGGGTGCGATTAATGAAAAAGTAGAAGAAACAGTTTCTTCTAATGAACAAACAACGACTCAAACAGCGAAACTCACTATTAACTGGAAGGGCGACGGAGCTGGAACAGATGTAGAAGTAAAAAATAGACCTGAAACATTAGCTATAAAATTATATTCATCATCAGATGAAGGAAAAACTTGGCAAGAATATGAAGATGGTAGAGCAACTTTAGAAACTGGAAAAGATGTTACTACTGTTTATGAGTGGAAAAATCTTCCGTCAAAAAATGAAGATGGAAAAACTCTTATTTATAAAGCAGAGCTTGTAACAAAATCCAACTATCACAATTCAATGGCTTTAGAACCAAAGTACACAAAAGATGAAAATGGTAATGTAACACATAGTGAATTTGTAGTAAATAACGTATATAAAGACAACTGGAATTATAAAATCAACCTAGAATGGAATACAAGTGATCCTTTAGAAAAATATGATATTAGTAAAGTTACTACATCTAAAGATTTTATTACGCAACAATATGTTCTTACTATTTCAAATCAAAAAGTATATAAGGCAGGAGAACTAGAAGTAAGAATTCCCCGTGAACTTTTTGATTATCGCAATAGGACATATAGTGGGGCTGTTCCAAAAAGATTCAGCATAGGGGATGAGAAGAATCCTACCTCTGGAGTATCATATACTTATAGGATAGATACTAAGGGAACAGAGGATACTAAAGATGATGAAATAGTATTTTATAACTACAAAGATTTAGATGGTTCTCAAAATGTAGCTATAACAGTAGAATACAGTATTAATGTAGAGAAAGTTATTGACTGCTCAAAGGGAGTACTTCAAGCAAAAGGTAAAGCGAAGCATGATGGCATAACAGAAGAGCTTGAAAGCAATGAAATAAGCTATCGTTTAGATACTGGGATAAAATTAGAAAATGCTTACAAATCGACAAATGCTCGTGGTAATGATGGGCGTATATATGAATGGCCACTTCCAAATAAGCCTAAAGATTTTGATATTGATAAGTATAATTATTGCCAGTATGTTGTCGCAATTGAAAATACATCAAACCAACCTTACATTACGAAAATAATTGAAAAGCCACAAGATGGTGGAGAATTAGTGGGCGTTTACTCCAACGAATATCCCCATAACGAAGTGAAGTTTACTGAAGAAAATGATGGCTCTTATTCATGGGAGAGTGGCAAAACTAGATCTCTATTTAAAACAGAGCTTACTGCATTTTTGGTTGTTGTTCGCTATCCTCGCCCAGCAGATAAAAGTTCTGATGGTATAAAATATAAAAATGAAGTTTTCTTTGAACAAAGAGCTACAGACGTTCATGAAGGTGATAAGTCAGAAAATGATAAAAATGATATTATAACAACTTCTGCTACACATGAATTGACATGGGAAGATTATCATCATGAGCTGAAATATCATAATTTTAATAAAGGCATCTCAAGTAATGGGGATTTTAAGCCAGGAGATCTTGATTTATTATTAAATGGAGAGGATATAAAATCTTCTTTTTATATTTCAGAAACAAGAGAAGGCTATTCCCCAGATACGTTTGGTTATGATATAGTTGATGAAGAATTAGAACTAAAAATTGATGATAATGAATCAATAAAACTTGGAAAAGATGACTATAGGCTGCTACCTAATAAAATTTCTTTTGATCAAATTGAAATAGACCAAAGGACTGGAGAACGTAAGAACAATAGAACAAATGAAGAATTTGTCTTATATGGGAAAACAGCTACCGATGATGATTGGAAAGAGTTGGGTCGTAAAAACTTTTCAGAAGATAAGAGTGATCTATCAGCAATTTGGGATGTATCTAGCCTAATTCCTAAGGACGGCTTGGTAGCCTTTAGAGTAGTTTCACCTAAAAACTTAGAAGGGTTAACATATTTAGATATTGATTCATCACTTATTATTAAAGGGAACTCTCCAACTGTAGTATCTCTTAGAGAAAAATTAGAAAAAGCAAATAAAATAAAGATATACAATATAGCTACAGAGAGTTTTGAAGATATTAATAAAAAGGCTTCTGTCGCATTTAATTTGGAAAGTTATAAATATGAAGCAGAATTAGATAAATGGGAAGTCCATAGTGAAAATGATGTTTCAAATCAGACCATTACAAAAAAATTTCAAATTAGAGAATACGAAAAAATTTTCGGCAATGAAATTCCAAAAAATATTTATGAGCCTGTGACCCAAGAAGGTGGAATTTTTTATGATTTACTTCCACTTGGCTATAAATATGATGAAGGATCTGCAATTGCATATGCTAACAAAGATTTATATACTGAAATTTATCAAAAAGCTACTGTAAAAGCGGAAGTGGTTTCAAATAATTATAAAGATAGTGGAAGACAGCTTGTAAAGTTTAAATTAAGAAGTACAGCTGGTAAGAACAACAATTGGCTAAAAAGATATGAATATGCTACTACTGGGTTCCAAGTTGCTTATTCTGCCACAGCAAAATATGCTGATGCCAATAAGGTAGATAATAATTATAATATTGTCGCTTTTCAGCGCTCTGATAAAAAGGCTATAGTTGGAGGAGAGGGATTCTCAGAAGAAGCAACATTTGAAGTAGGAAATGCTTATGATGAAAGCGGGAAATCTTATCTATATGACCCTGATGGGGATGGAAAAGTCGACCCAGAGTTAAAGAACACACTTTATGGAGCTGTTAAGGTTGAAGAAGATATACTCCTACCTGTGGAAACTGGTTTTAATAAATACGTAAGAGGAGAAGGCAAGGATTATAGCACAGAAGATAAGACAAAAGAAGGAGAAGATTATAGTTATAAACTTCGACTTGTAACAAATGCAGATTCTGAAACTTCAAATGTTGTGTTATATGATATTTTAGAAAATGCAACAGATAAGAATGGAGAACATGGATGGCATGGAGCATTTAAAGGTATAAACACTACTGAATTACAATACTTAGGTGTTAAGCCTGTTGTTTACTATTCTACCGCTGAAAACTTATCATATAACAACGAAGACAATCTATCTATAGATAAAAATCCTGGAATCTGGAGTAATGAAGCCCCAGATGATTTGAGTAAGGTTACAGCTGTAGCTTTTGATCTAAGAAAAACTCCAGATGGAAGCGACTATGTATTTAAAGGACAAAAGATAGCCGAAATTCAAATTAAAATGGAAGCTCCTAAGGAAAAGGGAAAAGAAGATTATGCTTATAACCGCCCTGCATACTTGACAACAATTAAATCAGAGGGAATTGATAATCCGACAACGTCATTTAATATTTCTAATCCTGTAAAAATAAAGCTAGAAAAACAGACTCGACCAACACCACTAGAGCCACCAAAAGAAGACATCAAAGTTGAAAAGGTATGACAAAATAAAGATGGAAAAGAAATATCTGCACCAGTAGACAAAATCGAAGTAGAACTCTACAGAGATGGAGAAAAGACAGATAAGAAGTTAGAATTAAACAAGTCTAATAATTGGAGTGGAGAGTTTAAAGATCTTGATGTACAAGCAAGCTTAAACGCAAAAGAAGCTTACAAATACACAATCAAAGAAGTTGGAGAAAAAGATAATAAACTCACAATTGATGACAGTAAATACCAAGTAACTTATGGTGGAACAGAAGAAAAAGGCTTTAAAATAACCAACAAGTTAGAAGAAACATCAAGCCCATGGACACCAATAACTCCACCAAAAGAAGACATTAAGGTTGAAAAGATTTGGCAAGGGAAAGATGGAAAAGAAATATCTGCACCAGTAGACAAAATAGAAGTAGAACTCTACAGAGATGGAGAAAAGACAGATAAGAAGTTAGAATTAAACAAGTCTAATAATTGGAGTGGAGAGTTTAAAGATCTTGATGTACAAGCAAGCTTAAACGCAAAAGAAGCTTACAAATACACAATCAAAGAAGTTGGAGAAAAAGATAATAAACTCACAATTGATGACAGTAAATACCAAGTAACTTATGGTGGAACAGAAGAAAAAGGCTTTAAAATAACAAACAAGTTAGAAGAAACATCAAACCCATGGACACCAATAACTCCATCAAAAGAAGACATCAAGGTTGAAAAGATTTGGCAAGGAAAAGATGGAAAAGAAATAACTGCACCAGTAGACAAAATCGAAGTAGAACTCTACAGAGGTGGAAAAGCTACAGGTGAAAAGAAAGAACTAAGTAAAGAAAATAGCTGGAAAGCAGAATTTAAAGACTTAGACGTAGTAGAAAAAGTAGACTCAGAAAAAGCCTACGAATACACAGTAAAAGAAGTCGGAGAAGAAAAAGGCAAAGTAGTTATAGGAAACAATAAATACGAAGTAAAATATAGCGGAAGTATGAATGATGGATTCACTATAACTAACGAAGAAGAGCCAACAATCCCTCCAACACCACTTGATCCACCAAAGGAAGACATCAAGGTTGAAAAGATTTGGCAAGGGAAAGATGGAAAAGAAATATCCGCACCAGTAGACAAAATCGAAGTAGAACTCTATAGAGACGGGAAATCTACAGGTAAAAAGCTAGAACTAAACAAAGCCAATAATTGGAGTGGAGAATTTAAAGACTTAGACGTAGTAGAAAAAGTAGATTCAAAAGAGGCCTTTAAATATTCAGTAAAAGAAGCCGGAGAAGAAACTGGATCAACTAAGCTGAATGGAAATTGGTACAAAGTAAATTACAGTGGGTCTATGAAAGATGGCTTTACAATTACAAATAAAGAAGAGCCTAAAACACCGCCTACACCACCAACACCATCTGAACCAGATACTATAACTATTGAAGTTAAAAAAGACTGGACTTTATATGGAAATAAACCAGTAGACAAAATCATGGTTGAACTTTATAGAGATGGAAAAGCTACAGGAAAACTTCTTGAGTTAAATAGGGATAATAATTGGAGTGGAGAATTCAAGAACTTAGATGTTAAGGAAAGTGCAAATTCAAAGCATGACTACCACTATACGATAAAAGAAATGGGCGAAGTTGGAAATACAATAAAACTAGATGGAAGATGGTTTGATGTCAATTATCTTGGCAATAAGAAAGATGGTTTTACAATTGTAAATAAAGAAGAAAAACAAACAGAGCCAGGTAAGCCAGAAGAACCAAATACACCAAATAAACCTAATGATCCACAAGAACCAAATAAGCCTGAAACTCCAAAAGAGCCAGAAAAGCCAAACAACCCTGGAACACCAGTTAAACCAAATACTCCTAAGACTCCTTTGCCAGGTAAGCAATTACCTAAAACAGGAAACGGATTAAATCCATCAACCTATGCTTGGATTTTACTAGGACTTGGTAATCTTTCTACTTTTGCTGGAATTCGAAGAAAAAAGAGAATAAGATCAAGAAGAAAGAAAAATGTCAAATAAGCAAAAAAAGATCATTTAAGTAAATTTCTTCTTGCAGTCGGGTTAATATTCATTGTTTTTTCTATTGCTTTTCTATTTCTAAAGCATAAGAGGATAGAATTAAAGAAAGAAGAATCCATTAATCTGGAAAAACAAATAAAACAAGAATTACCTCCTTTTGAAAATTACGAACAGGAGAATAAACCTGAAGAGATAGAACAAAATGTTGCATCAAAAGACTCTATAAAAGATAAAGCTATAGGCGTTCTTAGAATCGATAAGATAGGGGTAATTACCTCTATTAGTGATAATACAAGTGAACAATCTTTATTAGAAGGTTCAGGTATTGTTGAAGATACAGATATACCGACTTCAGAGGAAAATACTATAACTGTTCTTGCGGGGCACAGAGGAGGGATAAACGAAACACAATCTTTTCTAAATATTGACAAGTTGGAAAAAGGTGATGAGCTAAAAATTACGACAAGAGAAGAAGAACTCTATTACAAAGTAGTTTATAAAGAAGTGATTGAACCTACGGATTGGAGTAAATTTACACGAGAAGAAGGAAAGACAAAACTCTTTTTAATGGCGTGTCACCCCTACCCCAAAAACGATAAAAGGCTTTTAGTAAAAGCTGAGCTAATCAAAAATAATGAAAAGATAAACAACTAAATTAGCAATATAAAAAAACTATCCATTGAAATTTATTTCTTTGGATAGTTTTTTTGTTGTAAAACAAAGACTCATAAATAGAGAGACAAATTATGAAGTAACAAAAGCATAGCCACAATCAGCTATAAACTTTACTCAAAAAAAAGAAGAATTTATTCAAGCAAATACGCCCTTTCAAGTATTGTCTACTGCTCTAAATGTGGGGATATTTACAGGAGAATAGCATGGAATAATAGAGGAAAGAAATATACTGTTTGGAGATGTTGTACAAGAGTAACCCATGGGCCAGAAGCATGTGAAGCAAGAACCATAATAGAAGAAGACCTACAAGAGGCAGTTGTAGAGGCCATTAATCAACTTATAACTGAAAGTAGTGAATTAAAAGAAATAATAAAAGAGAATATTGAAAAAGCCATCACAGGTGATGGAAGTAGCCAGATAGATGAAATAGACAAAGAAATGTTGAAAGTGCAAGAAGAACTTTTAAAAGTCGCAAATGCCAAGAAAGACTACACAGACCTTGTAGAAAGGGTGGAAGAGTTAAGAAATGAAAAAGAAAAGATACTCCTGAGTATTTCAGAAGAGAAAAATGTACAAAGTAGATTAATGGAATTAGAAGAATTCTTAGATAATCAGGAATTGGAGATAGAAAGATACGATGAAGAATTGGTAAGGAAATTCGTAGATAAGATAGTGGTTTATGAAGAAAAACTTAAAGTAATATTTAAATCTGGGATTGAAGTTATAATAAATAAGTAGCAGTACTTATATAGGATTGTTGTTCTTCCTTGGAAATTGTATAATACAATTAGTTGAGATTTATGGAGTAGGTGTATGGTTGAACAAGAAGTGATATTGGAATTGATAGATCTTAGGCGGGAAGTTGGTTACTTGGATTAAAAAAAGAAAGGTATAAATCTGATAAAAAAGGAAAGCAAGATTTGCTTCATGATATTATTTTAATGGCTGATAGTAGAGATGCTTTCATGATAATAGGTGTTGACGAACTAAAGCTTAAAAATTATAATAAGCTTGTAATAATTAATTTACTTTATCGGTGTTGATAATATAGTAAAATTGATTAACATAAGGAGGTATTTTATGAAGTATGAAGACATTAGATTAAATGTTTCAAATGATTCTATTAGTGATTATAAAGTATTCAAAGGAATAAAATTATATTCTGATATGTTTAAAGTAGAAGATGGAAAAAAACTCATTAATAAAAGAGTGTTTGTAACTCCAAAAAAAAATTATGTATATTATGAAAGGACAGATATAAATTGGAATTATTGGTCAGATAAAACAAAATATGACTCGAGTTTTGATTTAAGTGATAAAAATCATAATATAATATTTGAAGTAACATCTGAATTGGATGATTTTTCAAAATACTTAGATGAAGAAGTAATCAAAAAAATTATAATGAAAGAAAAAAGAGAAGAGATAGTAGAAGTACTAGATATTTGAGACTGTGTAAAATTCTGTGTATAGAAACCTCCTGATTATGGGTAAGAAAAACTAATCAGGAGGAATTTTTATGTCATAAGAAAGCGATCAGAAACAAAATCTCTAAGATGTTAATTGAAGAATATTAACAAGAAACAGCACAAGATTTACAAGATGCTCTAAAATACCTTTTAGGTAATACAATGGAGCATTTGTTGAAGAATATGAAAATGCATTAGTTTTAAATAAAATGTTAAAAGAATTTAGAAATAATTGAGAATAAATATATTCCCACATACGAGGCTTTCCTAAAATATTAAATATTATCCATACTAACCACTCGAGCCATACGAAATCAGTGGCTCTTTTTATAAAAAAATAAATATCTTATAAGAGTATTAGGGTTAATGATATATCCCGAAAATCTTATTTTTATATTTATCATTTTATATAGAATATAAAAGATTAGAAAGCTTACAAAAAGAAACTCAAAGTCGTATTTAAATATGAACTTACAGAAGTATTAATAGGTAGCAGATCCTAAAGGATCTGTTTTTAATATAAGTGATAATGGTATACTATAAGTGTAATTATTGGTTTATAGTCTTAATTTGCTTATAGATGAAATCTATAAAATAAAATAATTTAATAGATTTCAAAGTTGATACATGAGAGGGTTAGAATGAAGAGTGTTTTGATTATAGAGGATAATAAAGAAATTGCCTTACAAATGGAAAAGTATTTAGTTAATAATGGTTATGAAGTAGAGATTGCATCATCTTTTTACGAAGCAAGCTATAAGATGAATGTAGACATGGATGTGGCACTATTGGACATAAATCTACCAGATAAAGACGGTCAACATTTGATAGAAAGATTAAAAGATAAGGAAATAAGAGTTATTGTAACAACTGTAAAAAATGATGAAGATTTTATAATTGCCGCCCTAGATCAAGGAGCAGACGACTATTTAACTAAACCATTTTCCCTTGCAATATTAAGGGCAAGAATTGATGCGGTTTTAAGAACAATACCTCTAAATCAAGACAAAATAATTACTTACAAGGATATCAAAATAGATTTAAATGATTCAAAAGTTTATTTTAAGGCTAATCAAATAGACCTAACTCCTCTTGAATATGAAATCCTAGTCTTATTTATTAAAAATCCTCACCGAGTTTATACACGAAGCCAACTTCTTGAAATGTTTTGGGAAGATAGGGATAAGTTTGTAAATGACAATACTCTCACTTCAACTATTAAGAGAATCAGAGAAAAACTTAATAGGGAAATTATCACTACTGTTAGAGGAATTGGTTATAGGATGGATTAAATGATATATGTATTTTGGATAATAAGTCTGGGACTTCTATATTATTTTTTAGAAAAAAGAAAGAAAAATAGAATAATTGAGCTCATAGATTTAATAGAAAACATGAAAAATCAAAACTATAAAATCCCAATGAAGCAAGATGATTTTTCAATTTTAGAGGATAAAATTTACAAACTTTTTATAGAAATAGTAGAAGCCAAAGAGACTAGTACTAAAAATAGCGAAAAACAGATAGAATACCTAGAAGACATCGCCCATCAAATAAAAACTCCTATTACATCTATGCTTTTTTCCATAGAAAATTTGGAGATGGACTTTCCAGATAATAGAGATATAGAGATTTTAAAAAGGCAAACTATCAGATTAAATTCTCTATCAGATATTTTACTTAAACTATCAAGCCTTGATGCAAACAAAGATCTTATGAAAAAAGAAGAAATTCGTTTGGATGAATTGGTGGATTATGCATTAGATAGTTTGAATTTAAAGAAATCTACCAATGTAGAAATAGAGAAGAGTTTAAAGGAAAATAGTATTTTTGGAGATTTTTATTGGATAGCAGAAGCTCTTATTAATATTATAAAGAATGCTGTTAATAGACCGACTTGTGACAAAATTGTGCTTTCATCATACAAAAATCCCCTATATACAAGCTTAATCATTGAAGACAATGGCGGAGGAATAGAAAAAGAAAATATTAAAAAAATCTTTAAGCGTTTTTATAAAACCCCCGATTCAAATGGCTTTGGAATAGGTCTTGCCATGGCAAAGACAATTGTCGAAAAAAACAATGGGGAGATTTCTGTTTCAAATATTGATGCTGGAGCAAGATTTGAAATAAAATTTTACAATGTCACCTAAAAATCACTTTACTTTTATATGCTTACCTTGACATAAGAAAAAGGAGGCAAGTATGGAAATATTAAAAGTAGAAAACTTAAGAAAAGAATATGGAGAGGGAAACTCTAAAGTTGTTGCATTAGATGGAGTTGACCTTGAAATTGAAAGAGGAGAATTTGTCGCCATTGTTGGACCAAGCGGATCTGGTAAATCTACTCTCTTACATATTATAGGAGGAGTGGATAGTCCAGATGATGGAAAGGTTTATATAGATGATAACGACATATCAAAGTATTCTTCCAAGGAATTAGCCTACTTTAGAAGAAGAAAAGTCGGACTAATTTATCAATTTTATAATTTGATTCCCAACTTAACAGTTCGTCACAATATAGAACTTCCATTAAAACTTGATAAAAGGAAAATCGATCAAGATGAATTCTCGGATATAGTAAAAAAACTGGGTATAGAAAGTAAACTTAACTCTTTTCCAAGTGAATTATCAGGAGGTCAGCAGCAAAGAGTTGCCATAGCGAGAAGTCTTATCTACAATCCATCCATTATACTAGCAGATGAACCAACAGGAAACTTGGATAGAAAAAATTCCAAGGAAATTATTGAAATCTTTAAGTATTTTAATATGACCTTAAAACAGACGATTATCCTAATCACCCATGACGAAGAAATAGCCTTACAAGCAAATCGTATTATTACAATAGTCGATGGAAAAATTGTAGGAGATGAAAGAAATGAATAAGAAGAATTTTCCGATTTTTATTTCCTTATTAATAGTTAGTTTATTTTTTACTGTGGTTTTTTATTATAGTTATACAATTGTTAAATATAATAATGAAAGTTTCATGACCGTAAATTTTTATGATGCAGAACTTGAAGGGAACTTAACAAGTAATGATATTGAAAAAATAAAAGATATTAATAATATAGAATTTGTAGGTGAAATGTCCATAAACCCTGAATCGGCAAAGTACAAGAATGATTTGATTGCCGTAAATTATCAAGATAATGATATAAATAAAATGAGAGAGCATTCAGATTTACTTGAAGGACACTTTGCTAAAAGTGATGGAGAAATAGTATTATCGAAAAGTCTAGTCGAAAAAAATAAGCTAAAATTAGGAGATAAAATACAGCTTGATTTTGGGCATAGACTAATAGAGGGTAAAGAGATAGATGCCATAAGTACTTTTACTGATAAGGAGTCTTACAATCTTAGTTTTAGTAAAGACTTTGAGGTGGTTGGAATTTATGAAGATGTCTATAATAAATACAGTAGAGTTAATTATGCTTTAGCACTGAAAAATGAAGATGATCCTGGCAAAGTAGTATTAAAGTTTAATTCTTTTGAAAAGGCTTATGATAACAAAGTAAATCTACAAAATGAAATCAATAAAAAATTAGGTAGAGATGTTCCCTTAACTTTCAATTCTAATTTAATAGATTATTACGGTGTTGAGTATGACTTTCCCCATAATATTTTAACTGAATTAGTAACCATTCTTTCTGTAATAGGGGCTATATTACTATTTGTATTTTTTGTAAAAAATATATTCAAGGTGTGGGCTTTTAGGAAAATCAAGGAACTTTCTGTATATAAGTCTATAGGTACTACGGACTTTCAGATATACTTGTTACTATTAAAAGAAGGTATTTTTCTATCTGTTCTACCTATATTAATTGGTCATATCTTTGGATATTGTTTTATCTTAAAATTGTTTAAGCATCTTGAGATTGATCAAGGGGTAGGAAAACTTGTATCTAGTTATTTCAGTCCTTTACTTAGTCTAGCGATTGTTACAGTAGCTCTTTTAGTAGTAGTATTTTCTATTATTCAACCAGCAAAGAAAGTTTCAAAAATACCTATTATTGAAGGTATAAAGGGAAATTTAAACTTTGATAGATTTAAGAAAAAAAGATATAGGAACTTATGGAAAGAATTAAAATCAAATAACCTTGATAGTATTAAATCACAGCGTTATATTTCTGCTATTGGTGTCATTATAATTTCTGTTTTAGTCATTATTATTACAGTGACTAAATATAACAGAGATTTTTCTTACTATGATTCAGGCTACAATGTAATAGCTAGTTATTATAGTGAAAATAGGAGCGTTCCTAAAGTTTTTAAAGAAATTGAAAAAGAAATTCCAAATGATAAGTCCTATATTTCAAAAGAAAGTTATATTCAGGTAGATAATGATTTAGAATTGTCCAAAGAAGCTATTAACATGTCTCTAGATCAAAAGTTAGAGTATTATTTGAAAAAGAGTCATTCAAGCCAGTTGAATGGGATGCTTATAGCTTTAGAAGATGAAGACTTTAGTAAATTGGGGGCAAGTAAGGGAGAATTTATTCTTTATAATATGGTACAAGAAAACCCAAACACTCCAGTAGCTAAAGCAAATAAAATACCATATTTTAATAATCCGAAAGATATAAACTTACAGATAGGGGAGAATTTTCAAAAAAGTATAAAAATTTCTAAAACTATAGATGATTTGGGAAACTATGATTCAATAACTTTACCATTTTATGTAAAAATCTACACAGATTTCGATACCTTCTTCCAACTTATGGATGAGTCAAAAGATGCAGAATTTATTAATGCTCCGTATGTATTAAATATGAATGTAAAAGACACGGAGATGAGAAATGTAAAGGATTATTTGGATAATAAGATAAGAGAATCGATAATGCCAAATGAAAAGTACGATATTAACACAAAAGCAGATATTGAAATGAATCGAAAAAGTGATCTAGAATCTTTAAAGAAAGTCGCATTTGCGATGGCTTTCATTATTTTTATTCTTAATGTAACAAATGGTTATTCATCCATTAATTTAAGTCTTATGAGTAGAAAGAAAGAAATTGGCAGCCTTTATTCATGCGGTATGGACGTGGATGAGTTAAAGAATATTTATCGAAAAGAGTTTATAGAAGAGCAAATAAAATCATTTATTGTTGCGGGAATAACCACATTAGGGGTCATGCTTGTAATATCTCGTATAGCTCCTAATTTAAGTCTGAATATATTAATAAGATATTATGACTATAAATTATTTTTTGGATTTTCTATTGTGGTTTACGCAATCAACTTATTAATCTATAATTTTTCTTTAAAAAGAATTTTAGACAGACCAACAATTGATTTGATTAGAACAGAATAATTTCAAAGAAAGAGGAGGATTTATGAAAGAGAAATTAAGCAAGAAGATATTTCTACTTGGACTTGTAATATTTGTGATTTCTTACCTACTTCCAGTAGATATATTTGAAAGCTTTACAAGTCTAAGACCAACTGGACTTACATCAATGTTTGTCTGCCCAATTATTGGACTAATAGGTTTAATATTTGGGATAAAGGAAAAGGATAAATTGTTTATGGCTTTAAATGTCATTTTGATCTTATTACTTCCTATAGCAATGTTTGTAGGTCATCTAATATAAGTAATGCGACTAAAACAAGAAAATAATAATCTAAACAGCTCTTTTGAGGGCTGTTTTTTCTTTGCTCCAAAATGATATAATAAATTATGAGATGTATACTGATTGACATGTTCCCACATACTAGACTTTTCAAAATTATTAGATTTTATTTACGCTGACAACTCAAGCAACGTGGAGACAGTAGCACTTTTGTCCAACCTTAATGTCGATAAGCATATAAACGTTGAAATTGAGCTGGATGAGTTTGATTTGACAAGTGCTGAGAGCAAGTTAACGTATGCCAAATCAAAGAATATATTTGGAATAAATTTGAATTAAGAGTTCCAACATTATATATTGCATAGATAAAAAAATGTGGAATAGAATTACGAGAACATTACAACAAGTCTAAAAAGGAGAATCAAGTTATTCCCCAGTGTACACCTGAAAATGAAGAGGACTATGTCATGATTTGTAATCTTTAGCTTCTGGAAAATCTCAGTTTGTAAAGTTTTGAAAGTTTGAATTTGATGGAGGGAAACTGTGTGAAAAAATATATTATAAGTTTGGAAAAAGAATTTTCTTTGATAGAAAATGGCTTCAAAGAGGAAGAAAAAAGAGCGTTTTCTGATTATAAATCTAATGATGAAAAATATATCAAAGAGCTGGCTTTTTTAGCTTTTAAATCTAATGTATACCAAGTTAGAATGTATGGTGTATTTCTATTTGGATGCTTATCAGCAGATGAAGAAGTTCTAATGTTTATGAGAGATGAAGTTTCTAAAGATGACAATTGGAGAGTTCAGGAAGTATTGGCAAAGGCATTTGATGAATTTTGCAAGAAAATAGGATATGAAAAAGCACTCCCAATAATTGATGAATGGTTAGAAAATGAAAATCCGAATACGAGGAGAGCAGTAACGGAGGGGTTAAGGATATGGACAAGTAGACCATATTTCAAAGAAAATCCGAACGAAGCTATTGAAAGATTAGTCAATTTAAAAGAAGATTCGAGTGTATATGTAAGAAAATCAGTTGGAAATGCGTTAAGAGATATTAGTAAGAAATTTCCAGAGTTAATTAAAATTGAACTTGATAGCTGGAGTTTGGAAAGTAAAGAAATAAAACAAGTTTACAAGCTCGCAAGTAAATTGATCGTATGACAATCTCAGTTTTGTAAAATTGAAAATTTCATAGAAATGGTCATGCTTTAAATCTTACGAGTGGTGAATATAAGTTACTTTGACTTAGAGTGAAAATTGAAGATAATCCTAATCATCCTAAAATGATACAAACCATTAGAGGCCTGGGATATAAGTGGAACGTTTCTTGTTGAGGTAGAAAAATGATGTTAATATTTTCAGATGAAAACAATAAAAAATATATCAAATATGTCTTTATAGTTAATATTTTATTTGCTCTATCAATTCAAATATTTACTTGGAAAGAATTTAAAACTATTTCTATTCCTTTAAATTTTTATAAGTTTTATTTTTACTATTTTAACACTTGGTATATTTTTCTTTATTTAAAATGCCAAGAAGAAATTATTGAAAATGCAGAAGCACAAATCAATATGTATCTTGAAAGCAATAGTAATATTCAGATTGATTCTGACAAAGAAGGAACGATTTATAGGTTGTTTGATTCCATAAATCAGATTGGTTCAATATTAAATGCTCAAGCCAAGGATGATAGGAATGGAATGTTATTCTTATTATAAATAGAATAAGATCGAGGTGTTTTATGAGTTTATTAGAGATTAAATCTATTTCTAAAATATATGGAAAAGGAAATAATGCAGTGCATGCACTAAAAGATGTTAGTTTTTCGGTAGATAAAGGAGAATATATAGCGATAGTAGGAGAATCAGGTTCTGGGAAAAGTACGCTCTTGAATATAATAGGTGCGATAGATATACCGACTGATGGCAAGGTTATTATTAATAATAAAGATTTGTTTACAATGACGGATAGTGAGCTTACGGTATTTCGTCGCAGAAATATAGGTTTTATTTTTCAGGGATTTAATTTAATTCCAGAATTAACTGTGGAACAAAATATAATCTTCCCTGTTTTATTGGATTATAAGAAACCAGATAGAAAGTATCTTGATGAGCTATTAAATATATTAGGATTACAAGAGAGAAGAAATCACTTACCAAGTGAACTTTCTGGAGGTCAGCAACAGAGGGTTGCTATAGGTAGAGCACTTATAACGAAGCCTTCTCTAATTCTAGCGGATGAACCAACGGGAAACCTAGATTCTAAAAATAGTTCAGAGGTTATTAGTTTACTTAAAGAATCTTCACAGAAATATGAACAAACTATAATCATGATTACACATAGCCGTTCGATAGCTCAAGCAGCAGATAGAGTTTTAAGAGTTTCAGATGGAATACTAGTTGATCAGGGGAGTGCTACAAATGAAAAGTTATCTTAGTTTAATTCCAATATCAGCTAAAGTTCGTAAAAAACAGAATCATTTAACTTTAATGTGCATAGCTATTTCAGTATTTTTAGTAACAGCAATTTTTAGTATGGCTGAAATTGGCTTACGAATGGAAATTGATAGATTGAAATTAAAGCATACTGGTTTTAATTTCAATGATGTGTTAAAGAGTAACTTAGGACAGACCTTAATCCCCATAGCGATAATATTATTTATACTAATACTTGTAGCTGGCGCTTTAATGATTTCTGGAAGTATTAATAATAGTATTGCTCAAAGAACGAAGTTTTTTGGGATGATGCGCTCTCTTGGTATGAGCAAAGGTCAGATTAAAAAGTTTGTAAGGTTAGAGTCACTAAATTGGTGTAAATCAGCTATTCCTATTGGTACGTTAATAGGTGTTGTTTCAACTTGGATTCTTTGTGGTGGGCTAAGATATATAGTTGGGGAAGAATTTTCTAACATACCTATTTTTACAATAAGTGTAACTGGTATTCTAGCAGGTGTTCTGGTAGGACTTGCAAGTGTTTTAATTGCCGCACAAAAACCTGCGAAAGAAGCCTCTAAGATTTCTCCAATTGCGGCTCTTTCTGGAAATACAGAATCTAATATAGGAAATAAACAATTAGTAAATAATAGATTCTTTCATATTGAAAAATCACTAGGAATAAATCATGCTATAGAAAATAAAAAGAATTTATTTCTAATGTCAGCATCCTTTGCATTAAGTATTATCTTGTTTCTAACATTTATAGTTTTTGGAGAATTTGTAAATTATATAATGCCACAATCTTCTGCCAGAGCAGATATAGAGATTACAAGTAAGGATATTTCAAATAATATTGATCCAAATTTGTTGAATAAATTAAAAGAAGTAGATGGAGTAAAAAATGTATATGGTAGAAGAAGCGCTTTTGATGTAAATGCAATTTTAGAATCTGAATCTAACCGTAGAGAAAAAATAGATATTATCTCATATGATGATTTTGATTTAAGAGGTCTAAAAAAGGATAAAGTTTTAAAGAAAAAAAGTGATTTATCGAAGGTATTTGGCAAAAGCCATTATATTTTAGCTACTTGGGATAGGGAAAGCGATAAGGAGATTGGGGATAAAATAAAAATTAACGGAGAAGATTTCGAAATAGCTGGATTATTGAAATACGATCCGTTTACTAGCGATGGTGAAACAGGAGGTAAAACTACAATAATAACTTCAAATGAAACATTCAAACAGATAACAAATGAAAATGGATATAACTTAGTCATGTTACAGACCGATGAGAATTTTTCAAATGAAAGTATAAATGAAGTTCAAAAGATTATGGGGAACAAGAATACAATAAATGATCGTAGAGAACAAAAGACAACAGGGACATATATGGCATTTATGTTTTTTGTATATGGTTTCATAGCGATTATAGGTCTTGTAAGTCTACTAAATAGTATCAACAGCATATCCATTAGCGTATCTTCAAAAATAAAGCAATATGGAATGATGCGTGCAGTGGGTATGGATAAGTTTCAAATTAAGAGAATGATTAATGTAGAATCAGCAACCTATGGTTTATTTGGTTGTTTTATAGGGATAACAGTTGGTGTTTTACTGAATAAAATTATCTTCACAAAACTGATAGAAAATCACTTTTCCTATGCTGTTTGGCAGTTTCCAATTTTGCCGGTAATAATTTCGATAGGTTTTATATTGACTTCAGTAATTCTTTCAACTTATAAACCTATTAAGAGAATTAATAAGATGTCCATAACTGCCAATATAAATGAATTGTAAGATATTTTGTTTAAAAATATAAATGTCCTGGCAAGTTTCCTATTTAGAATAAAGGGAAGAAACCAAATTATTTATAGTATTGAGTTTACTTTTAATTTTATTACTTCCAATTACAATGTTTGCGTACCATATAATACACTCGAATAGAAGATAACTTAAACAGCTCTTTTGTAGGGCTGTTTTTTCTGTGTATAAGAATGATATAATAAATTATAAGATGTTTATTTATTGACATATTCCCATATACGAGGCTTTTTAAAAAAATTAAATTTTATCCATACTGACCACTCAAGCCATGTAGAATCCATAGCCTTACTTACCAAGAGCAATTAATCAAAAGGAAGGTGTAATTATATGAGTAAAAACTACACTAAAGATCTGATAAAAAAAGAATTTATGAAACTTTTAGATGAAAAAACACTTGATAACATAACTGTTACTGAATTAGCTCAAAAATGTCAGATAGAAAGAAAAACCTTCTATGTATCATTATGAAAATTTGGAACAATTAATAAGAGAAATATTTGAATCTGAGCTTGATATTGTTATTGAGGAATTTAACGAAAATCTCTCTTGGGAGGATAGTTTTATTTTGGTTGCAAAATTTATCTTGGATAATGAAAAAGCTATAAGACATATGTATCAATAAGACTATAAATCTGATGTAGAAAAATATGTTTTTTCTATGGCGGGTGAAGTAATTAGTAAATATGTTAGTCATATATCAAAGGAGACTAGGGCAAAAGATATTGATATTAATTTGATTTCTTACTTTTATCAATGTGCCTTAAGTAGCGCACTTATACAATGGATAGCAACAAATATGAAAACTGATCCAGTAGTTACTACAAATAGGTTAGGTAAATTAATGGATGGTAATATCTTATTATCATTAAAAAGAAGTGAAAAACTAGAAACCTTTACCCAGAATACTCTAATTGAGTAAAATTTACACAAACCACCAATATTGGTAGATGAAATCATTCTATTTTCATGATTTAATAGACATAGAAGATGATAATGTTAAGTTATTAAAGGAGAAGTTATGGAACTTAAAACTCATGATAAAAGACTTAAATTAACTAATGGAGATTTTCAAAGATTAGTTAAAGCTAGAAAACCAGAAGGTATTGAAGAAAAATCTGCATATCTAGTTGGAACTGGAATTGCAGCTTTAACTGCAGCTTGTTTCTTAATTAGAGATGCTCACATGGAAGGTAAAAAAATTACTTTCTTAGAACAATTAGATATTCCTGGTGGTTCACTTGACGGTGAATACATGGATACTAGAGGATATGTTGCTCGTGGTGGTAGAGAAACTGGAGCTCACTTCGAATGTCTATGGGATATTTGGAGTTCTATCCCAAGCTTAGAAGACCCAGAAATGAGTGTTTTAGACGATTATTTCTACACTAACTACGACGATCCAAACTTTAGTAATTGCCGTATAACTCACAAACAAGGTGAACGTTATGACGATGGTAAATTTAATCTAACTCAAGATCAAGTTAAAGAAATTGCTGAACTTTGCATGACTCAAGATGAACTACTAGAAGATAAGGCTATTGAAGATATTTTTTCAGATGGTCTTCTAAATTCAGATTTCTGGACTTTATGGAGAACAATGTTTGCTTTTGAAAATTGGCACTCTGCTTTAGAAATGAAATTATCTTTAAATCGTTTCATCCACAACGTAGGCGGTCTAACTGATTTATCAGCACTTAGATTTACAAGATATGACCAATACAATTCAATTGTAAAACCTATGGTTAAATATCTTGAAAATCACGGATGTAAATTCCAATACAATATAAAAGTAACAGATGTTGACTTTGATATTTCAGAAAATAGAAAAGTTGCAACAAAAATAATTGCTGAAGATAAAGATGGAAATGATAAGTCAATTGATTTGACAGAAAATGATTTATTATTCATTACAAATGGTTCTATGACTGAAAATTCTAGTTATGGAGATGACAACACAGCAGCAGAACTTTCAGATGAACAAAGTGGTTGTTGGGAAATGTGGAAAAATATTGCTAAAAAATCTGATGATTTTGGACATCCAGAAGCTTTCTGTTCTGATGTAGAAAAGAGTAACTGGGAGTCTTGTACAGTAACTTGTCACGATGAATCAGTTCCAAAATATATCGAAAAAATTACAAAGAGAAGCCCTTATGGTGGAAAAACTGTAACAGGTGGTATTGTAACTTGTGTTGATTCAAGCTGGTTAATGAGCTGGACAATTAATAGACAAGGCCAATATCCAGAACAACCTGAAAATGATGTTTGTGTTTGGGTTTACGGATTATTTACAGATGTAGAGGGTGACTTCATCAAAAAGAAAATGAGAGATTGTACTGGTAAAGAAATTACAAAAGAATGGTTATTCCACATTGGTGTACCCGTAAATGAAATTGATGCACTTGCTGAAACATGTACAGCAGTACCTGTTATGATGCCTTATATCACATCTCAATTTATGCCAAGAAAAGCAGGTGACAGACCTTACGTAGTTCCAGAAGGTGGAGTTAACTTTGCTTTTCTAGGACAATTTGCAGAAACTCTTGATGATCCAGGAAGAGATACAGTATTCACAACAGAATACTCAGGAAGAACAGCAATGGAAGCAGTTTATGTACTTTGCGGAGTAGAAAAAGCTGTACCGGAAGTATTCGCATCAAGATATGATTTAAGATACCTTCTAAACGGAATGGTTTCTTTATCAGATGGTAAAAAACCAGAACTTCCACTTAGCCCATTACAAAAGATGAAAATTGCAAAACTTATTAAGGGAACAGATATAGAAGAAATGCTAAAAGAATTTAATATAATTTAATAATATATAAACACATTTGGGGCGATAATATATCGTCCCATTATTTTTTTATTAAGGAGACAAATGATGAATAACAACTTGAATAATCAAGCTGTGTCTACTTTAGAAGAAATAGAATCCATATATGAAGATATTCTAAGAAGCGAATCTAGGTCAAATGAAGAAAATGACTTGGAAATTTTAGGAGAATTTTATAAAAGATTTAGGAAAGAAGAAAATAAAAGAGAAGAATCAAAGTCAGAAAATGCAATAATAAAAGAATATAGAAAATATTTAAAAAATGAAGAGAATAAGCAAAAAAAATTAATAGAAGAACTAGAAAATTTGATAAGCTATGAAAAATTCTTTTTAGAAATAGAGAGAAAAAGAAATCAAAAATATTATAACAGCAATTTTTATGGGAGCAACGAAGCTACTAGATATAGGGTAGATAAGATTAATTCTTATTCAAAAGAACTTAGGGAAATAATAAATAATTCTCCTGATGCCTGGCGATATTATTATCATAGACAACTAATTAATGATATACAAACAGGATATAATCAAGACCTTGTAGAAGTAGAATATGTAATACAGGCAAAGAGAAAAATAATAGAATCCTTAAAACAATCAACTCCCATATATATAATAGGCCACCTAGGAAGTGGAAAAACTCAGATAGCAAGAGAAGCAGCAATTGAATTTACATTAGAAAATATAATTCAAGAAGAGCTAGAAGATCAAATGGAAAAATGGTTTTTGAAAAATCAAAATGCCAGTGAAGATGAGGCTATAGAAAAATTTAGTGAATTAAATAGAGATAGAAGAAATTATTATAAAAATTTACTAAAAGAAGGCAATCAGTCAGAACTTGAAAAAATATATCCTTATTTTATATCAGGTTCATATAATCTAACCTATGAAGATATGTTTGTTGAAAAAACTCTATCTTTAGAAAAAACATCTTCCGATGAAACTAATTTAGAGTTAATCGATGAAGTAGTGGATCAATATTTTACTTGGCTAAAAACTCATAAAAACCAACTGGAAAATATTGAATCAGAAAAGCAAGAAATAATAAAAAGCAAAGTTTGGGATAGTATTTCAGAAATCTTTATAGCTAGGAATAGTATTTATGGAACAGTAGTAAAAAAAATAGAAAGAGAAATATTATTAGCTGTAAGAAATGGTAGACCTGTCATAATTGATGAGCTAAATACAATTGCTATGCAAAATTTAATAGGACTTAATGACATACTACAGAGCAAGTTTGGAGCCAAAGCTTACGTTACGGGAATTGGTCCAGTGACAATAAAAAAAGGCTTTGGTCTAATTGGTACAGGAAACTTATCAACAGACTTAGTAAGTTATGAAGGTACAAATGAACTCAATCCAGCTTTTAAATCGCGTTTTTTAACAATAGAATACAATTATGTAAATCAAAACACTGTTGGATCTTTAAAAAATCAGACTGATTCTGAAAAAAATGAACTTTTTAGAATTATGTTGGTAAGATTAGCCGACAATAATGGGAATTTACACCTTCCAACTCCTACACGAAGCTTAGAAGAAATATTTAGACTAGCTCAATTGTCTAAAGTAAGCCAAGAAGTTTTTATGGGCAGGTGGATTTCAAATGAAAAAGAAAGTTCAACTGAAGATGTTCCTGAGCTTAAAGAATCAGTTTTATCATTAAGAAATGTTTTGAGAATATTAGATAATTGGAATTTAGGTGAAGAAAAAGATTTAACTTTAGCTTTGTGGGATGGTTTTATTGGTTCAATAACAAACCCAAAAGATCAGTCCTATATTCTATCTCAAGCCGTGAGATTTGGTTTTTTCAAAGAATCAGAAGGATGGAGCATTAATAACAAAAATCTTGGAAAAGTAGTTATAGAATATGATGAAATAAGGACTATACCTTATCAATATATAAGAGGAGAAATTGAAACTTTAAGTTATCTAGATTTAATAAAAATAATATTTGGTCCAGCGCCAGAAAGAAAAGAACTACCTGATTTTCTAAAAGCTATTGACAATGGAGAAAATAAAATTTCCGTAGAAGAATATGAAAAATTAGATGAAAGATTAAATCAGCTAGAACATTCAAAGTATCTCATAGATTATATAATAGACATGGAAAATAACAGAAAATGAAATTTTCAATTGACAAAAATAAATATAGTGAAAATTTAACGGATCTAAGAGAAGACTTAAATTATACTTTACAAGAAGGCTATATTGATAAGGAATTTAAAGAAAAATTATCTAAATTAGAAAAAGATGAAAATAAAATCCTTAATGAATTATTGCCTTATTATAGGCTTTATGCACCAGAGCTATATGAAACAAAAATAGATGAAATTCCAGTCAAGATTGAGGGAAGCTATAAACTTAATACTTACCTAAAAAGTTATTTATGTATTGAAAAGAATCTTTTTATATTATCTGGTGCAGATCAAAAAACATATTTTATGAGAATTTTAGAAGAGGACAAGCAAAAAATAGAATTAAGTCAACCTATTAAAAATTTTAATAAATTGATAGTATATATGTATTCTTTAAGTAAAGAGAAGATATTGTTATTTGCTGTCACAGGCGATATTTTCGTGCTAATATCTAGAGATTTTTCTGATGTTTTTGAAAATATTAATAATTTTAAAATTA
>NZ_FNWF01000002.1:30000-370835 GCF_900106515.1 Peptoniphilus lacydonensis
AAAATATATACTACATTGCCAATGAGAAGACTTTGAAGGAGATGCAATCTGACTTAAAGGAAATATTTGATAGCGGAGAGGAATGTATTTGTCACACTTGGACGAAGTAAATTTTTCTGTACAACACATAGAAACATTTAAATGTGTCTATACTAAAGGAGGTAGAAGAACATTGGAAAAAAATAAGAATAAAGAAATTAATGTATTTCAAAAATACCTGAGCTTATGGGTATTATTTTGCATGATTGTGGGGGTACTTATAGGAAAATATATACCTATAATCCCGTCTGCTTTAGGCAGAATGCAAATTGCAGGCATATCTGTGCCGATAGCAATATTAATTTGGATTATGATTTATCCAATGATGATGAAAGTAGATTTTCAAAGTATAAAAAGAGTTAGAGAAAATCCAAAAGGTCTATTTGTAACATGGGCTGTTAATTGGCTAATAAAACCATTTACTATGTTTGGAATAGCTTATTTGTTTTTCTTTATTATATTTAAAAATATCATTCCTAATGATTTGGCCAATGATTATTTAGCGGGGCTGTTTTGCTTGGAGCTGCGCCATGTACTGCGATGGTTTTTGTGTGGTCGACTCTTACAAAGGGTGACCCTGCTTACACTGTGGTTCAAGTAGCCACAAATGATTTAATTATTTTACTTGCTTTTGTACCTATCGTGAAGTTTTTATTAGGCGTATCTAATGTTGTAGTACCCTATAGCACCTTATTTATTAGTGTGTTTTTATTTGTTGCTATTCCATTATTAGGAGGTGCCATCACAAGGAAAATAGTAATTGATAAAAGAGGAAAGGATTATTTTGAAAAAGAATTTTTAAGTAAATTTGACGGAATGACAATAGTTGGACTACTATTGACCCTAATCATTATATTTTCTTCACAAGCAAATGTAATTTTAGAAAACCCATTTCATATTTTATTGATAGCTATTCCACTTACCCTTCAAACATTCCTAATTTTTGCTATAGCCTATGGCTTAAGCAAAAAAGTAGGTTTACCCTTTGAAATAGCTGCACCAGCAGGCATGATTGGAGCTTCAAATTTCTTTGAATTAGCTGTAGCTGTTGCAATAGCAATATTTGGTATAGATTCACCAGTTGCATTAGCTTGCACTGTAGGTGTTCTTACTGAAGTACCAGTTATGTTATTCTTAGTAAATATTGCCAATAATACCAAACACTGGTTTTTAGAAAATTAAGAATCTTAAGTTTAAGGAGGTTAGAGATGGGCAGTTTTATTCAAGATCAAATTCTAGGCATGAAATGGCTCAATAAATTGATAGAAGAAGGATTGACAAATCTTGGCCTTGATATGACTTCAAAACTTGGAGGAAGCTTACAATTTTTCATCTATGATGTTATAAAAATTACAATATTACTTTGCGTGTTGATTTTTATCATTTCTTATATACAAAGCTATTTTCCACCTGAAAGAAGTAAAAAAATTCTGGGACGTTTTGATGGCTTAGGGGCAAATATTATATCTGCTTTGCTAGGCACTGTAACACCTTTTTGTTCATGCTCTTCAATCCCAATATTCATGGGCTTTACAAGTGCTGGGTTGCCTATTGGAGTGAGTTTTTCATTTTTAATATCGTCTCCAATGGTTGATTTGGGTAGCCTTATTTTACTTATGAGTATATTTGGTGCCAAAATAGCCATAGCATATGTAGTCCTAGGGCTAATTATTGCTGTAATTGGTGGTAGCCTCATCGAAAAGATGCATATGGAAAGGTATGTAGAAGATTTTATAAAAAATGCAAGTCAAGTTGATATTAGCTCTCCAAGCTTAACATTAAAAGACAGGGTTGATTTTTCTAAAACGCAAGTTAGTGACACGTTCAAAAAAGTTTTCCCTTATATTTTAGTAGGTGTGGGCATAGGGTCATTGATCCACAATTGGATTCCTCAAACTTGGGTGGAAAATATCTTAGGCAGCAAGAATCCATTTGGAGTGGTTTTGGCAACTATTGTCGGAGTACCAATGTATGCTGATATTTTTGGAACGATACCAATAGCAGAAGCTCTATTGGCAAAAGGCGCCCAACTGGGAACTGTCCTATCTTTTATGATGGCAGTAACAACACTAAGCCTACCATCATTGATTATGTTAAAAAAAGCAGTTAAACCAAAGCTTTTATTTCTATTCATAGGAATTTGTATTTTTGGGATCATTGTTGTAGGATACTTGTTTAACATTTTTAGCCCGATTTTAATTTAATGGGCAAGTAAAATGAGACGATTAGGTAGAAAGCAAAAATATATTCTGTTGTGAAAACAATAGGTATGGATTAAGGAGGAAAAAATGAGATTATTTGGTAAGAAAGAAAAAAGAGAGAACGATTGTACTTGTGGCGGCAATTGTGAACCTGTTAATAATAAGGAAGTTAAAGAAACAAGTTGTTGTGATGTAAATTATTCGTCAGAGAATATAGAAAAAGCAGAAGAAAAGAAAAAAGAGCAGGGGATAAAGATACTAGGTTCTGGTTGCTCGAAATGCCTTGCTTTAGAAAAATCAGCCAGGGAAGCCCTCGCTGAACTTAATGTTGAAGAAAATATAGACCACATTACAGACTTTTCTCAAATCGCAAGTTATGGAGTTATGTCTACTCCGGCATTAGTTATAAACGGAAAAGTTGTATCCTATGGCAAAGTTTTAAACAAGGATGAAGTGAAAGATTTATTAGAAAGGAATGGTATAAATTAAAATGAGAAAAGCAAAAGTTGCATTTATATGTGTGCATAATTCCTGTAGAAGCCAAATTGCAGAAGCCTTAGGGAAAAAATATGCTTCAGACGTCTTTGACTCCTATTCAGCTGGAACACAAATAAAAAACCAGATAAATCAAGATGCGGTCAGATTAATGAAAGATATATACAATATTGATATGGAGAAAACTCAATATTCAAAGCTGATTTCTGACCTGCCAGATATTGATATATCCATTACTATGGGATGTGATGTAGTCTGTCCGATTGTAGAAAATCGATATACAGAGGACTGGAATTTAGAAGATCCAACAGGTCAAGATGATGCGTTTTTTAGGAAAGTTATATCTAAAATAGAAAAAAATATTAAGGATTTAAGCCTTAGAATTAAGAAAAATGAAATTAGTTTGAATGAAAAATAGAAGTTGATTTTTGAATAAACCAATAATTATTTTTTAATAGTTATAATTCCTATCTGGTAGAGAGTTATCATTCCAATGCCGGTAGGAAGAGATAGCTTTTTACATATATTCAATTGTCAAATGAATCTAGACAGAATAGGCTAAACTTATAAACTCTTCCAAAGATGTTTTATTGTTCAATAATATCTTCTTTACGCACAATTTTAAAGTCTGTTTGCTTTGCTAAGCCATCTTTTCTTAAGACCCATTTGAATTTTCCTTAAAATGAAAAGCATAGGATGTTTTTAGAAGTTTCTCAAAAGGGAGTAAAGAAGAAAACAACTTCTTTTAATTCACGATCTATTTCATGAAGGCATAAATTTCTTCAAAACGACACCCAGCTTTATATACATCTTCTTCCTCATTAGAAAATGTATTATCTAAAAATAGAGTTTTATAGCCATTGGGTGAGGTTAAATAATTAACTTGTGATAAAATAATCTTCACATCTTCTG
This sequence comes from Peptoniphilus lacydonensis, assembly GCF_900106515.1. Lineage (GTDB taxonomy): Bacteria > Bacillota > Clostridia > Tissierellales > Peptoniphilaceae > Peptoniphilus_A > Peptoniphilus_A lacydonensis. The sequence continues at coordinate 33,648 of NZ_FNWF01000002.1, forward strand.
GATGATTGATGTCTAAACCTCTAGTTGATCGTATTCCAATTTCTTCTTCATATTTTATAACAGAACGATCTATTCATTTAAGGTTCTGTAGAAATAAAATTTGTAAGCATGGAAACGACAAAGATATTTAGAGTGGTTTATAATAAAGTAATGAATGGACATATTCCCACATACGAGGCTTCCTTAAAATATTAAATTTTATCCATACTGACCACTCAAGCCACGTGGAGACTGTAGTATTGATGTCAAGAAAATAGAATAGCAAGCTATAAAATTGTTGAAATCAATGGCTTTTAGGATTTTAGAAGAAATATTAAAAGCCATTTTTCTACATGATGTATTTATCTAATAATCCATTTTTAATAGAAGATAAAATTAATTATAGTAAATCAAAGTATAAAGTAATTCCTAGAAAGAGTTTAAATACTTGGATTGATAAATCTGAAGATAATAAAATTTATTTATTTTATGGAAGAGTGAAACTTGAAGTAGAAGAAATAAATGGTAAAGGGTACTACAATTTATTAATTAAAGTTAGAAAAAATAAAGGCTGGAAAGATAAGATAAAAGTATTTAGAGCTAAAATAAAAGACAATATCGATATTGATATAATATATGATATTGCAATATTTGGACGTGTAGAATTCTATAAAGATTATCCACAAATTAAAACGGAAAAATTAAATTCAATTAAATTTAGAATAAGTTCTATTTAGTTATTTTTATATCTTAATAAATATTTCCCTTTGACATAAATTTTTTATTATGTGAATATATTATTAACACTTAAAGGTTACCGTAACCAATATGATAAAATTTATCATAAAGGATTGTAATAACATTTTTTAGGGGGAATAAATGTATCACTCAAGATGGCGAAATAGTCATAAAGAAGCTGGCTATAAGTATGGAGGTATGCTCTACAAGAACGGAAAGAACATTGATTTTGACAAACTATTAGATGAAGAAAAACTAAATTATGGAAGAGGAGTTTATACTATTTATGAAAAGTATTTTCCGAAAATAATTGAAGAAATTAGAGGATTTGCAGAGGGATTAAAGCAAGATTTTGATAAAGTATTTGCTTTTTTAACCAGCATGTATGTTTTTACATATGAAAATTATTGTTCGTGTATAGGTATTTCAAATGACAATGGAATATTCGTAGCTAGGAATAGTGACTTTGATAAGTCTATTGGGAAATTGACTGATAGTGCATTCTATAAGTTGGATAAGGGATATTCATTTATTGCTAATACTACTGCTATGATTCAAATGGAAGATGGAATGAATGAGAAGGGACTTGCATGTGGACTAACTTTTGTATATCCAACAGTAAAAGATCTTGGCTTTAACGCTGGATTTCTAATAAGATATATTTTAGAAAAATGTGCTACAGTAGATCAAGCGAAAAAGTTTTTGGAAGAAGTAGAAGTAGGGTCATCGCAGAATATTATAGTTGCTGATGCAAAAGGAGGCGTGCTTTTAGCTGAACTTAATTCAGAGAATAAATATTTTAAAATAATCTCAGAGGGAGCCTTATTTAGAACTAATCATTTTGTATTCGAAGGTATGCAATCTTTTAAATGTAATTTACAAGATGATATTAAATCACATATTAGATTTGATACTTTAATAAAAGAAGACTATAAAAATTATTCACTAGAAGAGATAAAAAAACTGCTAAGTGGGAAATATGGGTTTATGTGTCAATATGATAAGAATTTATCTTTTGATACTATATGGTCCTCAATTTATGATATAAACAATAAAAAAATATATAGATGTGAAGGAAATCCAAGTAAGAAGAGATTTGAAATTGATAAGAGGTGGTAGTAAGATTTGACATGTTTCTGAATATTTACCAATTCAAAAAGCCCCATGATATGTTGCCAATACGAGGAAAATGCTAAAAAAGCCTATGATATGTTTGTTAAAACGTAAAAAGGAGCTTTTTATCCATAGTGACGACTCGAGGCAGGTTTCATGCAAAGATTTCCCAAGAGAAGCGAACGAATAGGGAGCTTCGATTGGCAGAAATCGACTGCTGAAAGCGTAGTATTGATGTCAAGAAAATAGAATAACAAGCTATAAAACTGTTGAAATCAATGGCTTTTAGGATTTTAAAAGAAATCTTAGAAGCCATTTTTCTATTTGGAAAACTCTCTGTGGAAACAGTTCAAGTGTAGATTATTGCAGGGTGTGTAGACACTATGTATGTTTTAGAGGGAGTGAACAGGATAGATAATATCAGGCTACTTATCATATAATAAAAATGATATAATAGTAATTAAGTTGAATTAAGGAGGTAATTATAATGAGTCCTTTAGTTGTATATTATTCATATTCAGGAACAACAAGAAGATTAGCAGAAGATATTGCGTTGATTATTGATGGAGATTTGAGAGAGCTGAAGCCACAAAAGCCTTATTCATTCTCATATAATACAGCTGTAAAAGAAGCGAGAGAAGAAATTGAAAAAGGATATTGCCCACCTCTTATTCAAGGGGCGGAAACTATTGAAAATGCAGAGGTGATTTTCATTGGTTCTCCTAATTGGTTTAAAACTTTTGCCCCACCCGTGCTATCGTTTTTAAGAACGGTTGATTTAAGTGGAAAGACAATTATTCCGTTTTGCACGCATGGCGGAGGTGGTTTTGGGAGAATGATTGAAGATTACAAAAAGGAATGTAAGAATTCAATTATTAAAGATGGAATAGCGTTAAAAGGAGATTACAGTTTTGATGAACTAAAAACATGGTTAGATAGTAATTTATGAATCCCAGTTTTTAAACTCAAATAACCAAATAAAAGATACAAGATACAATTCATGAAGCAGTAAATCAAATCGGTTTACTGTTTTTTCTTGCCTAAAAGTTAAAATACCTTACAGAAAAAAGCGTCTATAAATATAAAAAGGTACTTGACAAAACGCTTCTTGTGTAGACAGAATAGATATTTATAGAGAGAGTGAACAGTAGGGCTTGACACATCAATTAATAAGTTGTAAAATATAAATAAGTTAGCAGATTAGCTAATAAAGTAATGGGAGGTAATCATGAACAATCACGAACTGACTTTTGGGAATTTTATTTCTCAGAAGAGAAAGGATTTAAGAATCACCTTAAAGGATATGGCGGACAGGCTTAATATTTCCTCACCGTATCTAAGCGATGTAGAGAAAGGAAAAAGAGATTCTTTTGACTTAGAGAGGTTGAATCAAATTGCTAAAATATTAAACTTAGATGAAGAAGAATCATCCATTATGATGGATTTAGCTGGAAAGCAAAGAAATACGGTGGCACCTGATTTGCCAGAGTATATTTTAAAAACTAAAGGCTTAAGCGTAGCTTTGAGAAAGGCTAGAGACTTAGATGTTAAAGAAGAAGAGTGGATAAAATTCATTGAAGAAATTGAAAAAGAGAGGTAGGCATGTATCAATATAACTTCAACAAATCAAGTACAGGTGCTCCATTTATCACTTTAGATCAAATTGAATCACTGACTGAGAATATTCTCAACAAATATTGTCCATCTTCAATTGAGAATTTTGAAGCAGTAGATATTGAAGGACTGGCAGAATTTGATTTAGGGTTTAATGTTGAATATGCCTACTTATCTCATAACGGATGCTATGCAGGGATGATGGTCTTTAATGATGACCAAGTAATACGAACAATGAAAAGCCTAATGCCAAATGTTGAAACTGGACAATGGGAACTAGAATATCTTACAGATAGAGCCAATACTATTCTAATAGATAAGCAATTAGATAATCCAAGAGATAAATGATTTAGAAGATTTACCCTAGCTCATGAATGTGGACATGGAGTAATCCATCCGTGTGTATTCTATAGAGATCCAAACCAACTATCTTTTTTTAATGAAGAAGAAAAGCCTGCTTCGCTAGCTTGTCGAACTGGCGATGTTAATAAGAAGAAAAATAAGCGTTGGGGATTTATGGATACAATAGAATGGCAGGCGAATACATTTGCTTCTTGTCTTTTGATGAATAAAAAAGCGATTATAAAGTATTTATACTATCTAGGTTATGATAAGCACATTAAGGATGAAACTTATCTATTTGATTTCATCATGAAAGTATCAGAGCAATTCCAAGTATCAAAAACAGCAGCATTAGTTCGATTAAAAGTATTAGGCTATGCACCTAATGACTTTGAATTAACAAAAGAACTATATAACGAATTTAGTTTTTAAAATATAGCTTAGCTATATTTTTTTAAGAAAGAAATTATCAAAGAAGCTAACAAGAAAAGATAAGGAGGTATTATGGAACAAATGGCATGTCCAGTCTGTAAAAAGAGATTTTTTGATGTATCAAGAATTCCTCTAGAGAAAATAGAGATAGCAGCAAAATGTCCACATTGTGGGAAAATCTCAACACTGGAAATATCAAACAAAAATAAGAAAAAACCATACCGAGCAAAGAAGTAAATGTAACTATCAAATAGCCGGATGAGTATTCAAAAGGAAACTCATCTGGCTATTTTTATATTAAGGAGGTGATCCTATAGAAATAAGAAACAAAGAAGAAAAAAGAGTCTGTGATATTAGTGAAGACAAGAAAAAGCTAACTATCAGGCGAGGTAAAAGTACAACCATAGCCTATGTAGTTAAAGGCGAAATTAAAATTTTAAATAAGTAAAAGATATCCGCAAGAACGCTAGACGGCAGTCGGAAAACCAAACCATGGTTTTCTATTGCCGTCTTTTTTGTTTTTACGGATGGCCTTCTTGCGGATCTAGAGATTTTGCAAGGAGGCAAAAGATGGCAAAGAAAAGATATTTAGAAATAAATGGCAAAGAAATCGAAGTTAGTGAAGAAGTCTACAAAGAATATATGAAACCAATCTGGAGAGAAAAAAAGAGAATCCAAAGAGCTTATAAGAATTTAGAAGAGCTACAGGATAAAGAAAGAATTAAAACAGTGGCTGAGAAAAATGGAAACTATGTCCAAGCAGGAAGTTCAGAAACAGGCTTTGTCGAAACAAAAGAATATGGTCTTCCCTTATCCCTTGATGTTGCTGAAGAAGAATACGACTTTGAAGTAACTAGCGTTAAAAATACTGAGGACATAGTAACGTACAAACTTCTAGAAGAAGCATTCTTAGAAGTCATTAGTGAATTTTCTGAAAGAGATAAAAAAGTTCTAAAACTACTTTTTCTCTACGAAATGAAAGAAAGAGAAGTCGCAGAAGTAGTAGGAATATCCCAAAAAACAGTTAATAACATCAAAAATAAGCATTTACCAAAGATTCAAGAGAAATTGAGACCTTGGAAAAAATAATTACTCAAAAACTTACTGGATGTCCTAAGGAATATGAGGGAAGAAGTCTTACCCAAATACAAATAGGATGTCCTAAGAAGTATGAGGATATACAACTTACTCAAAATGAAGGCAAATGTCCTAAGGAGTATGAGAGGAGGGAAAAGTAGAAATGAAAAGAATTTTTATAAGTTTTGATATTGAAGATGAAGCTTAAGAAACTTATTAAGAGGGCACTCTCGAAATCCTAATAGTAACATTGAATTTGTGGGTATGTCTGTCAAGCAACCTTGGAATTCTATGTGAAAACAAATTGCAGAACACGAATTAAAGGTTGTGATGGAATGATTTCTATAATTACAAAAAATTCTAAAAATGCATCAGGGCAAATTTGGAAAATGAATTGTGTCAAACAAGAGGCAAGGCGTAACAATAATGACAGCTAGTAATAGAACTTGTTTATATTACATAGTTTTTTAGATAAAAGACTGATACTAACACTAATTGATTTATTTAACAATGTAGGCTATTCTGTATATGTAGATTGGATAAATGACAAAAATTTGGGTAGAAATAATGTATCACCTAAAACGGCTAATGTTATTAAAAATAGAATATCTAATTGTAAAGACTTATCTTATATCGCCACTAGAAATATTGTTAATTCAAAATGATGCCCGTGGGAATTGGGTTTAGCAGATGGTATGTTAAATGGAAAATCATGTATACTACCAGTAATGGAAGAACCTAGTACTTTTAAAGGTCTTGAATATTTAGGTCTTTATCCATACATAGAATATGAAAAAATAAGTGGAAAGAGTACTTGTGAGTTTCTGGGTTATAGATCAAGACTATAGTAGTAGATATGCTTCTCTAAAGAGATGGCTAAATGGAGCTGCACTAGAAAGACATTAAAAACAATAAAGGAAGATATAATAGTGATGAGAAATGAAAGTATAAATCTAAAAAATATAGTTGAAATGCAGAGAAATTTTTTTAATACAAATAAGACAAAGTCAATTGAATATAGAATAAAAATGTTAAAAAGACTAGAAAAAGTAATTAAAGATAATGAAGAGATTATTTTTTCTGCATTATATGAAGATCTTTCAAAGTCAAAGGCAGAATCTTACATGACTGAAATTGCAATGGTTTATAGTGAAATTCACTATATATTAAAAAATATTAAAAGATGGAGCAAACCAAAAAGGGTAAGAGGTTCAAAAAGTACATTCCCTGCTAGAAATTATATTTATAGTGAACCTTATGGTGTTGTGCTTATTATCTCTCCATGGAATTATCCTTTTAATCTTACGATTGCTCCATTAATAGATGCTATAGCAGCAGGAAATTGTGCAATCATAAAATGTTCTGAATATAGTATAAATACTTCTAAAGTAATTGAAAAAATTATAAAAGATACTTTTGATGAAAGTTATATTTATTGTTTAAATCCAAATTTTGATCATGATGAATTACTTAATCAGAAATACGATTATATTTTTTTCACAGGAAGTGCTAGAGTGGGAAAAATTATAATGCGTGAGGCAAGTTATAATTTAACTCCAGTTTCTTTGGAACTTGGAGGGAAAAGTCCTTGCATTATTGATGAAACTGCAGATATAAATCTTGCAGCAAAGAGAATTACATGGGGCAAGTTGCTAAATGCTGGTCAAACTTGCGTGGCAATAGATTATGTAGTGGTGCACAGAAATGTTAAAGATGAGTTTATAAGTGCTCTTCGAAAAGAAATAAAAACTAGGTATCCTGATGTTTTAAATAATAAGGACTATCCAAAGATTATTAATGAGCGTCATTATGAAAGACTAGTTAATCTCATAAAAACAGATAAAGATATAATTGGTGGCAATAAAAATGATAAAGATCAAAAGATTGAACCTACGATTTTTCCTAATTCAGATTTCGATCATGAGATTATGAAAGAAGAAATTTTTGGACCATTATTGCCAATAATAGAATATGATGATATAAATGAAGTAATTGATATTATAAAATCTCGCGAAAAACCTTTGGCCTGTTATATATTTTCACAAGAAAAAGAAAATTCCAATTACATTATTAATAGACTTTCCTTTGGAGGAGGTTGCGTAAATGATGTTATTATTCATCTTACAAATCCTAATATGCCTTTTGGTGGTGTAGGTTACAGTGGGATTGGTTTTTATCATGGTAAATATGGATTTGAAACTTTTAGTCACAAGAAATCAGTGGTTAAAAATACAAGATTTTTGGATATTTCATTTAGATATGCCCCATTTAATGATAAAAAATTAAAGAAAATAAAAAGAATAATGTAATTAATATTTTCCATAATGAGAATTTAAAAGGTAATTAAAAAAATTTAGCATATAAAATTATTTATGCTAAATTTTTTACCTATATTCATAATGAACTTATTTATAAAAATTAAATATGATAATTTCTAGACTTAATCTTCATATTGTAAAGACTTTTGAGATAATCTTAAAAATATTGTAACTTCAAGAATTCCAAAAACAAATATTTTTATTGCTTCACTAAAATTTAATATTTCAAAATTGTTCATTTTAATACCTAGATTGCTTAGGGCAAAAATATTTTGAAGTAAAGGGAAAATATTTTGAGCACGCATTGCAAATCCTGCAATCGAAATCATGACAGATATAAGTACACTTATACCTAGGGATTTTATTTTTATATTTACAAAGGACATTATTATAATTATTGGGATAGAGAATAAAATACTCAAAATAATATAATAAATATATAAATTTAAATTAATTTCTTTAAATCCACAAATAAATTTACCAAAAATTATAAATAAAAATAAAAAGTAAAACTGTGCAATGGCAATTAATATAAATGATATAAATGCCTTTGATATTATAAATTTTATATTTTTTATTGGACAAATCCTTATTAATTTAAGTCCTGCTTTATGCTCTACTGACCACAACGTCGAAACTATAATTGCTATAAGTGGCGTTAAGAAAAACATAAAGTAAAATAGTGAAACTTGTGTCCACAAACTTTTCCAACTATTGGTCAAAAGTTCTCTATTTCCCATAAAATTTATTAATCCAAAGATATTTGCCAAAAGTGGAATTACTAGAATTGTTATCAAAAGATTTGTTACTTTTAATTTTTTCATTTCAATTTTTAACATAAATTTCTCCTTATATTTCTTTATTTAGAATGTATTTTTTATTCTTGATTAAATAAATTACACTTATTGATAAATAAATAAAGCTTATTAATATAGTAAAGTAATTAATATTATATGGCATTTGAATAAAACCAGAGCCATTTTTAATGTAATTTATATTCAACAATGTAGAAAAAAGTGCAAAGGGATTTATTTGCGACAATAAATTTGAAGTAAACATACAGATTATCCCTGACATAGCTCCAATAATTGAAAAGAATAAAGAAAAATAAACTTTTTTACTTCTCATTTCAATTATTATAAAAATTGAAATCATAGATAGATTTATAAATAGTTCACTTAAAAAATAAATAATTATTCTTTTAGTAATTTCAGAATTTATAATAAAGTCATTGTTTTGATAAGAAAGAGTTATTATAATTATCCATTCAACGATTTGCAGTATAAAAAATTTAAAGCTCAAATTTTTAAATTTATTCACTAAAATAGTTGGTATTTTTAATCCAAGGGATAGTTGTAAGTCCCACATATTATTTTTTTCTTCAATTTCTATTACTTTTTTCACAACAGATGAAATAATAATCGGATTAATAATCAAAGCTGTGGCAAAGTATGAATCAAGCAAACTAAAAAGTGGGTATTTTAAATAAAAAAAATCACTGTCTAAATAAACCATGAGTATAGCAAAGAGATGTATTGCAAAAACAATTAGTAAAATAAAATTAATTCCCAAATTTTTGCTTTTTTTAATTTCTAAATTTTTCATAACACACCTACTTATTTGTTTCTTTTATAAATAATTTTTCTAGACTTTCTTTTTCTTCTTCAATCCTATAAATATCAACATAATTATTCAAATATTTTATAATCTTGGCAACTTCTTCTTTAGTCTTGTTGCCAAGGACTAATTTATTCCCAATAATATTTGATGAGTCTATTCTAAGTATTTTGCTAGCTTTAATATTATCAGAAGTTTTTATGACAATTACAGGGGGATGAAGCTTCCTATAATTTTCAAGAGATCCATTGTAAATTAAGTTTCCATTTTTTAAAATTCCAATATGAGTTGATATTTTTTCTATTTCATCGAGTATGTGAGATGAAATCAATATACTTGTATTTGAATTTTTGACAATTGATTTAAATAAATTTCTCATTTCCTCTATTCCTTGAGGGTCGAGTCCATTTATTGGTTCATCTAAGATTAAAAATTTTGGATTGCCAATTAGTGCTATGGCTATTCCAAGTCTTTGTTTCATTCCAAGAGAATATTCCCGAACTTTTTTATTTATGTAGTTTGATAACCCTACATCATTTAAAATATTTTTTATTTCTTTTTTATCAATTCCTTTTAACTCACAAACTATATCTAGGTTTTCACAAGCAGTTAAATGATCGTAAAAAGAGGGGTTTTCTATTAGAGAACCAAGATTTTTATTCATTTCTTTTTGATTCTTTTCAGTAATATTTTTTCCATACAGATTTATAGTTCCAGAATCCCTTTTTATAAGTCCCAAAATAGATTTCATAAGAGTGGATTTACCAGCTCCATTTGGTCCTATTAATCCATAAATTGATTTTTCTTCAATTTCTAGACTAATATTATTTAAAACACAATTTTCACCATAAAATTTTTTTAAATTTTCAATTTCTAAAACTTTTGTCATAATTTTCTCCTCTCTCTGTAATAACTTAATTATAAAAAATTGATATAACATTTAGATTTTTAATAGATTACTTTTACATCACAAAAAGTGTTTTTTCATTTTATTATGTTAAAATGGATTTGAAAGGGGATACAAAATGACTTCCTATAAATATGTGAATTTATTAATATTAGATGATGAAATAGATTTGTTAAATAGTATGTATAACTTTTTAAAAAAGAAAGGTTTTGGAAAAGTTTTGGTGGCAAAAAATATAAAAGAGGCAAAATTTAAACTGGAAAATAATAGAGTTGATCTTATGATTTTAGATATAATGCTGCCTGATGGAAGTGGTTTTGATTTTTTAAAAGAAATAAGAAAAAATTCTAAACTTCCTGTAATTGTTCTTTCTGCACTAGATGGTATAGAGGATAAAAAGGAAGGATTTAGTTTAGAAGCAGATGATTACATAGTAAAACCTTTTTTGACAGAAGATTTATTGTGGAGAATAGAGGCAGTTCTTAGAAGAACTTACAAAAAATACAGTGATAATAAATTGATATTAGATGGATTAATTTTTGATAAAGAGAAAGGCATATTAATTAGAGATGGAGAAGAAATTCCACTCACAGCTAAACAATTTAAAATTTTAGATTATCTGTCTGAAAATATAAATAAAATTGTATCAATTGACCAAATTATAGATAGGTGTTGGGAAGATTCCTTTGGATATGAAAATACACTTATAACTCATATTTATAGATTGAGAGAAAAACTAGAAGAAGATCCTTCAAATCCTAAAATACTTATAACAGTAAAAGGATTGGGCTATAAATTAATTGGAAAAGAGTAGCAAAATGCTTAATTATTTTTTTAAAAGATTAAAGAAAATTATTTGTTTTGTATTAATTTTAATTATATTAATGGTCATCACTATTTTTGGGATATTTTATGCAAGTTTTAAATACTCTTCAGAATATAAAAATCCATCTCATGTATATGAATATATTAAAAATAATAAAATTCATAATATATATTTAACAAAAGACAATTGTAAATTTTTAAAACAAAATGATATATGGGCAGTTAGAATAAATAAAAGTGGGAATGTAGTCGAAAACTACAATAAGCCAAGAGAAGTAAAATATAATTTTGAAATTACTGATGTGGCAAAATTTACGAGATATTATTTAAATGACTATCCAGTTTTTACTTTTATTGCAGGAGACGGTCTTATGGTATTAGGTTATCCAAAAAATTCTTTGGATAAGCTGCCTTCTAATTATTATAATTATGAAAAAATAAAATCCTATATTTTTATATTAATAATTGGTTTTTTTGCATTTTTAGCTGTAATATATTTATTCTATATTTATGAGATAAAAAAGATTTTCAAAAGTTTAGATCCTCTGCAAAAGTCTATTAATAAAATTTTTGATGAAGATTATATATTTTTAGAAGAAAAGGGAGAATTAGAAAATATTTCTAGAACTATAAATGAGGCGAATAGTAATTTTTTAAAATTAAAAAACAGTCAGTCTAGTTGGTTAAGAGGAATTAGTCACGATATAAGGACACCTCTTACAAAATTATCTTGGGGATTAGAAGATATAAAAAATAGTGAAAATAGTAAAGAAATAGATAAGATGAATAAAGAAATATTAAAGATAAGTAAATTAATTGAAGATCTAAATTTGACAAAAAGTTTAGAAACTTTAAGTACAAATAATTTCACAGAAAAAGATCCAATTTATACAATAAGAAAACTACTAGTCACAAAATTAAATGAAAATCCCAGTAAAGAGATTGTATTTACAAATAAATTAAATAGAAATGCAAAAATAAAAATGGACGAGCATTTATTTTACAGAATGCTTGAAAATATTTTGGAAAACAGCATAAAGTATTCAACGGAAAAGACTTTTATAACTTATGAAATTTTAAATCACAAATTGATTATATCAATTCGTGATGAAATAGGTGTAATTCCTGAAAATGTTATAAGAAGATTGTATGAAGAAAATTTATCAGAAGTTAAAATTCATGGTATGGGTCTTTTTATTTCAAAACAAATATGCAAGCTTCATTGCGGAAAAATGGAAATAAAAAATTTATATCCTGGAGTTGAAGTTGTTTTTTTATTTACGATTTAATAAAACTCATTATTGTATTTTCTTTCAATAAAAAGCTAACTATTATAAGTTTTAATCTAAAATACTTATAATAGTTAGCTTAATTTGACATAAAGATTTTTAGCTACTGGCTAAATTAATTTATTCGTAAATTGTAATGCTAGTTACAAAACCATCTTTTACTTCAATATTTATGGCATAACCCAAATCTTTTATTTGATTATAATGTTTAAGAAATTCATCTTCTGAGTAAATTTCTGGGTTAATTGAAGCTCCTACAACTTTATATATTGTGTTATTGTTTGTAGTGAAAAAGTGGGCTCTATTAGCTAACATTTTGTCTACATTTGTTGATTCAGGATTTTTATTATAATCTAAAGTTCCTTTCACAACTAATACATCAGCATATTTAGTTATATCGTAGATTGATGGGCTTTGGAATTCTTTATCTCTCATTCCATTATTCTTAGCGAGAATTTGAGAGAAGTATGACCCATTGGCTTTTTGTAAGCATTTTTCGTCAGAAGTAGGGAAAGTCTTGGATTCAATATTAACCATTTGGTTGATATCTGATTTCCAATTATTCTCACTAGAGGCATTTACTGTACCAACACCAATTCCACATACTAATCCTGTTACTAAAAGTATTTTGTTTAAATTTTTGATGTTCATTGTATCCTCCTAAATTATATTTATATTCTTCTCCTAACATTAAATTCGTAGATTGGAAGAATTTGTTTTGGAGTATATTTTATTTCAAACTAGATAAAGTTTTAATATAAATTTTAAATATATTAATTTTAAATATATTATCGAGAATATTTTAAAATTTATAACCTTTTGAAATAATCTATTAACTCCGCAATTATTTTACTTCAGAAATAAAGTTTAATCAAGTACAAATTATTGTGTAAGTTAATATAACAAAAAGTTTTAAAACTCTGTTTTATATAAATAATTTTGATTGATTTTTTATTGGTAATATAAATTTCTATTATGAAATTGTTAATTTTTTCTATACTTAAGTTATAAATTTTAGTTATAAGAGAGTAATGGACTTCGCTTTCTATTGACGATTTATAAAGATTTGTAATATAATAATAAATATACTAAAAATAGCGATTTATATAGAAAGGTGATTAAATGTCAGGACATTCTAAATGGAATAATATTAAAAATAAAAAAGGTAAAGAAGATGCAAAAAAAGGTAAAATTTTTACTAAACTTGCAAGACAAATAACTGTGGCTGCTAAGGAAGGTGGACTTGATCCAGATTATAATCCTTCTCTTAAAGTTGCAATTGATAAAGCGAAGGCTGAAAATATGCCTAATGATAATATTGACAGAGCAATTGCAAAAGCTGGCGGCGGAGATAATGATGATAATTTTGAAGAAATCGTATATGAAGGTTATGGTCCAGGTGGAGTTGCTGTTATGGTAAATTGTCTTACTGATAATAGAAATAGAACTGCACCAGAGGTTAGACATATTTTTGATAAGTATAGCGGTAATTTAGGACAGCCCGGTTGTGTTTCTTTTATGTTTGACAAAAAAGGATCTCTAGGTGTTTTAAAGGAAGGACTTGATGAAGACGAATTTACTTTAATTGCAATTGATGCAGGTGCAGAAGATGTAATTGATAGAGGAGAAGCTTTCGAAATAATAACAGAACCAGAAGATTATCATAATGTTAGAAAGACTTTAGAAGAATCTGGCCGTTCTTTTGTTGAATCTGATATAACTTTTATTCCTCAAACAACAACTGAACTTACAGATGAAGATGATATTAAAAATATGGATAAATTAATTGATGCACTTGAAGATAATGATGATGTGACAGATGTATATACTTCTTGGGAGAGAGATTAATGGAAATTAATAGAATTATTGATCATACTTTATTAAAACCTGGATCTACTGAAGAACAAGTTGAAAAACTTGTTAAAGAAGCAATAAAATGTAATTTTTATTCCGTTTGTGTAAATCCTATTTGGGTTAAAAAATGTTCAGAGATGTTAAAGGTCACTGAAGTTAAAGTATGTACTGTTATTGGTTTTCCTCTTGGAGCAAATACAAGGGAAACTAAAATTTTTGAAACAAAAAATGCAATTGAAAATGGTGCAAATGAAATTGATATGGTTATAAATATTGGTTTTATTAAATCTAAAAAATATTCTGAAGTGGAAGAAGAAATTTCTGAAATTGCAAAAATTTGCCACAAAAATAATGCAATTTTAAAAGTTATTTTAGAAACTTGTCTTTTAAGTAAAGAAGAAATTGTAAAAGCATGTGAAATTTCTGAAAATTCTGGTGCAGATTTTGTAAAAACTTCTACTGGATTTTCAGATTCAGGTGCAGATAAAGAAGATGTGGCTTTAATGAAAAAGTCTGTTTCTGATAAAGTAAGAGTTAAAGCAAGTGGCGGAATTAGAGATTATAAAAAAGCGATGGAAATGGTTGAAAGTGGAGCTGACAGACTTGGAGTTTCAGCTGGAGTTGAAATTTATGAAAAGAGTAAATCAATATGAGAATAAATCCTGTGGCTTTTAACCTTTTTGGTTTAGAAGTTAGATGGTATGGAATCTTAATAGGTATTGGAGTTTTGTTGGCTGGAGTAGTCATTGAAAAAATGGCTGCGAAAAAAAATTACAAAGATGGTCTTTACAAGGATATTGTAAATGATATTTGTATTTTTGCTGTTTTAATTGGCGTATTAGGGGCGAGATTATATTATGTTGCCTTTGAGTGGAATTATTATAAGGAGCATCTCAATGAAATTTTTGCTATAAGAAATGGAGGTCTTGCTATTTATGGCGGAATAATAGCGGGTGGTCTTGCTATATATTTTTTTAGTAAAAAGAAAAAAATAAAATTTTTGACTTTAGCAGATTGTGTTGCTCCAGGACTTGCACTTGCTCAATCAATTGGTAGATGGGGAAATTATATTAATGGAGAAGCTCATGGTGGCGTTACAGATGTTCCTTGGGCAATTCTTGTCAATGGACAAAGAGTTCATCCAACATTTTTTTATGAATCTGCGGTGAATTTTTTCATATTTCTATTTTTATACTTTTATTTATCAAAAAGGCAGAAGTATGATGGACAGCTTTTTGCTTTTTATACTATTGTATATGGTATTGCAAGATTTTTTATTGAAGGAATGCGAACAGATTCTCTTTATATGGGGACATTTAGAGTTTCGCAAATTGTGAGTATTGGAATTATAATTATAGGAATTATAATTAGTGTAATTGGTAGAAAAAATTTACAAAAAAATAATAATTAAACTTGGACTAGGAAACTAGTCTAATTTTTTAGGTGATATTTTGAATAAAATTAATTACAATTTGGAAATGGAAAAAATAATAAAAAATATTGATATAAAAGATAGACCGAAGCTCTTATTACATTCTTGTTGCGGGCCTTGTTCTTCTGCAGTTCTGGAAAGGATAAACAAATTTTTTGATATAGATGTTTTTTATTATAATCCCAATATAAATAGTGAAAGGGAATTTTATAGACGAGCTAATGAACAAATAGAACTTGTTAAGAATTTAAATTTAGATTATAAAATTTCTGTTGAAGTTGTAGAATATAATCACAATGAGTTTTTAGATTATATAAAAGGTCTTGAAAAATATAAAGAGGGTGGAGCTAGATGTTTTAAATGCTATAAAGAAAGGCTAGAAAAAACAGCAGAATATGCTTCTAAAAATAATTATGATTACTTCACTACAACTTTATCAATATCACCACATAAAGACTCGCAAATAATAAATAGAATTGGGGAATTTGTTTCTAAAGAATACAATGTAAAATATCTATTTTCAGATTTTAAAAAGAAAAATGGATTTAAAAGATCAGTGGAACTTACAGATAAATTTAATATGTATAGACAAAATTATTGCGGATGTGAATTTAGTAGGGGTGAAGATTGAAAAATTTAAAAAATATTTCTATAGCCGTATCTGTACTATTGTTGGGAGTTTTTTTGTTTGTTTTCAATGAAAATAATTTTGATTTTGAAATGAATTCAGATAAGAGTCATATTGATAAATCTAATAAAAGTGAAGAATTAAAAAATGAAATAAAAGAAAACAAATCAGAAGTAGAAATTTTTGCTATGGGAGATATGATTTTCCATCAGCCAATTGTGAAAAATTATAAAACAGAAAATTCTTTTGATTTTACTCCTATTTTTCAAAATATTTCAGAAGATATAAATGAAGCGGATATTGCCATTGCCAATTTTGAAGGTTCTGTAAATTCAAATAGAGCGCTTTCAGGATTTCCACTTTTCAATTTTCCTAAAGAGAGTATATCTTCTCTTAAAAATGTAGGATTTGATGTTTTGTCGACTGCAAACAATCACTGTCTTGACACAGGTATTGATGGATTAGCTGAAACTATATCTGTTATAAATGAAAATAATATGAAATCTTTTGGAACTTTTACTGAGGACATTGACAAAGGAATTGTTGTGGAAGAAAAAGGAATAAAAATTGGACTTATTTCTTTTACTGATACTTTAAATGGTATGGATTCTTTAATGATAGGTAAAGAATATTCTGTAAATAATTTCTCACAAGATGTAGAATCGGATATTAAAAAATTAAAAGATAAATCTGATATTGTAATAGTATATCCTCATTGGGGAAATGAATATCAACTTGTTCCAAATGAAAGGCAAATTTATTTAAAAGAAAAATTACAAGAATATGGAGCAGATATAATTTTGGGATCGCATCCTCATGTTCTTCAAAAATATGAGGTTGAAGAAAAAAATAACAAAAAATACTTTACAATTTATTCTATGGGCAATGCTCTTTCTAATCAAAGAGTTGAAAATCTGAAAAAAAGTGGCGTTGACACAGGTGCAATTGTCAAATTAATTATAGAAAAGGACAATAACACAAAAGATACAAATATAAAATCTTATGGTGTCTATCCTACTTATGTAGATAGATATAGAAAAAATGGGAAACTAAACTACGACATAATAAAACTTGAAGATGTAGTTGAAGGCGGGAAATTAAACAAAGTTACAAGACCAGAATTAAAAAATGTTGCGGATAAAAAACTTAGCGATGCTTTAAGAGTATTAAAAGGAGAAATATGAAAAAAGATATAGTTCCTGGAACTAATTATGTTATTTTTCAAAATGAAGATGAATTTAAGTATACAACTGATTCACTAATACTTTCTTCTTTTGTAAAAAGTGGAAAAAAGTCAATCGATTTAGGTTGTGGAACTGGAATTTTATCTCTTAGAGTTATAGATAGGTTTGAAAAAGTTTATTCTGTAGATATAAATAAAAATGTTATTTGTAGCTTTCAGAAGTCTATTAAAGAAAATAATCTTGAAGAAAAAATAAAAATTATTGAAGAGGATATTTTTAATCTAAAAAATATTTATGAAACTAATTGTTTTGATTCAGTTATTTTTAATCCACCCTATTATAATTACGAAAATATTAAGTTTAATACAATGTCTGCAAAACATTTTTTTGATATGGAAAAGGGACTTTATATAATTAATTATATTTTGAAAAATTCTGGAAAACTCTATTTGATTTATCCTACATATAGACTGGCAGAGATTATTTACAAAATTAATAAAAGTGGTCTTTTTGTGAAAGATATTGTAAATATACATGGAAATAAAAATAAAAAAGCAAAGTCATCTATAATTATTGCAAAAAAACAAGCAAGTTTTGGGAATGATTTTAGAGATTTTTATATAAGAGATGGAAAAAATTATACACTCGAAATGGAAAGAGTTTATAGAAATGAGGTAATACTTTGATTTATTTTTGTCCAACTCCTATTGGAAATTTAGGAGATATAACCTTAAGGACTTTAGACATTTTAAAATCTGTTGATATAATCTTCGCTGAAGATAAGAGAGTTACTATAAAACTTTTAAATCACTTTGGTATAAAAAAAGAACTTAGAACTTACCACAAATTTAACGAAGTTGAGGTGTCTCAAAAGATTATTAAAGAGATTAAAGACAAAGATATAGCAATAGTAACTGATGCAGGGATGCCTGGGATAAGTGATCCTGGAGAAGTTCTTGTAAAAAAATTGATAGAGGAAGATATTGATTTTAGAGTTCTTCCTGGCTCAAATGCAGCTCTTACTGCTTTAGTTTTATCTGGACTAGATACAGAACATTTTCTTTTTTATGGTTTTACTTCAAGCAAATCTTCTGCAAGAAAAAAAGAATTTGAAAATTTAAAAAATTTAAAATTTACTATGATTTTTTATGAAGCACCTCATAGGATAAAAGATTTTTTAAAAGATGTTTATGAAATTTTTGGAAATAGAAATATTTCTATATCAAGAGAAATTACGAAAGTTTTTGAAGAAACAATTAGGTCGAATACATCTGAGATTTTGGGAAAAGAAATAACTGAAAAAGGTGAATTTGTAATCGTATTAGAGGGGAGTAATGAAGAAGTTACTTATGATATAAAAAAACTTTTGTTAGAAGAAATTAATAAGGGAACAAAAAAGTCCCAAGCTGTAAAAGAAATTTCTAAAAAACATAATATTCCTAAAAATGAAGTTTACAAGGAGAGTTTAGATCTATGAATAATATACCTGAACTTGAAGAACAAATAAAAAGTGTAAATTTAAATTTAAAAGGTAAATATGATTTTGTATTTAAAATAAATAATTCAAATTTTAGAGAAAAATTAAATTTAAATGTTGGTAAGATTATAAAAATGAAGAAATTTGAAAAAAAAGATTTGATAAAATATAAAAAGACTGTGGGAGTAGATGGTTCTAATAATATATCTGGTGGTGCGTTCCCACATTTCATCGAGATATTTCAAGGTCTTGCCAAGTCCACAGATGGGAATGAAGTTTATAAAACAAGAGTATACACACCTACTTTAAATGAGAGATATGGTGAAAAAAATTTATCTCAAGAATTTTTGGCAAAGATAGAAATAGAAACAGCCTTGGAATATATAGATAAGTATGATCTTGACTATTTAATGATGGATGGAGGATTCATTAGATATAAAATACATTGTCTTGATTTATTTAAAGAACTTAGAGAAGTTTGTGAAGAAAAAAATATTGTTCTTTTTGGAGTAATAAAAGACATAAAGACAAATGTAATAGCTAGAAGTCTTAATTTTGATAAAAGTATTTATGATAGAGAAATTCTATTTAATAGACTTGGACTTGGAGAGGCACTTTTAATTAGAAATGAAATTAATAAAAAATATATAGAAAATGATTTGGGAGAAGGGTTCTCATCGGCTTTTATGCGAACGTCAAAATTTCCTGGAGCAATAGGTGCTGATATTCTAGATACACAAGAAAAATATTTTGAAGAAGTTTGCAGTTTAATTTATACTTTAACACCGATGTCTTCTCGTGGAGTTCCACTTTGGCTTGATATTGTAGATAAGGAAGTAAAAATAACTGATGAAATTTTGAAAATGCTTTTGGAAGAATATTTAGATAGGGATATTTATGAAAGATTTTTTATTTCTGAGAGAGATAAAAGGACTTTGTAGGAGGAAAAATGAAGGTACTTGGAGTTACAACAACTAGAGAAGTATACATTGGATCAAAAGAAAAAAATTTTAGAAATAATGAATTTTTAATAGTCGAAGATCCAGTTCAAGGGGATATTATCGGAGAAATTGTGGATTCAAAAACTTTTAATAGATTCATTCCTCTTGATATTGGTGGAGATTTTGTAGACAGTGATGTACTTACTTCACTTGGATCTATGGGTTATAATGTTGGAGATGAAACAGTTTATGTTGCAAAGCTTAGATTTTTCGAAGAACTTTTGTATCCACCTATTACGGGAAGTGATTTGAGAACGCCAGAGTTTCATGAAATAAAAAACTTTTTGATTGATACATTGCCAAATAATTCCTTAATTTTAGGGTCAATTAAAAATACAGATAATATTGCAAGTGACATGGATGATATCTACAAAAACTTGTTTCAAACTTTTGAAAATAATAAATTTTTAAAACAAAGAGAACTTCCTTATCTATTTGATTATAAGTCAATGCATCAATACCCTCATATTGGAGTTTTTGGAGGATCTGGAAGTGGAAAGTCCTTTGGACTTAGAGTCATTTTAGAAGAGCTTATGGAAATGGAAGTCCCTACCATTGTAATGGACCCTCATTATGAGATGGACTTTTCAAATAATTCAGAAATTTCAGAAAAAAATTATAATGATAAATTTAAATGTCTTGAAATAGGAATAAACACAGGCATAAAATTTCAGGAGCTTCAAAATAGAGATTTGAAAAATCTTTTGAATGCAGCGTCTCCTTTGACAGATTCAATGAAAAATGTAATTGATGTTATGTTGTCTAAAGGAGCAAGTTTTGATTCTTTTAAAAATAAATTGGAAATGCTTTTGGAAGGTCAAGAAATTGGTTCAAGAGATAAAATAATTTCAGAAATTGCATCAGAACCTGATCCATCCAAACAAAAAAAACTTGAAAAAGTTTTAGATGTCTATGATAGATATGATAAAACATGCAATTCTATGAGTGTGCGTGGAGTTTTGTGGAGACTTATTAATTTACAAAACGAAGGGATTTTTTCTCATAATATAGATGAACTTTTAGATTTATTGAAGAGAAAAAAACTTGTAGTGTTGCAAGGCTCAACTAGGATGATTAATGTATTTTCAACTTATTTACTGGCAAAATTATATTATTTAAGAAAAGAATACAGAGATGAATTAAATAGAAATAATACGAAGGTAGATTATTTTCCTCCTTTTGTAATTATAACTGATGAAGCACATAATTTTGCTCCTAAGGGTTTTGATACACCTTCAAAAAGTATTTTGAGAGAAATTTCTCAAGAGGGAAGGAAATATGGAGTATTTTTAATTCTTGCTACTCAAAGACCTACTTTACTAGATGAAACAATTACAGCTCAGTTGAATACAAAATTAATCTTTAGAACAGTAAGGGCATCTGACATCGATACTATAAAAGAAGAAACAGATCTTTCTGTTGATGAAACAAAAAGACTACCGTATTTAAGTTCAGGGGATGTGTTTGTATCATCAGCTAAAAAGGGGAGGACTTCTTTTGTCAGAATCAGAGCGGCAAACACAGTTTCACCTCATACAGAAAATCCTTTTGATGAACTTACAAGCCATGATAATAAGGAATTTGAAGAGTTTTTTATAAATATAAAAGATTTTCTGCCAATTGATACTTCTAATTTAAATTCAATTTTAATTAATTATAATAAAAAAACTGGAGAAAATTTGTCTTATGATGATATGAAAAATAAATTAGAAGAAGTTTGCAATAGAGAATATATTGAAAAAGAAGAAACTTTTTTAGGTGAAATGTATAAAATTAAATAAAAAAATAAGACTGATCCATTAGAAATTTGGATCAGTTTTTTAGTAATATTTATAAGTTTTCTTTTCTTCTTTTATAATTATCATATAAGTTTTGAAGCTTTAAAGTTTTATTTATGATTTTTATTTTTGTACTTCGTTTAAGCGTTTTTATAAAATATTCTTTTTTTAGAGCATCAGATTTGTCTTTACATTTTTCAGTAAAAACCATTTTTACAGGAAGTCTTGAAGAAGTATATTTTGATGCTTTCCCACTACTGTGAGATTTTAATCTTTTTTCTAAATCATTTGTATAGCCTGTATAAAAAGTTTTGTCGCTACATTCTAAAATATATACATAAGAATCTTTCATTTTAATACACCAAATAATTTTCAATTGCAAGATTTATAATTTCAAATTCAAAACCTCGCCCTTGAAGGTACTTTTTTGCAGAATTTATTTTTTTTAAATCCTTTTCGTCTTTTTCTATTTTTTTCTCTAAGAGATTAAGAGCATTTTCAAGCTCTAACTTATAATCGTAATCAGACATAATATCCTCTATAATATCATTTTTTATTCCCTTAGATTTAAGCATATATATTGTTTTTATTTTTCCATATTTTTTAAGATTTTGAGAATCTTTAATATATCTTGTAGCATAATCCTTGTCATTTAGATATTTTTTTTCTTTTAATATTGGAATTATTAAGTCAATAATATCTTGAGAGATTTCTTTTTTATAAAGATGATCAACTAGTTGTTTTTCTGTTTTATTTCTCTGTAAAAATTTATAAGATAAAAAAAGAGCTTGTGATTTTGCATCTTCAAATTTTAAAATTTCATAAAAATCATCTGGTACTTCTTGTCCTTTGTATAATCCAAATTTAACTAATGTGTCTTCAGAAATATATAAATCTCTAGAATTATCAAAAGTAATATGAAATTTTTTCTTTTCAAAACTAATATTTGATACAATCATTTTATCACCAAATTCATTCTAACATAAAAGTGCTATATTTATCGAGTCTAACAAAATGTGGAAAATTAATATCAAAAAGTATATAATTATATAGAGTTTAAAAGTGAGAGGTGTTATATGTTTGAATTAATCTCCCAAATATTGAGATATATATTTATAATTTTAATCTATCTTTTTATATTTAGTATTTTAAGACTTATGTATCTTGATATAAAAAACATTACAAACAGAGGGGATTCTCTTGATGATGCTTATTTAAAAGTAGTAAATAGACTTGACTCTTTGAATTTTAAGATGCAGGAATATTATGTTATAGATGATAATATGACTCTTGGAAGAAGTTCAAAAAATGATATTGTAATAAAGGATAAATTTGTTAGTAAAAATCATTTAAAAATTATTGTGAAAAACCAAGGATATTATATTGAGGACTTGGGTTCTGCAAATGGAACTTTTTTAAATGGTATGCAAGTTGATCCAAATGAATTAATTGAACTTCAAAATAATGATAAAATTGGTGTAGGTTTTATTCAATTTATATTTGTAGATAAAAGGTGAAATTGTGTTTGATGTTATTTTAAAAAATCGCAAGCCTAGAAATCTTCTTTTAATTTTTGAAATTTTAAGTATTTTACTTTTGTTTTCTTATAACAATAATAATGTAGACAGATACATAGTTATTTTATTTGTGGGCTTGATTTTAATTGTTTATATTTCCAATTTAGTTTTGGGAAAAGTTTCTTCTGGAGATAACTATATATTTTTAATAGTGTCTATGCTTCTAAGTTTAGGTATTATTACAATTTACAGGCTTTCTCCAAAACTTGGACTAAGACAACTTATTTGGGTATTGGCAGGTATATTAGTATTTTATTTAACTTATTTCGCAATAAGAGCTATGAGAAGACTTGAATATATGACAGGACTTTATTTAGGACTTTCTATTATTTTTTTTATAATTACTCTTATTTTTGCACCAGATAAATACGGATCAAAAAACTGGATTGAACTTTCTGAAGGAGTGACAATTCAGCTTTCAGAATTTACAAAAATCTTAATTATATTTTTAATTGCTTCTTTTTACACAACTTTCCAAACAAGACTTAAAAAATTAAATTATAAGCACACTTCATATTACTTAATGGCAGTAATATATATTTTTGTGGGATTTTTGTTTATACAAAGAGATCTTGGAACTGCTGTTATTTTTGTTGCAATTTATACTTTAATTCAATATGTATATGATGAAGATAGGACTTCTCTTTTAGTAAATATTGGTCTTATGTTAATAGGAGGAGTTGCAGGTTATTTTTTATTTTCACATGTTAGAAATAGAGTTGATATATGGCTTAATCCTTGGACGGCAGATAAAGTTATAAATAGTGCAAGACAAATTGTGCAGTCTCTTTTTGGGATTGGTGAAGGTGGATTTTTTGGACAAGGGATTGGTCTAGGTTATCCTAAACAAATTACACTTGCACATTCAGATGTGATTTTTTCTGCAATTTGTGAAGAAATGGGAATACTAACAGGTATAGGAATTATTATGCTTTATATGCTATTAGTGTATAGAGCGATAAAAATTGCACTAAATCAAGAATATTTATTTTATAGAATTTTAGCTCTTTCTGTTGCAATTTTATTTACAGTTCAAGTATTTTTAAATGTAGGGGGAGTAATAAAACTTATTCCTATGACAGGGCTTACACTTCCTTTTGTTTCTTATGGAGGTAGCTCAATGATTTCAAGTTTTATTGCACTTGGAATTCTTCAAGTAACAAGTGAAGATTTGTCCTATAAGTATGATAGGGGAATTGATAATGAAGAATAAAGACAATAAAAGAATTTTAGTCCTTCTGGTTTTTTTAATAATTTTGTTAGTTGCACCAATTGTATATTTAACTTATTTTACAGTTTTTAAAGCAGAGGATATAATTAACCATCCTGCTAATAGAAGAAGTGAACTTAGGGAAAATTCTGTAAAAAGAGGCACTATCTATGATAGAAATCATGAAGTTTTAGCATATTCTAATGGAGAAAAATATAATTATCACAGAATATATAACTATCCTGTTATTTATTCTCATATAATTGGATATTCTGACAAAATAGTAGATAAGTATGGACTTGAAAAAGAAATGAATAACTATTTAGTTGGAAAAGAAGGTTCAAAATTTTTAAAAACAATGAAATCTGTTGTAAATAAAAATTATGATCCATATACTGGTGATGATGTAACACTTACTACTGATACTAATTTACAGGAAAAAACTAGATTAGTATTGTCTAATAAATCTGATAAGGGATCAGTCGTCATTATGAATCCAAAAACTGGAGAAATTCTTTCTATGGTTTCTCTTCCAGATTTTAATTCACAAAATATTGCAAAAGATATGCAGTCTATTAATGAGGCAAATAATGGAGCTCTCTTTAATAGTTCAACTAAGGGGAAATTTGCTCCAGGTTCTGTTTATAAGATAATAACTACTACTGCAATTTTAGAATCAGGTATTTCACAAAAATACACTGATGAAGGTGTTGAAAAAATTGATAATGGTCGTGAATTTAGAAATGCAGGAAATAAAACCTATGGAAGAGTGGATTTAAAAAAGGCTTTTACAAATTCTCTAAACACTTATTTCGTAAGAAAATCTGTTGATATGGGCATCGATGTAATGGCTGAAGTGTCAGAGAGATATATGGTAAATAAAAAAGTTGATTTTGAGCTTCCACTTGAAACATCAACTTGGGACTATAAGAGAAATGGATTTGATAGAACTGCCCTTGGAGCAGCAGGAATTGGCCATGATACTCTTTTGGTTACACCACTTGAAATGTGCATGGTAGCATCTACAATTGCAAATGATGGTGTTATGATGCAACCGCATATTGTAAAAAGAGTTGATTCTTCTGATGGGAAAAATGTTCTTAGAAATACTCCAACTGTTTTAAGTGAAGTAACATCAAAAGAAAATGCAGACCAAATAACAAAATATATGATAAATGTAGTTAATAATGGTACTGGAACTGAAGCTTATGTATCAGGGATAAAGGTTGCAGGTAAAACTGGTACAGCTCAACTTGATCTTAAAGAAGGAACTAACAATGCTTGGTTTGTTGGATTTGCCCCAGCAGATGATCCGCAAGTTGCCATAGCTGTTGTAATTCCTAATATTAAAGATTATGGTTCACAAGCTGCGGCACCAATTGCTGGAGAGTTACTTAAGTATGCAGTTAATAATTTACAAATTGAAGAAGAGTGATTAGATGTTTAATGGTAAATTTGTAACAGCTTTTGTAGCTGCAGCTGGTATGGGCAAAAGAATGAATATGGGAATAAATAAACAGTTTCTGACTATTGATAAAGTTCCTATTCTAGCACATACAATAAAAAAAATAGAAAAATCTAAATATGTAGACTTTTTACTTCTAATTGTAAAAAAAAGTGATTTACCTTATGTTTATGATATTATTGAAAAACATAAAATAAATATAAATTATGCAATAGTATATGGTGGCAAAGAGAGGCAAGATTCTATAAATAATGGTCTTCTAAATATGCCGAAAAAAACTGATATAGTATTGACTCACGATGGAGCAAGGCCATTTGTTTCAGTAGAAAAAATTGATGAAGCCATAGAAAATGTAATGGAAACTGGGGCCTGTGTGCTTGCAAATCCCGTAAAAGATACTATTAAAGTTTCAACTGATGGAAAACTTGTCGATTACACTCCTAATAGAGATAAGTTATGGCAAGTTCAAACTCCTCAAGTTTTTAAAAAAGAAATACTAATTCATGCGTATAAACAAGCATATACTGAAGGTTATTATGGAACAGACGACTGTTCTCTTGTCGAAAAAACAGGCGTAAAAGTAAAACTTATTTATAATTCTTATGACAATATAAAAATTACAACTAGAGAAGATTTATCTATTGCAAATATACTTATTAAGAAGGTGAAAAGTTGAGAATAGGGATAGGATATGATGTCCATAAGTTAGTCGAAAATAGGAAGTTAATAATAGGTGGAGTTAATATTCCTTATGTAAAAGGTCTTTTAGGCCATTCAGATGCAGATGTATTGATTCACGCAATAATGGATTCTATATTAGGAGCTCTTGCACTTAAAGATATAGGTTACCATTTTCCAGATAGTGACAATGAATATAAAAATATTGATTCAAAAATATTATTAAAAAGAGTTTTTAAAATTATGAAAGAAAATAATTTTAAAATAGGAAATATTGATTCGGTAATTGCTTGTGAAAAACCAAAATTAGCACCATACATTGACTCAATGAGAAAAGTAATCGCAGACATTTTAAATACTGATGTAGAAAATATTTCAATAAAAGCAACAACAACAGAAAAAATGGGTTTTGTAGGAAGAGAAGAAGGAATATCTGCTGAAGCTATTTGTTTACTTGAAAGGGATGATTAGATGAAGTTTTTTATTGATACTGCTGATATTGAAGAAATTAGAGAAATTAATTCATGGGGAGTTATTTCTGGAGTAACGACAAATCCAAGTTTAATAGCAAAAAATGGCGGAATATTTGAGGATGTTATTGAAGAAATTACAAAAATTGTAGATGGAGATATTTCAGCTGAAGTTATATCAACAGATTTAGATGGAATATTAAGAGAAGCAAGGAAACTTTCCAAAATTTCGAAAAATATTGTAGTTAAAATTCCAATGATTGAAGAGGGACTAAAAGCTGTTAAAATTTTGAAAGAAGAAGGCATAAGAACTAATGTGACCCTTGTTTTTTCCCTTTCTCAAGCAATTTTAGCGGCAAATGCTGGAGCAACTTATGTCAGTCCCTTTATGGGAAGACTTGACGATATAGGTGATTCAGGAATAAAATTAGTAGAAGATATTTCTGAGGTATTTAAAAATTATAATTATGAAACAAAAATTATTGCAGCAAGTATTCGTCATATTAATCATGTAGAACTTGTTGCAAAAAGTGGTGCTGACATCGCTACTATTCCATATAGAATTTTTAAAGAAATGATAAAACATAATTTGACAGATAGTGGACTTGAAAGATTTTTAGAAGATTTTAAAAATGTAAAGACAAAGGAGATATAGTATGGACAGAAATTTGGCATTAAATTTAGCAAGAGTAACTGAAGCAGCAGCACTTTCAGCTGGAAAGTGGTTAGGAAAAGGCGACAAGAATGCAGCTGATGGTGCTGCAGTTGATGCAATGAGAAGAATGTTTGATACGGTGGACATTGACGGAACTGTTGTTATTGGAGAAGGAGAAATCGATGAAGCTCCAATGCTTTATATTGGAGAAAAAATCGGCACTAAAGTTGGAGAAGAACAAGTAGATATAGCAGTAGATCCAATTGATGGGACAAACTCGATTGCAAATGGAATGGATAATTCTATTGCAGTTTTAGCAGTAGCTCCAAAGGGATGTTTACTTAATGCTCCGGATATATATATGGACAAAATTGCTTGTGGTCCTAAAGCAAAAGGACTTATCAAATTAGATGATTCTCCTACTGAAAATATTAAAAGAGTGGCAAGGGCTTTAAATAAAAATATTGATGATATAGTTGTAGCGGTGCTTGATAGACCTAGACATGAAGAATTAATTAAAGAAATAATTTCTATTGGTGCAAGAGTTAAAAAGGTGTCTGATGGAGATGTTGTAACAGCAATAGAAACTTGTTATGAAGATTCAGGAGTTGATCTTGTAATAGGTCGTGGCGGGGCTCCTGAAGGGGTAATTGCAGCAGCAGCTTTAAAATGTTTAGGTGGAGATTTCCAAGGAAGACTTCATCCAACTGATGAAAAACAAGAACAAAGATGTAGAGATTTAGATTCTGATTTAAATAAAATTTATTCTATTGAAGATTTAGTAAAGGGAAATGAAGTTATTTTCTCTGTAACGGGGATTACTTCTGGAGAGATTCTTGAGGGGGTTAAATATTATGGAGATAATAAAGCTAAGACAGATACATTAGTACTTAGACTTCCAAGTGGAACACAAAGATTTATAAAATCTATTCATTCTTTAGATATGAAACCAGATTATGCAAAATGATTATGAGTAATAATAATGAACTTAAAAATAAATCAAAAGAAGATTTAATAAGAATTTCTAAATCTTTAGGGTTAAAAAATGCAGATAGTTATGATTTAGAAGATTTAAAACATTATATTGTTAGAGGAGAATTACCTGAAAAAAATTTGAAAGATAAACCTGTAAATAGTTTAAAAGTTTCTGAACTTAGAAAAATTGCTAAAGAATATGGAATTGAAAAATCATATAATTTAAAAAAAGATGAATTAATAGAACAAATTGAAGCACAAAGAGAAAGTGAGAAAATTAAGAATTTAGATCTTTCAAAAAATGCAGAGGAAACTCTTGAAAACATGGAGGATAAAAATTATGTAAGCGGAATATTGGAGCTTCATCAAGATGGCTATGGGTTTTTAAGGACTATTAATTATCTTCCAAGCGAAGAAGATATTTATGTATCTCCATCACAAATTAGAAAATTTAAACTTAGAAATGGCGATGAAATACTTGGAATAAAATCACCGCCAAAAGATGGTGAGAATTTTAATGCTTTGTTGTTTATAAAATCTGTCAATGGTGTTCATCCTTCAAAAATTTTAAATAGACCTTACTTTGATAACTTAACGCCAATTTATCCTAAGAAAAAAATAATTTTAGAAACAAAAAAAGAAGATATCGCTATGAGGGTTATAGATCTATTGGCACCTGTTGGTCTCGGACAAAGAGGTCTTATAGTTTCACAACCCAAATCAGGGAAAACTACTCTTCTTAAAAAAATATCAAAATCAATAAATGAAAATTATCCCAACTTACATTTAATAGTTTTATTAGTTGATGAAAGACCTGAAGAAGTTACAGATATGAAAAGATCTGTAAATGGAGAAGTAATTTATTCGACTTTTGATGAAAACCCAAAAAATCATACTAGAGTCGCCGAAATGGTAATAGATAGAGCTAAAAGGTTAGTTGAAAATAAAGAAGACGTTGTTATACTTTTGGATTCATTAACAAGATTATCAAGAGCCTATAATCTTGTAACTCCAACAAGTGGAAAGACATTGTCTGGTGGTCTTGATCCTATGTCATTACACAAGCCTAAGAGATTTTTTGGTGCTGCTAGAAATGTTGAAGAAGGCGGAAGTTTAACAATACTTGCTACGGCACTTGTTGATACAGGATCCAGAATGGATGACGTTATTTTTGAGGAATTTAAAGGTACTGGAAATATGGAACTTCATTTAAATAGGAAGCTTTCAGAAAAGAGAATTTTTCCTGCCATTGATGTTTTAAAATCAGGGACTAGGAAAGAAGAACTTATATTAACTAAAAAGGAACTCGAATTTAGTTATAATTTTAGAAATAATTTAAATGAAGAAAATATAGAAGAAGTTACTGGTAATTTCTTAGACGAAATTTCAAAATCTAAGGATAATAAAACTTTTTTGAATAAAAAATTTTGAGATAATATTCATAAGAATTTCTTTAAATGTTGAATTATAGAGAAAATTATTGTATAATATCTTAGAAAAATAAATAATTTTGTATTATAGTAAAAATTATGTTATAATATAAAAATTGAGTTATAAAATAGTTTAAGGGGGCTAAATAATGAAAAAAGGAATTCATCCAGATTATAAAGAAGCTACTGTAACTTGTGCTTGTGGAAATACTTTTAAAACAGGATCTGTTAAAGAAGATTTAAAAGTTGAAATTTGTTCAGCTTGTCATCCTTTCTTTACAGGAAAGCAAAAACTCTCTGATCATGGCGGAAGAATTGAAAAATTCAACAACAGATATAAGAGAAATAAATGACGATGAGGTTAGCCAGGCTAACCTTTTTTATTACAAAAAATTATGAAAATTAAAGAAGCCTTACTAAAGGGTAAAATTTATTTAAAAAATTCAAATTATACTTATCCACTATATGAAACGAGAAAAATTTTATCTGAATTATTAAAAAAAGATTTGTCGTATTTAATTTCACATGATGATGAATATTTAGAAAGGAATATTGAAAGAAAATATTTTGAGATTTTAAAAAAAAGAGAAGAAGGAGTTCCCCTCCAATATATTTTAGGTTATGAAGCTTTTTTTGGTAGAAATTTTAATGTTTTAGAAAATGTATTGATACCAAGACAGGATACAGAAATTTCTGTTGAAGTAATTCTTAATATTTTGAAAAAGTATAAAATTAGAAATATGTTAGAGATTGGGACGGGAACTGGAATTGTTGGTATAACTATTGATTTAGAAAGTGAAGTTGAAGTAACGGCAACTGACATAAGTGATTATGCAATTAAAAATGCAAAAATTAATAAAGATAAATTAGATTCAAAAGTTAAAATAATAAAAAGTGATTTATTTGACAATGTTTGTGAAAAATATGATTTAATATATTCTAACCCACCTTATATAAAAACAAGAGAAATTGATAAATTGCAAATTGAGGTGAAAGATCACGAACCAAGACTTGCACTAGATGGGGGAGAAGATGGACTTTATTTTTATAAAAAAATAATAAGAGAAGCTCCAGATTATTTGAATAAAAATGGATTTTTGATTTTTGAAATAGGTTATGACGAAACAGAAGAAATTTATAAATTAATGAATTATAAATTTGATTTAAAAGTTTATAAAGATTTAGGTAATTTAGATAGAGTAATAGTTGGACAGTTAAAAAAATAGGAGAAATTATGTACGAAAAACTTTCAATTTTTGAAGAAAAATTGCTAGAACTTGAAAAAGATTTAAGCGATGTTAATATTATTAATGATTCCAAATTATATCAACAAAAAGCTATTGAACATGCGGAAATAGAACCTATTGTAGCAAAGTATAGAGAATACAAAAAAACTTTAGAAGTTTTAAATGAAAACAAAGAATTGATTAAAGAAAAATTAGATGATGAATTTAAAGATTTAGTTAGAGAAGAAATAAATGAAGGGAATAAAAAAGTTGAAGATTTAGAAAATGATTTAAAAATTTTACTTATTCCAAAAGATAAAAATGACAGCAAAAATGTAATGGTAGAAATTCGTGCTGGTGCAGGAGGAGATGAAGCTGCACTTTTTGCTGGTGTTTTGTATAGACAATATGTAAGATATGCTGAAAGATGTGGATTTAAAGTAGAAACAATTTCTTCAAATGAAATAGGAATTGGTGGCTTTAAAGAAGTTGTCTTTATGATTATTGGAAGAGGCGCTTATTCAAGATTAAAATATGAATCAGGTGTTCATCGAGTTCAAAGAGTTCCTGAAACAGAAAGTGGTGGAAGAATTCACACTTCAACTGCTACTGTTGCTGTTTTGCCTGAAGCTGAAGATGTAGATATAGAAATCGACCCAACTGAAATAAAATTTGATGTATTTCGTGCATCAGGAAATGGAGGACAATGTGTAAACACAACAGATTCAGCAGTTAGACTTACACATATACCAACAGGTATTGTAATTTCATGTCAAGATGAAAAATCTCAACTTAGAAATAAAGAAAAGGCTATGAAACTTTTAAGATCGAAACTATATGATTTAAAGCTTCAAGAACAAAATGAAAAAGAATCCATGGAAAGATCTTCTCAAATAGGGTCTGGT
The DNA here is from genome assembly GCF_900106515.1 of Peptoniphilus lacydonensis. GTDB lineage: Bacteria > Bacillota > Clostridia > Tissierellales > Peptoniphilaceae > Peptoniphilus_A > Peptoniphilus_A lacydonensis. Next base: position 65,844 of record NZ_FNWF01000002.1, read on the forward strand.
GATAGATCAGAAAGAATAAGAACTTATAATTATCCTCAAGGCAGGGTCACAGATCATAGAATTAATTTTACATCTCACAGAATTGATGCAATTAATGATGGAGATTTAGATGAAATAATTGACGCACTTATAACATACGATCAGACACAAAAAATTGAGAATATTGATTAAAATGCAATTAATAAAAATATATTTATTTAGTGTAAATATTTGATTTTTCATAAATAATACTCTATAATGATAGTTGTAATTTTATTATTAAATTTAATGGGGGTAATATTATGAATCAAATGACAAGTAGCAATTTAAGATCAGCATTTGGAGGAGAATCTCAAGCACGTAATAGATATAATATTTGGGGTGATGTGGCTGAAAAAGATGGTTTTAAAAATGTAAAAAGACTTTTTGACGCAACATCTGATGCAGAAAGAATTCACGCATCTCTTCACTTTAATGCTCTTAAAGACGAATCTGGAGATTTTGCAGTAACTTCAATGGCTGGGTTTGGTATTAACAGCACTTCTGAAAATCTTGAAGCTGCGAAGAATGGAGAAATTTTTGAATCAACTCAAATGTATCCTGCTTTCATTGCAGTAGCAGAAATGCAAGGAGAAAAAGAAGCTGTTAAAGCAATGAAATTTGCAACTGCTGCTGAAGAAGTTCACGCTAAAAGATTCCAAGCTGCAAAAGATGCAGTAGATCAAGGAAAAGACCTTGATGTAGAAAAGATTTTTCTTTGCCCAGTATGTGGATATATTACATTTGAAGATGAAGAAAAATGCCCAATTTGTGGATGTGCAGGAAGCAAATTTGTTGCTTATTAATTTTTGTTAAATGAAAGTCTCTCCGAAAGGGGAGATTTTTTTTAATTTGAAAATTTCACATAATACTTTTAGAAAATAGTTTAGTAATTTTTTGTAGTTATATTTTACTTTTTATTAAGATTGTATATGTCATAGATCGAATAAGTATGTTTTTAATATAAGATTTTTATAAATTATATTATATATTATTAAATTTTCATAGAATCTAAGATTTTTATAAATGTATTTTAAATATAAGTTATCCACTTAAGGAAAATCAAAAAGAAAGTTGTAATTAAACATCTTTAAACAAAATATTGATAATTTTAATATCCTGTGGTATACTTTTATCCGGTAACTAATACACACATTTTTTAATAGTAAAAGAGTTGCTACAATGGTCCTTTTACTAGATGATAAAAATGGAGGAAAAAACACGGAGGTGGCTTAAATGTCAGTAATTTCAATGAAAAATTTATTAGAAGCTGGTGTTCACTTTGGACATCAAACTAGAAGATGGAACCCTAAAATGAAGAGATTTATATTTACCGAAAGAAATGGTATTTATATAATTGATCTTCAAAAAACTGTAAAAAAAGTAGAAGAAGCCTATGATTTTGTAAGAGAAGTTGCAGCTGATGGCGGAGAAGTTCTTTTTGTTGGTACAAAAAAACAAGCTCAAGATGCAATTGAAAAAGAAGCTACAAAATGTGGAATGCCTTACATTAATCAAAGATGGTTGGGTGGTCTACTAACTAACTACAAAACTATTAAGAAGAGAATAGATAGACTATATCAACTATATGAAATGGAAGAAAATGGAACTTTTGAGGTTTTACCTAAAAAAGAAGTTGCTCAATTACTTCATGAGAGAGAAAAACTTGAAAAATTCTTAGGCGGAATTAAAGAAATGAATGGTATGCCTAAAGCTCTATTTGTTGTAGATCCTAAGAAAGAAAGAATTGCAGTTAAAGAAGCTCATATTTTAGGAATTCCAGTTATTGGTATTGTCGATACAAATTGTGACCCTGATGAAGTGGATATTCCAATCCCAGGAAATGATGACGCTATTAGAGCAGTAAAACTTATTACTGAAACTATTTCAAATGCCGTTATTGAAGGAAAACAAGGCAGTCAAATTGAAGATAGCGATAATGATGATTATGATGAATCCACTCAAGAAGTTTCTGAAGAATCTAAAGAAACTGTTGATGATGAAAAATCAATTATAGAAGAGTAAGAGATATTTCGAGAGTTCTAAAGTAATCCTTTAAAACTCTCTTTTTTTAAAATAAATAAGGAGTGAATAAAAATGGCTATAACAGCAGCATTAGTTAAGGAATTAAGAGAAAAAACTGGAGCAGGAATGATGGATTGCAAGAAAGCTCTTTCAGAAACTAAAGGAGATATGGACAAGGCAGTTGATTTTTTAAGAGAAAAAGGACTTGCTTCTGTTGCAAAGAAATCTTCAAGAATTGCTTCTGAAGGTATAGTAGATTCATATATTCATGGAGGAAGAATTGGAGTTCTTGTTGAAGTTAACTCTGAAACTGATTTCGTTGCTAAAAATGAAGAATTTAAAACTTTTGTAAGAGATATCGCTATGCAAATTGCAGCAGTTAATCCAAAATATGTTAGTCGTGAAGAAGTGCCAGCTGAAGAAGTTGAACACGAAAGAAAAGTTTTAACTGAACAAGCTAAAAGTGAAAATAAACCTGATCATATAATTGAAAAAATGGTTGAAGGTAGACTTGAAAAGTTTTACGAAGAAATATGTCTTTTAGATCAAGATTTTATCAAAGATTCAGACAAGAAAATTAGAGATATTTTAAATGATTTAATTGCAAAAATTGGAGAAAACATTAAAATTAGAAGATTTGTTAGATTTGAAGTCGGAGAAGGTCTAGAAAAAAGAGAAGAAGATTTTGCAGAAGAAGTTGCAAAACAAATAGGATAACAAATTGGAGAAGTAAAATGCCAAATTATAAGAGAATAATTCTAAAATTAAGTGGAGAGGCTTTGGCAGGATCTAATTCTGTTGGAATTGATATGGAGTATATCAATTTAATTGCTAAACAAGTTAAAAAAATTTATGAATTAGGTGTTGAAACTGGTATTGTTGTAGGTGGCGGTAACTTTTGGAGAGGACGCGATGAAAACAATATTGACAGAGCAACGTCTGATTACATGGGAATGTTAGGTACTGTAATGAATGCATTGGCGTTACAGGATTCTTTGGAAAAATTAGGCGTTATTACTCGAGTACAAACTGCTATTGATATGAAACAAGTTGCAGAACCATATATTAGAAGACGTGCTATTAGACATCTGGAAAAAGGACGAGTTGTTATTTTTTCAGCTGGAGTTGGAAATCCTTATTTTTCAACTGATACTGCTGCTGCTCTTAGGGCTGCTGAGATAGATGCTGATGTGATTTTACTTGCAAAGAAAGGTGTAGATGGAGTATATGATTCTGATCCTAATTTGAATTCCGATGCTAAAAAGTATAGCAACTTAAGTTATAGAGAAATCTTAAATCAAAATTTAAAAATCATGGACGGTACAGCAACTACATTATGTATGGATAATGATATTCCTCTAATAGTTTTTGGAATTGATGAAGAAGATGCTATGTATAAAGTTGTCTGTGGCGAAAATATTGGTACTAATATTAAATAGGAGGATATTATGATATCTGATCTAAAAAAGAATACTGAGTCCAGAATGCAAAAATCTGTTAGCTCTTTATCTGAATCTCTTCAATCGATAAGGGCAGGACGTGCTAATACGAGTTTATTAGACAAAATTTTTGTTGATTATTATGGACAACAAACCCCACTTAATCAAGTTGCAAGTCTTTCTGCTCCAGAGCCAAGACTTCTAGCCATTCAACCCTGGGATGCAAATTTAATTCCTGATATTGAAAAGGCTATTTTAAAGTCTGATTTAGGTATAACTCCTTCAAATGATGGAAAAGTTATTAGACTTGTCATTCCTCAGTTAACTGAAGAAAGAAGAAAAGATCTCACAAAATTAGTTGGAAAAGATGCTGAAGAAGCTAAGGTTTCTGTTAGAAATATTAGAAGAGATGCCATGGAAGATATTAAAAAAGCTGAAAAGGCAAAAGAAATTTCTGAAGATGACAAGGTTTCCTTTGAAGAAGATATTCAAAAGCTAACTGATAAATATATAAAAGAAATAGATAAAGTAGCAGAAAGCAAAGAAAAAGAACTTATGGAAATTTGATTTTTAGCCTTAGATTATTCTAAGGCTATTTTTTTTGAGGAGTTTTATGAATTATTACAATAGATTAGACTTAGATAGAATCCCTAGACATGTTGGAATAATAATGGATGGCAATGGTAGATGGGCAAAAAAACGAAATATGCCAAGAACTCTCGGGCACAAAGAGGGAGCAAAAAGAGTGGTAGATATTGTAGAAACGGCTTATAATTTAAATATTAAATCATTAACTCTATATGCATTTTCTACTGAAAATTGGAAAAGACCGGAAGAAGAAATATCTAAATTAATGGATTTACTTGCATTTTATATAAAAACTCAACTTCAAAGAATAAAGAAAAATAATATTAAAATTAATGTTTTAGGAGATTATAATGTCTTTCCTGAATTAATTGTAAAACTAATTGAAGATGCATTGCAGGAAACAAAATCAAATGATAAAATGATACTAAATATTGCTCTTAATTATGGTGGACAAAGTGAAATAGTTCGAGCTACGAAAAATATCGTGAAAGATATTTTAAACGAAAATATTTTATTAGAGGATATTAACACTCAAAGTTTTAAAAATTATTTGTATACAAAAGGTCAAGATGATCTTGATTTGCTTATAAGACCAAGTGGAGAATTGAGAGTGTCAAATTTTTTATTATATCAATTAGCTTATAGTGAATTTTATTTTTCTAATGTTTTATGGCCTGATTTTAATGAGTATGAATTTTATAAAGCTATTTATGATTTTCAAAATAGAAATAGAAGATATGGAGGTCTATAATTTGACAGATTTGAAAAAAAGAGTTACTACTGGAGTAGTTGGCATTTTACTTTTAATTTTAATTTTTTGTATAGGTTTAAATGCGGTAAAAGTTTTTATATTATTATTGACACTTGAAGCTATAAGAGAGCTTTATAATGCGTTTTTAAAAAAGGGGATTAAATTATTTTTGCCAATTTTATTTTTTGGAGCATTAATTACTTTTTTATGTACTTACTTTAATTTAAATTTAGTTTATGCTCTTATTATTTATTTTGTAGTAAATTCAGTGTTTTCTATAATTATAGAAGATTATAGTGTTGAAAATTATTTATATACAAGTTTTTCTTATTTTTATGCTGTGTTTATGCTTAATGTTTTGGCAAGTATTAATGATATTTATTTAATTATTTCAGCATTTGTAATTTCGTTTTCCACTGATACTTTTGCCTATTTTGTGGGGTCAACATTTGGCAAGCATAAATTAATAGAAAGAATTAGTCCCAATAAATCTGTTGAAGGCTCAATAGGTGGAACTGTATTTGCACTTATTATCACTTCTATTTATTTTATTTTGATGAATAAATATATTACAAATTATAATATTGATTTTTTTGTTATTTTAATTATATTGATATCATCTATTTCAGGACAATTTGGAGATTTATTTGCCTCTAAATTAAAAAGATATGTAGATACTAAAGATTATGCACAAATTTTACCTGGGCATGGAGGTGTTCTTGATAGGTTCGACAGTTTGATTTTTATTAGTCCTTTTATTTTTATTTTATATAATATTATCTGAGGGAGGAATAATGGTTACTTTAATAAGTTCAGTTATAGTTTTTCTTCTAGTAGTAATGCTTCATGAATTTGGACATTTTACAGTTGCGAAATTATCTGGAATAAAAGTAAACGAATTTTCAATTGGCATGGGTCCCAAAGTTTTTCAAAAAGAAAAAAAGGAAACCACTTATAGTTTAAGAGCTCTTCCAGTTGGAGGATATGTTGCAATGGAAGGAGAAGAAGAAAATTCTGATGATCCTAGATCTTTTGACAATGCAACTATTTCAAAACGTATAGCAGTTGTTTTGGCGGGAGCTTTTATGAATTTTGTTTTGGGATTTTTAGCTTTTACAATAATTTTTTTCATCGTTGGATATGGATCGAATGAGATCGATAATGTAATAGATAATTCTCCAGCTATGATTGCAGGTTTAGAAAATAAAGATAAAATATTAAGTGTAAATAGTCTTAAAGTGGATGATATATATGATATAAATTCTATAGTTTCAGCTAGTGATGGAAAAGAATTAAATTTTAAAATTTTAAGAAATGGAGAAGAAAAAGAAATTTTATTAAAACCTAAATATTCAAATGAAAGTAAGAGATATATTATAGGAATAACTGCGAAACTTGAGCATTCCTTTTTTAAGTCAATTGAACTTGGCGCTAAAAGGACTTTTGAAGTAGCAGGAATAATTTTAAAAAGTCTAAAGATGATATTTGATGGTTCTTTTAAGGTGGAATACTTGTCTGGTCCTGTGGGTGTAGTCCAAATGATTGGATCAGAATCCTCAAAGGGTTTTTTATATTTTTTACAAATTTTAGCTTTAATTTCAATTAATTTAGGTGTGTTTAATTTACTTCCTATTCCTGCACTTGATGGGGGAAAGTTTCTATTTTTAATTATTGAAGCTGTAAGAGGTAAACCAATTGATGAAAAAATAGAACAGAGGTTATCTCTAATTGGAATCAGTATTTTATTTAGTTTAATGATTTATGTGACGATTTTTAATGATATTGGAAGGTTGTTTAACAAATGATAGAGAGAAGAAAAACTAAGAAAATTTATGTTGGAGATGTACCAATTGGAGGAAATTCTCCCATAACTATTCAGTCAATGACAAATACAGATACTAAAGACATAGATTCAACTGTTTTACAAATAAAAAAATTAGAAGATGCTGGATGCGACATAATAAGAATAGCAGTTAATGATTTTGAAGACGCATTGGCACTTAAAGAAATAAAAAAATCAATAAAAATTCCTATAATTTCAGACATTCAATTTGATTATAAACTAGCAATAAAAGCTGCCGAAAATCAAAGTGATGCAATAAGATTAAATCCAGGGAATATTGGAGATTCTTGGAAAATAAAAGAAGTAACTAACGTGTGCAAATTTTATGGAATCCCTATAAGAGTTGGAGTTAATTCAGGGTCTATAAAAAAAGAATTTTTACACAAATTTAATGGTGTTAATGCATTATCTATTTGTTTAAGTGCTATGGAAGAAATCGAATTACTTGAAAAAAATAATTTTTACGATATAGCTGTATCTTTAAAAGCATCAAATGTAAATCTAACAATAGAAAGTTATAGAAAATTTGCGGATATGTCCAATTACCCACTACATCTAGGAGTTACAGAAGCAGGGACGCCCAAAAATGGAATAATTAAATCATCTATTGGCATTGGAACACTTCTATCAGAAGGTATAGGAGATACTATAAGAGTTTCTCTTACATCTGATCCAGTAGAAGAAGTTAAAACAGGTAAAGATATTTTAAAGGCACTTGATCTTAAAGAGGATGGCGTCGATTTGATTTCATGTCCTACTTGCGCAAGAACTAAGTTAGATTTGATTAGTATAGTAAATGCTGCTGAGAATAGACTTTACTCTATGGATAAAAATTTAAAAGTTGCTATAATGGGATGCCCTGTCAATGGACCTGGTGAAGCCAAAGAAGCTGATATTGGTATTGCTGGAGGAAATGGAGAAGGAATTATTTTTAGAAAGGGAGAAATAATAAAAAAAGTTCCAGAAGAAAATTTATTAGAAGAACTTTTATCTGAAATAGAAAAGTTAGGGTGATAATTTGATTTTATTAAAAGAAATCTTAAAAAAAATGGATGATTCATCTTTGAGTCTTTCTGATGATATTTTTATCAATTCTATAAAAAGAAATAAGAACAGTGGGGAAGTTTTTTTTACAATTATTTCGAAAGAAAAATTAGAATTAGATGATAAAGATGATATAAAAAAACTTTTCAAAAAAAATCTAAAAGATTATAAAGTATATATTGATTTTAAATCATCTTCTCTTTATGAAAGTGAAGATGATTTAATTTATGGAGAAATTCTAAAGTATAATCCTTCTTCTAAAATTTGGATTGAAAATATTGAGATTATAAAAGATGAAAAATTAAGTAAAATTGAAATAAAATTACCAACAGAAGAAGCTTACTATAATTTAACTAAAAATGGCTTTGGAAATTTTTTGGAAAAGAAACTTTTAGATTTTGGTAAATATAAAGTGGATTTTAATTGTAAGAAAAAGATTATAGAAGAATCTCATATTGAATCTTTTATATCTAAAATAAATGAAGCTGAAGATTCTATTTCTGCAAAGCATGAATTAGAAATAAAAACAAATATAGACAACAAAGAAAAAGAAAGAAAAATAAAAAAGATTTCAAGCTATGGGAAAAAAGATTTAGAAAATATATCAAAACTTATAGATGTAAACTTAAATTCACAGAAAGTAACTGTTGAAGTTGATATTTTTAAAATAGAATCTAGAGAGCTAAAAAATGGGAATTTTTTGATTTCTCTTTCTATAACTGATTATACATCTTCAACTCTTGCCAAAATATTTTTAAAACCAGAGAAAGCTGAAGAATTCTTAGAGAATTTTAGAGAAAAAGACCATGTCCTTATAACAGGAAAAGTTAATTATGACAATTTTTCTAGATGCGAAACAATTATGTTAAATTATATAGAAAAGAAAGACAAGATTATTCGAATGGATTATTCCAATGAAAAAAGAGTTGAATTTAGAATTCACTCAAAAATGTCGCAAATGTCGGGGGTGACTTCTTTCACAGATTTTGCACAAAGGGCAAAAACTTGGGGGCATAAAGCAATTGCAATTGCAGATAATGGTGATGTTCAAGGATTTCCTGAGGCTATGGAGTCTGGTGAAAAAGTAGGGCTTAAAATTTTATATGGGACAGATGTAAATTTTGTAGATGATAAAGAGAAAATTGTGACAAATTTTGATTCTAATAAAAATTATAATTCCTACGTTGTTTTTGATATTGAAACAACAGGGCTTTCATCTAGAAATGATAAAATAACAGAAATTGGTGCAGTTAAGATTGTAGATGGAATAATTGTGGATAGATTTTCACAACTCATCAATCCCGAGAAAGAAATACCACAAGTTGTTGTTGATCTTACTGGAATTAGCAATGCAAAAGTAGAAAATGAACCTACAATTGAAGAAGTAATCCCAAAGTTTTATGAATTTGCTAAAGACTCTGTTTTAGTAGCTCACAATGCAAAATTTGATATTTCTTTCATTAGAAAAGAGTACAAAAATAATAATTTAAAATTTAATCATCCAATTTTAGATACTTTGGTACTTGCCAGAGCTACAATGACAAATATGAAAAGATTTAATTTAGGAACACTCTGTAAAAACCTTGGAATATCCCTTGTTGGGGCTCACAGGGCTGTAAATGATGCCGAAGCTACTGCGGCAATGTTTATAAAACTTATAGGCAGATTTAAAAAAGAAAATAAATTTAACTTTGATGAATTGAATAAAATAGTTCAAAACATAGATTCTAAACGTTTATTCGAAAATTCTCTTCTTATAATAGTAAAAGATGAAATTGGATTGAAAAATTTATATAAATTAATTTCAGATTCTCACATGAAATTTTATAATTTTTCTGCAAAAGTTCCTAGAACTTTATTAGATAAATATAGAGAAGGAATTCTAGTTGGTTCTGGAAATGCAAATTCAGAACTTTTTGATGCTGTTTATAGAATGTGTCCAGATGAAGAATTACTTGAAATTGCAAAATATTATGACTTTCTGGAGATTCAACCTTGTAGTGACAATATTATGGCAATTGAAGATGGTAAATTTACTATAAAAGATATAAAAGAGATAAATGAAAAAATTGTTTGGCTAGGGGATAAACTCAATATTCCTGTAATTGCAGATTCTGAAACATATTATATTGAAAAAGAAGAAGATTTACTAAGAAGAATTGTTTTAAATGGAAAGCCTGGAAGGCCTGATGTTAGAGCAAGTAGAGAGCAAAAATTTTATTTTAAAACTACAGAAGAGATGCTTGAAGAATTTTCTTACTTGGGAGAAAAAAAATCATATGAAGTCGTAATAGAAAACACAAACAAATTAGCTAATGAAATTAAAAATATAAAGCCAATTCCAGATGGTAAATACCCTCCAGTAATTGAAGGCTCAGATGAAGATCTTAGAAATATGACTTATAAGAAAGCTCATGAGATTTATGGAGATAATCTTCCTCAAATTGTAGAAGACAGACTAGAAAAAGAACTTGAATCTATTATATCTAATGGTTATTCAGTATTATATATAATTGCTCAAAAATTAGTAAAAAAATCAAATGACGATGGTTTTTTAGTTGGGTCAAGAGGTTCTGTTGGTTCTTCATTTGTAGCAACTATGTCTGGAATAACAGAAGTAAATCCTCTTCCTCCACATTATATATGTCCAAATTGTAAATATTCTGAATTTTCTGAAGATTTAACTTATGGTTCTGGTGTAGATATGCCAGATAAAATTTGTCCTAAGTGTCACACTCCATTAAAAAAAGATGGACATAATATTCCCTTTGAAGTTTTTTTAGGGTTTTATGGAGATAAAGAGCCTGATATAGATTTAAATTTTGCAGGAGAATATCAACCGAGAGCTCATAAATATACCGAAGAACTTTTTGGCGAAGGATATGTATTTAGAGCAGGAACTATTGGAAAAATTGCAGAAAAAACTGCCTATGGATATGTAAAAAAATATTTTGAAAATAAAAATATTTCACCCATAGAAATAGATAGACTGTCTAAAGCTATAACAGATGGCAAGAGGACAAGTGGACAACATCCTGGTGGTGTAATGATTGTGCCAAAGAGCAACAGTATTTTTGATTTTACTCCAATTCAATATCCAGCAGATGATTCAACGTCTGGAGTAGTAACTACACACTTTGACTATAACTTTATTCATGGTAAAATTTTAAAATTAGATATACTTGGTCATGATGGTCCAACAATAATAAAAATGTTAGAGGATTTTACAGGTTTAGATTCAAGTAAAATTAGACTTGACGATGAAAAAACTCTTTCTATTTTTAATAGTGCAGATATTTTTAATATGGATGAAGATATTTTCACTTGTAAAACTGGAACTCTTGGGATACCAGAATTTGGAACATCTTTTGTAATTTCAATGCTAATAGAAACTAAACCTAAGAATTTTGCAGATCTTGTTAGAATTTCTGGACTTTCTCATGGTACAGATGTTTGGGTTTCAAATGCTCAAGAATTAGTAGATTCTGGACGTGCCGAGCTTAAAGATGTAATTGCAACAAGAGAAGATATTATGGTTTATTTAATAAATGCAGGAGCCGAAAATAAAATGGCCTTTGATACTATGGAAAAAGTTAGAAAAGGAAAAGGTCTAACTGAAGAACAAGAAAAAATAATGAATAATTTAGATTTGCCTGAATGGTATATTGATTCTTGTAAAAAAATTAAGTATATGTTTCCCAAGGCACATGCAGTTGCTTATGTGATGCTTTCTTTCAGAATTGCTTATTATAAGTTAAATTATCCTCTTGCTTTTTACGCAACTTATTTTACAATTAAATTAAATGATTTCAACGGAGAAAATATTATTGAAGGTCCCAATTTTTTAAAAAATCGAATAAAGACATTAAGAGAAATTGAAAAACCTACTGCAAAAGATAAAGGAGAAATAAGAGTTTCTGAAGTTGCACTTGAAATGTATGCAAGAGGATTTGAATTTTCACCAGCAGATTTATATAAATCAAAATCTTCAAAATTTACAATAGAAAATGAAAAAATCAGAATGCCTTTGAGAGCAATACCAGGCATTGGAGAAAATTGTGCAAATAATATTGAAGAAGAAGCACAAAAATCTAAATTTTTATCAATTGAGGATTTTTCAAAAAGAACAAAAGCGGGAAATTCTGTAATTTCTATTCTACAAAAAAATGGGATGTTAGTAGATCTAGATGAAACTAATCAAATTTCTTTATTTAATTTTTGAAAACTTGTAATTCTACTAATTTGTGTTATAATTTAATAAGAAAGATATTTTTAGTAAAGAGTGGGGAGTCCCACTCTTTGTTTTTTAGTAGTGAGGTGTTAAGTGAATAAAAAAGAGTTAAAAGAAAAGATTTACCCACTAGCTGAAGATGTTGCAAGAGAACTTGGATATGAAATTGTAGACATAGAGTTTCAAAATGGTTCAAAGCACGATCTGTTGTCAATTTTTATTTATAAAAAAGAAGGTATTGACCTTGATGATTGTACTGAAATGAGTAGAAATTTAGAAAAAAAATTAGACGATTTAGAATTTTTAAAAGATCCATATTATTTAGAAATTTCTTCCCCGGGACTTGATAGACCTTTAAAAAATAAAGATGATTACAGGAGAAATATTGGGAATGAAGTTGAAGTTAAACTTTATGCTCCGATTCATGGAAAAAAAGAATTTAGTTTTGTATTAGATAAGTATGATGATGAAAATGTATATTTTGAGAGTAAAGGCAAAGGAGTTGCAATACCAATAAAATCAATTTCATCAATGAAACAAACTATAAAATTTTAACGGAGGAATGTATGAACCAAGAGTTTATAGAAGCTTTGAATGAAATCGAGAAAGAAAAGGGGATTTCAAAAGAAATAGTTTTTGAAGCTTTAGAATCTGCTTTAGTTTCAAGCTATCGAAAAAATTATGGAACTTCACAAAATGTAATAGTAAATATGAATAGAGATACTGGAGAAATAAAGTTATATGCGTCTAAAGATATTGTCGAAGAAGTAGAAGACCCACAACTTGAGATGTCAATAGATGAAGCTAAAAAAATTGACTCAAGCTATGAAGTTGGTGATGTATATAATTTAGAAATTCATCCTAAAAATTTTGGAAGAATTGCTGCACAAACAGCTAAACAAGTTGTAATTCAAAGAATCAAGGATGCAGAAAGAGATATAGTCTTTGATGAATATATCGAAAGAGAAAAAGAAATAATAACTGGACTCGTTCAGAGAAAATCTTATAATAATGTATATGTTGACCTTGGAACTACTGAGGGAGTACTTCCTTATAGTGAACAAATAAATAATGAGAAATACGAACATGGCGATAGATATAAAATGTTAATCCTTTCAGTAGAAAAATCAACTAAGGGTCCTCAAATTATTTTGTCAAGATCTCATCCTGATTTAATAAAAAGACTTTTCGAATTAGAGGTACCTGAAGTTAGTGAAGGAATTGTTGAAATTTATTCTATTTCTAGAGAGGCAGGTTCAAGAACTAAAATTTCTGTTTTTTCAAGAGATCCAGAGGTTGATCCACTTGGAGCTTGCGTTGGTTATAAAGGTCAAAGAGTAAATGCTATTGTAGATGAAATTCAAAATGAAAAGATAGACATAGTAATTTATGAGAAAGATACTGCCAAATTTATTGCAAATTCTTTAAGCCCGTCAAAGGTAGAAAAAGTATTTATAAATGAGGATGAAAAGTCTGCCCTTGCAATTGTTCCTGACTATCAGCTTTCTCTTGCAATAGGAAAAGAAGGGCAAAATGTTAGACTTGCAGCTAAATTAACTGGTTGGAAAATTGATATTAAATCACAAAAACAATTCGAAGAATACCTGGAAAAAAGAGATATTACTGAAGAAGAATTACGAGAGGAATTCGAAAATTCAAAAGTTAATAGTAATGAAAGAGATAATACAGCATCTGATAATGGGGATTCTGAATTGCTAGAAGATGATATGTTTGAAATTTCAGACAAAGAATCTGATATAGAAAAAGATTCTAATCTATCTTCTGTTGAAGATGAAGATAAAGAAATAGATGAAATGTAAAATTCTTAATTTAATGAGGTAAAAAATGTCAAAAATTAGGAAAGTTCCTATGCGAACTTGCATAGGTTGTAGAGAGCAAAAACCAAAAAAAGATTTAATCAGAGTAGTAAAAGATAAAGAAAATAAAATTTTTATAGATAAAACAGGAAAGGCAAATGGAAGAGGAGCTTATTTATGTAATGATAAAAACTGTTTAGAAAAAGCAATAAAATCAAAAGCATTAAACAGAGCATTTACAACAGAAATTAGTGAGGAAGTTTATGAAAATCTAATTAATTCTGTAGAATAGGGCTTCTTTTGAGGAGGTGTTCAATTTGTCAAAAATTAGAGTTCACGCATTGGCAAAGGAAATTGGTATCAGCAGTAAAGAATTGATTTTAAAATTACATGAACTAGAGATACCAATAAAAAATCATATGTCAACTTTATCAAGTGCAGATGAAGAAAAAATAAGAAATTTATACACAAAAAATTCTTTTGATAAAAAATCTCCTGTAAAGAATAATAATTCTAAAAATAGAGATGAAAATATAAATATTAGAAATCAAGGCAAAAAAAACTCAAAGAACAAAGAAAAGAAAGAAGAAAGAAATTCTTTAAAAAAACAAAAGTCCAAAAACAGCAAAGTAAAAGATGAAAATATTTCTGAATATGAAGATGAAAAACACAACAAATCAAATAATAGAAAGTCTAACAATAACTTTAAAAACAAAAACTCCTACAATAGAGATTTAACTAAGAAAAAACCAAAGAAAAAAGTTAAATCAAAGCATAAATCGGAAGAAAAAAGTGAAGGAGATGATCCTATAAAAGTAATTGCACCAATAACAGTTAAGGACTTTTCAGACCAACTTGGAGTATCTATTTCCACAGTTATTACTAAGCTTATAGGCCTTGGAATAATGGCAAACCAAAATCAAAGTATCGATGAAGATACTTGCATACTTCTAGCAGACGAGTTGGGAATTGAGATTGATATGGAAGAACCAAATCTTGATGAATCGGTTGAAGAAGAATATGGACTTCTAAAAAAAGATAAAGAAAGAGATTTAAAACTCAGACCACCTGTTGTAACAGTAATGGGACACGTTGACCATGGTAAGACTTCTCTACTTGATTCTATAAAATCCACTCATGTTACTCAGTCTGAAGCAGGAGGGATAACACAACACATAGGAGCTTATACTGTTAATTTATCTGGAAAGAAAATAACTTTCTTAGATACTCCTGGACATGAAGCATTTACTTCTATGCGACTTAGGGGAGCTCAAACTACTGATATAGCTGTTCTTGTTGTTGCAGCTGACGATGGAGTTATGCCTCAAACTGTTGAAGCTATTTCTCATGCAAGATCAGCTGACGTTCCAATAATTGTTGCCATAACTAAAATAGACAAACCTGAAGCAAATCCAGAAAAAGTAAAGCAAGACCTTATGAACGAAAACCTCGTTGCAGAGGAATGGGGCGGAGATACAATTGTTGTCGGTGTTTCCTCTAAGACTGGAGAGGGAATAGATGAACTTTTGGAAATGATTCTTTTAGTTGCTGAAATGAAGGAATTAAAAGCTAATCCTAATAGACGAGCTATTGGAACTATAATTGAAGCGAATCTTGACAAATCAAAGGGACCTATGGCGACAATTTTAATTAAAAATGGAACATTGAGGTTTGGAGATTCTATTGTATCAGGCATTTGTTCCGGAAGAATTAGAGCAATGGAAGATGACAAAGGCAAGAAAGTAAAAAAAGCTGGTCCTTCTATGCCAGTTGTCGTCCTAGGTCTTAATGATGTCCCTAATGCAGGAGATACTATTTATGCTGTAAAAGATGATAAAACAGCAAAAGCCATTGCTGATAAAAATGCAGAAATATCAAGAGAAAAAAGGCTTAGTCAA
Organism: Peptoniphilus lacydonensis; assembly: GCF_900106515.1. Taxonomy (GTDB): domain Bacteria; phylum Bacillota; class Clostridia; order Tissierellales; family Peptoniphilaceae; genus Peptoniphilus_A; species Peptoniphilus_A lacydonensis. Next base: position 81,498 of record NZ_FNWF01000002.1, read on the forward strand.
ACAACTAAGATAAGTTTAGACAATTTATTCGAAAAAATTAGTGAAGAAGACGTTAAGGAACTAAATATTGTTGTAAAAGCTGATGTAAAGGGTTCTGTTGAAGCATTAAATCAATCTCTTCTTAAACTGTCTACTGAAGAAGTTAAAATTTCTATTATTCACTCCGGCGTAGGAGGAATCAATGAATCTGATGTTACTCTTGCTTCTGCATCAAATGCAATTGTAATAGGTTTTAACGTAAGACCGAATATGAATGCAATAGAACTTGCAAAAGAAGAAGAAGTGGAAATAAGAACTTACAGAGTTATTTATGAAATAATAAATGACATTGAACAAGCAGCAAAAGGTATGCTCGATCCAGATATTGTTGAAGAAATTTTAGGTAGATGTGAAGTAAGACAAACATTCAAACTTCCAAATAATCAAATGGTTGCAGGGGTTTATGTTCTAAATGGAAAGATTTTGAGAAATGCTAAAGTAAAAGTATTAAGAGATGATGTAGTAATTCATGAAGGTGATATTTCATCGCTTAAAAGATTTAAAGATGACGTTAAAGAGCTTGCCCAAGGCTATGAAGGTGGTCTTGTAATTGATGGATTTAATGATATAAAAGAAAATGATCTTTTAGAAGCATATATATTAAAGGAAGTAGAGAGATCATAATGAATAGCAAAAGGATTAATAGAATTTCTGAAGAAGTAAAAAGAACAATTTCAGATATAGTACAAAACGAATTAAAAGATCCAAGGATTCCATCTATAACAAGCATTTCTCATGTAGAAGTTACAAACGATCTTTCCTATGCTAAGGTATATGTATCTGTTCTTGGAAATGATTTTGACAGAGATGAAGCAATAGAAGGGCTTAATTCTGCCAAAGGATTTATAAAAAAGGAATTATCTAAGAAAATAAAATTAAGAGCTATGCCTGAACTTATTTTTATAAAAGATGATTCAATAGAAAAATCCTTAGAACTTGATAAGCTAATTGATGAGGTAAATCATGGAGATGAATAAATTAGATTCTTTTTCTTGTGAATTTAAAGAATTAATTGATAGAAGCGAAAAAATCGCAGTTGCATCTCATTTAAATCCAGATGGGGATAATTTAGGCTCAGTCACAGCAATGGTCGGAATGTTAAAAAAATTAGGGAAAGAGGCTATTTTTGTTCTAGATGACATTATACCAAACTCTTTCAAGTTTCTTCCAAATCTAGGTTCTGCTAAAAATCCCAGGGATTTAAGAGAAGATTTTGACTTATTTATAGCGCTCGATTCCTCTGATTTAAATAGAATGGGTCCTAATGTTTCAAGAATATTTAAAAATTCAAAAAAAACTATAAATATAGATCATCATTTTAGCAATGATAATTTTGCAAGCTTGAATATTGTTGACGATAAATCTCCAGCAACATGCGAACTTCTTGCAAGAATTTTTGAGTCACTGGATTTTGAGCTTAATAAAAATATTGCAACATCTTTATTTACAGGAATTTCTACTGATACTGGTTCTTTTAAATACGATTCTATAAATTCTAATACATTTATAATAGCATCGGAACTTTTTAAATATGACATCAATATAAATGAAATAACTGTAAACATCTATCAAAGTAGAACTAAATCTAAAACAGATTTGTTAATTAAATCAATGAATTCTATTGAATATTTTTGTGATAATAAAATAGCTGTTGTTTATGTCACAAAAGATGATATGACAAAAACAAATGCAGAAAAATCTGATGCAGATGGAATTGTCGAATTTGTTAGAGATATTGATACCGTTGAGCTTGCAGTTTTATTAAAGGAAAAAGATGATTGTATTAGGCTTTCTCTAAGGTCTAAATCAAAAATTGATTGTACTAAAATTGCTTCTCAATTTAATGGTGGAGGTCATGTTAGAGCATCTGGAGGAACTATTAATCATTTAAACTTAGAAAAAGCTAAAAATGATGTAATAGAAGTGGCAAAAAAACAATTATTATGAATGGCTTAATAATTTTTGATAAAGAAAAGGGAATTACTTCTCATGATTTAGTCTACAAAGTTAGAAAAAAGACAGGGATAAAAAAAGTTGGTCATGCAGGTACTCTTGATCCCATGGCAACTGGTGTACTCATTATAGCAATTGGCAAAGCTACAAAAGTGAACGAGTATTTACTTTTAAAAGACAAAAAATATATTGCAAAGATAAAACTTGGAATCTTAACAGATACTTTTGATATAACAGGAAATATTTTAGAGAAAGAAAATGTATCTGTATTAAAAAAAGATATAGAAGAAGTTTTGAAAAGATTTACAGGTAAGATGAGCCAAACTCCTCCAATTTATTCCGCATTAAAAGTTAATGGAAAAAAGCTTTATGAATATGCTAGAGAAGGTAAAGAAGTTAAAATTAAAAATAGAAATATTGAAATTTTTGAAAATAAACTAATTGATTTTAATGGAAAAGACGAGTTTTCTATTGAAATTGAAGTTTCTAAAGGTACCTATATAAGATCAGTTGCTTATGATATTGGAAAAGCAGTAGGGACTTATGGTACTATAACTGAACTAAGAAGAATAAAGAGTGGGAATTTTGATATAGAAAATTCCATAAAAATCTCTGATTTTGAAAATATGAGCTTAGACGAATTAAAATCAAATTTGATTCCCATGGAATTAGCTTTAGAAAATTTAAAAAGAATCGAAATACCAAAAAGCTTTAAACAAAACTTTCTAAATGGACAATTTTACAAGCTACAAGATAAGTGTGAAATTGAAAATTACAGAGTTTATTGTGAAGACTTGTTTTTAGGAATTGGTGAAATTCGAATAGAAAATGGTAGTTTTTTTCTTAAAATGAAGAAAAAATTAATAGGTGATTTATGAGAATAATTGAAATTGATTTAAATTATGTTGCAAGTGAAGAATCAGTAATTGCCCTTGGAAATTTTGATGGACTTCACAAAGGGCATATAGAACTTATAAATAAAGCGATTAAAGATGCACAAAAATTAAATATTAAGTCAAGCCTCTTACTTTTTAAAGAGCACACTGATAATGTTATAAAAGTTGGTAAAAAAGATATACTAACTACAAATAAGACGAAGTTTGAAATACTTGAAAGTCTTGGAGTAGACATAGTTTATTTAATAGATTTTACAAAAGAATTTATGACTTATAGTCCTATTAATTTTTTAAAAGATTTTTTATCTAAAAATCTAAAAATTAAAGGAGTTGTAGTAGGGTATGACTATACTTATGGTTATAAAAAATCAGGAAATATTGATTTTTTAATAAAAAATAAGTATCTATTTGACTCTGTTTATATTGTTGACCAAATAAAATTCAATGGCGAGAAAATCTCATCATCTCATATAAGAGAATTAATTGAAAAAGGAAGAATAGGAGAAGCAAATTTATTGCTTACAAGACCTTATAAATTAATTGGAAAAATTATTCATGCTAAAGGTCTTGGGAAAAAAATGGGTTTTCCAACTGCAAATCTAGAACTAATAGATAATTTTGTAATACCAAAACATGGAGTTTATGATACAAATATCTTAATTGACGGAAAAAAATACAAGGCTTCTACAAATATTGGAACCAATCCAACAGTTGAAAATAATGGAGTAAAAATCGAATCACATATTTTGAACTTTAATCGTGATATATATGGAAAACTTGTTGAACTTGAAATTTTAAATTTTGTAAGACCTGAGCTAAAATTTAATAATGTAGAGGAATTGTTTGAACAAATTGCAAAGGATGTTTTAATTACAAAAAACAGATAACTTTACATTAATATAAATTCATGGTAAGATATATAAGGTTAAATAGCTATTCACAGTTCGACGCTCCTCGACGTGTACTTTGATTAGCTTTATTAAAATTTAGGAGGAAAAATATGTTAGAAAAAGAAATGAAACAAATTATTATTGATGAATTCAAGACTCATGAAGGTGATACTGGATCACCAGAAGTTCAAATTGCAATTCTTACTAGAAGAATTAACGATTTAAATGAACATTTAAGAACTCACAAAAAAGACCATCATTCAAGAAGAGGGCTTCTAAAAATGGTTGGTAAAAGAAGAAATTTATTGAGATATTTAAAAAATAAGGATATAGAAAGATATCGTACACTTATTAAAAAATTACAAATAAGGGGATAATAGGAGCGGTAATTCCGCTCTTTCTTATTAAAAGGAGGAAATAATGGAAAAAGTTTATACAATGGATCTTGCTGGTTCCCAACTAAAGGTAACAATTGGAAAAGTTGCTGAACAAGCAAATGGCGCTTGTTTAGTTCAATATGGAGAAACTGTTGTACTTGTTACAGCCACTTCTTCTTCAAAGCCGAGAGAGGGAATCGATTTTTTTCCTCTAAGTGTTGATTATGAAGAAAAAATGTATGCCGTTGGTAAGATTCCTGGTGGATTTATAAAAAGAGAGGGAAGACCAAGTGAAAAGGCTACACTTTCTGCAAGATTAATTGACAGACCTCTTAGACCTCTTTTCCCTGAAGGATATAGAAATGATGTTCATATTGTTGCAACTGTCCTAAGTGTTGATCAAGATCATTCTCCAGAGATAGCTTCAATGATAGGATCATCCATTGCACTTTGCATCTCAGATATTCCTTTTGACGGGCCTACTGGATCTGTTGAAGTTGGGTTTATTGATGGGAAATATGTTATAAATCCAAGTGAAGAGGAAAGGAATAAATCATTAATTAACCTTTCTCTTTCTGGAACAGAATCTGCAATTATGATGGTTGAAGCTGGAGCACAAGAAGTAAGTGAATCTGAAATGTTAGAAGCAATTTTAGAAGGACATGAAGTCATAAAAGAAATCTGCTCTTTCATTAAAGAAATCACAAATGATATTGGAAAAGAAAAATCAGATTATGAAGTCTTTAAAGCTGATGAAGAAATTGTTTCTAAGGTAAAGGAATATGGACAAGAACTTCTTATAGACGCAATCAGGCAAAAAGATAAAGTTGTAAGAGTTGAAAAAACTAATGCCGCAAAAGAAAATATTCGTGAACATTTTAAGGATTTAATGGAAGAGAATGCAAATGACATTGAAGCGGCCTTAGAAGAAATTGAAGTTACTGAAGTAAGACGCGGCATTTTAGAAGATGAAAGAAGACCTGATGATAGAAAGTTAACTGAAATAAGACCACTTTCATCAGAAGTCGGAATTTTACCAAGAACTCATGGTTCTGGACTATTCACTAGGGGACAAACTCAAGTACTTTCAATTGCAACTTTAGGGGCAATATCTGAAGAACAGGTTATAGATGGACTTGGCGATGATAAACCTAAAAGATATATACATCATTACAATTTCCCTGGGTTTTGCGTAGGAGATACTAAACCATCAAGATCTCCTGGAAGGCGTGAGATAGGACATGGTGCTCTTGCTGAAAGAGCTTTGATTCCAGTAATTCCTGACAGTGAAACTTTTCCATATACTATTAGGGTTGTATCTGAAGTATTATCTTCTAATGGATCATCTTCACAAGCCTCTATATGTGGTTCTACACTTGCACTTATGGATGCAGGAGTTCCTATAAAAGCACCAGTTGCAGGTATTGCCATGGGATTAATAGAAGAAAATGGAATAATAAAAATTTTAACAGATATACAAGGACTTGAAGATCACTTCGGAGATATGGACTTTAAAGTAGCTGGAACTAGAAAAGGTATAACAGCTATTCAAATGGATATTAAAGTTGAAGGAATAAAAAAAGAAATATTAGAAGTTGCTCTTGAAAGAGCTAAGGTTGCAAGATTTGAAATTCTTGATCACATCGCAACTACAATAGAAAAACCAAGAGAAGAACTTTCTAAATATGCACCAATAATTCATATGATTTCAATTGATCCTGAAAGAATTGGAGAAGTTATAGGTGTTGGTGGAAAAATTATAAATAAAATCATCGAACAAACTGGTGTTAAAATCGATATTGATGATGATGGAAGAATTTCCATACTTTCCGATGATGATGATAAGGCAAAAGAAGCGATATCAATTATAGAAGATATTGTTAAGGATATAGAAGTTGGAGAAGTTTACACTGGAAAAGTTAAAAAAATTGTGAAATTTGGTGCTTTTGTTGAAATTAAAAAAGGAACGGAAGGACTTTTGCATATATCAGAAATTGCCCATGAAAGAATAAAAAATGTAGAAGATGTTTTAAAAGTTGGAGATACTGTTGATGTTAAAGTAATAGATATTTCTGATGAAACTGGAAAAATTTCACTTTCAAGGAAAGCTATTCTAAAAAGAGAAGATAGTAAAGAAGAACAAGATAAATAGTATAAAAATTCAGTCGCATTAATATATATTTTAATGCGATTTTTTAAAGGAGATTTTATGAAATTAAAAATTATAAATAAAAGTAAGCATCCTTTACCAGAATATGAAACCTCTGGATCATCTGGCATGGATTTGAGAGCTAATTTAGATGACGAATTAATTATAGAACCTTTTGATAGGGTATTAGTTCCAACTGGATTATTTCTTGAATTTGAAAAGGGATATGAAGCACAAGTAAGAGCTAGATCTGGGCTCGCATTAAAAAAAGGTCTGGGTCTTCCAAATGGAATTGGTACTATTGACTCAGATTACAGAGGAGAATTAAAAATAATTTTAATAAATATGAGTAAAGAAACTGTTGTAATAAAAGATGGGGAAAGAATTGCGCAACTCGTATTTATGAAAATAGAAATCCCAGAAATACAAGAAGTTGAAAAAATAAATAACACCAAAAGAAGTGACGGAGGATTTGGTCACACTGGTCTTTAAGAGCACAAATTGTTATAATATTAATGAGGTGCTATCTTCGTGGTAAAAAACAAAAATGTTAAGAAAAAAAGTACAAAAAAAGTAAAAAAAAGAAATAATCGTTCTAGCAGCACTTCTGGCAAAGAAATTATGGGACTATTTTTAATAGTAATTGGAATAGTATTTTTTATTTCTCTTTACAGTCAGAATATGGGATTAATTGGCAGTTTAATTTATAAATTATTTTCAGTTATAGCTGGTTCTGCAAACTTTTTGATTCCGCTTCTTTTAATCTTTTGGGGTATTCTTTTTAATTTAACTTCTACAAAACTTCATATGAAAAGATATATAACTTGTTCTCTTGTAATATTTTTGTGTATTTTAATCTTTTTAGACGGTTCAAAAGACACAGACATGACTTTAATTGACAGAATTATTAAATCCACTGAATATATGGACATAACAAGAAGCGGAGGAGTCATAGGTGCTATCTTTGGATTTTTTTCATATAAACTTTTAGGGTCACTAGGCACTTATTTAGTTCTTGGAATTATAATTATAGCGTCAATTTACTTTATGCTTAAAATAAATATAGATCAAATAATTATGTTTGCAGAAGATATTGGAGAATATTTTGAGGATAAAAAGAAAAATTTTCAAGAAAAGAAATCTGAAAGAGAGCTAAAACTAAAAGAAAAGCAAAGAAAAAAATTGGAAAAAGAAAAATTAAAAGAAAAAGGGAAAAAAAGAAAAGATTTATCAACTTCTGGAACTAATCATTATAATTCAGAAGAAGAAATTTTTACAGAAAATTTAATTATTAAAGATTATTCTGATGAAAGTATTGAAACTAATAAATTAGGAAGTCGAGAAAATAAGAATGTTGACAACAATTTAACAGATTTTCAAGTATTAGAAATAGAAGATGTCAAAGATACTATAAAAGATGATATAGAAAATAAAAATAAAGAAGAATTTATTTATACTTATCCTGATATTGCATTGCTTGACTTTGCAAAGGTAAAAGGACGATTTTCAAAAAATGAAGTAATTGAAAAGGGAAAAATTATTGAAGAAACAATGAAAAACTTTGGTATTGATGCAAAAGTTGTAGCTATAAATCGCGGCCCTGTAATTACTTCATATGAATTAAAACCAGCTCCTGGAATAAAGTTGTCTAAAATTGTAGGATTAAGTGATAATATTGCAATGGCTCTTGCAAGTTCAGACCTTAGAATTGAAGCTCCTATTCCTGGGAAAACCGTTGTTGGCATAGAAGTTCCAAATAAAGAAAAAGATGCAGTTTCTCTTAGAGAACTAATTGATTCAAGAGAATTTAAAAATATTAAGTCAGAAATTCCACTAACTTTGGGTAAAGATGTTGAGGGAAATATTCTATTGTCGGGAATAGAAGATATGCCTCATCTTTTAATAGCTGGAGCGACAGGTTCTGGTAAATCAGTTTGTATAAATTCAATTATAACTAGCATTATTTATAAATCATCGCCAAAAGATGTAAAACTAATGTTAATTGACCCTAAAGTTGTCGAACTTAGTGTTTATAATGGAATACCTCATCTCTTAATTGATGTAGTAACTAATCCAAAAAAAGCAGCTTTTGCTTTAAATTGGGCTGTTGATGAAATGGAAAAAAGATATGAGTTATTTGCAGAAAATCATGTTAGAGATTTGAAAGGGTTCAATATAAAAATGACAGAACAAGGTAGGGAAGATGAAAAATTACCTAAAATTCTGATTATAGTAGATGAACTTGCTGATCTTATGATGGTGGCGTCAAAAGAGATAGAAGAATATATTGCAAGACTTGCACAGAAAGCAAGAGCCGCCGGTATGCATTTAATTTTGGCAACACAAAGACCTTCAGTCGATGTAATAACAGGTACAATAAAAGCAAATATTCCTTCCAGAATTGCTTTTGCTGTGGCATCTTCTGTTGACTCCAGGACTATCCTAGATATGGGAGGAGCTGAAAAACTCTTAGGCAAGGGGGATATGTTATTTTATCCTAGTAAGTACCCTAAACCAAAAAGAATTCAAGGTGCTTTCATAAGTGATGCTGAAGTTGAAAGAGTTGTAGATTTTGTTAAAAATAATAATCAAATAAAAAACAACGTGGAATCTAAAATTGAAAAGGCAATTGAAAACAAAAAAGTTAAAATTGATGATGATAAAGATCCTCTTTTCAAAGAAGCCGTTGAACTTATAATTAATGATGAACAGGCATCTATATCTTATATACAGCGAAAATTAAAAGTTGGATATTCAAGAGCTGGAAGAATTGTAGATCAAATGGAAGAAATGGGAATAATTGGTCCTCATGAAGGATCAAAGCCTAGAAAACTTTTAAAAACTAAGGATGAAATAGAAATAATTTTAGGTGATAAAGATGAATAATGTGCATATAGTTACACTCGGATGTTCAAAAAATGAAGTGGATTCTTCTATGATGTATTCTCTTCTGAATAGAGATAAATATAAAATGGTAAATAATCCAAATGATGCTGATATATTGATAGTAAACACTTGTGGATTTATTGATGCTGCTAAGGAAGAATCTATTGACACTATTTTGGAATCTATTGAATATAAAAAAAGTGGAAAGTGCAAAAAAGTTCTACTTTCTGGTTGTTTGGCACAAAGGTATCCTGAAGAACTCTTGAAAGAAATACCTGAAATTGATGGAATTATTGGGACTGGTAACATAAATTATATTAATGAACTTTTAGATAGAAGTCTTAAAGGAAATATTTTTGTAAAAACTGACAATTTAAATTCAGCATATATTGAAGGTGTTAAAAAAGAGATTGTTAATATTACAGAATATGTAAAAATATCTGAGGGATGTAACAATAATTGTTCTTATTGTATAATTCCATCACTTCGAGGGAAGAATAGATCTCGAAAAATTGAAGATATTTATTCCGAAGTTGAATACTTAGTAGAAAAAGGTACAAGAGAGATTATTCTAATAGCACAAAATACTACTGATTATGGTATTGATCTTTACTCTAAATATTCTCTTGCAAAATTAATTAAAGAAATTTCTAAAATAGAAAATCTAAAATGGATAAGAGTTATGTATTTATATCCGGATCATTTTACAGAAGATTTAATTGAAGAATTTAGAGATAACGAAAAGCTTTTAAAATATGTCGATATGCCATTACAACATATTTCCGATAATGTTTTAAGAAATATGGAAAGAAAAACTAATAAAGATCATATAATAAAAACAATTAATGAATTGAGAAAATCAGTACCAGAAATTATAATAAGAACAACACTTATTGTCGGATTTCCAGAGGAAAGTGACAATGATTTTAAAGAATTAGTTGATTTTGTAGAAAAAACAAAATTTGATAAATTAGGAGTTTTTGAATATTCTAAGGAAGAAGGGACAAAAGCTTCACTTATGAGAAAACAAATAGATGAAAATACTAAAAAAACTCGAAAAGAAGAAATAATGTATATTCAAAGTGAAATTTCAAGAGAACTACTTTCTAAAAACTTAGGTAAAAATTTAGAAGTTTTAATAGAAGAAAAAATTGATGAAAATAATTATGTTGGAAGAACATACATGGATGCACCAGAAATTGATGGAGTTACCTATGTTTTTTCAGATAAGAATTTAGAAATTGGAAATTTTATAAATGTAAATATTGTAGATACTTTAGATTATGATTTAGTAGGTGATGTAATATGAATACTCCAAACAAATTGACACTTTTGAGAACTCTTATGGTTCCTATTTTTATAATATTTATGTATTTAGATTTTAATGGTTCAAGAATAATTGCAACTTTAATATTTGCGATTGCTTCTTTTACAGATTTTTTAGATGGATACCTTGCAAGGCGTGATAATTTAGTAACTAATTTTGGAAAATTTGCAGATCCTCTTGCTGACAAAATTCTTGTATGCTCCGCAATGATTATGCTTGTTAGTTTTGATGAGATACCTGCATGGGCAGTAATTATAATAATTGCAAGAGAATTTACTATAACTGGTTTTAGGATTATAGCTGCATCAGAAAATATTACGATAGCTGCAAGCCCCCTTGGAAAATTTAAAACTGTTACTCAACTAATTTCTAATATTTTACTTTTAACGGGAGTTCAATCTCTAAGACATACAGGAATGGGTATATTTTATTTAGCAGTTATTTTTACAGTAATATCCGGAGCAGATTATATTATTAAGAATAAAAAAGTTCTTGATTTGGATAATATTTAAGGTGATTTATGAAAGCTTCAATATTGACAATAGGAAAAGAGATTTTAATAGGATCTATTTTAAACTCAAATTCAAAATATATATCGGAAAAATTAACAGATATCGGAATAGAAATTATTAGACAAGTTTCTGTTGATGACAACTTAGATGAGATTGTAAGAGAACTAAATTATTGCACTAAAAATTCTGATTTAATAATTATTAGTGGAGGTCTAGGTCCAACTGAGGATGATATTACAAAAGAAGCAGTGGCAAAATTTTTAAATAGACCCATCTATGTAGATGAAGAAGAAAAATTGAAAATGGAAAATAGATTCTCAAAGTATAGAAGTACAATGACTCCTAATAATTTAAAACAAGTTATGTTAATTGAAGGCTCTGAAAAAATTGAAAACAATTGGGGTGTTGCTCTAGGAGAATCTATTGAATTTGAAGGTAAAAAAATAATTTTATTACCTGGTCCGCCTAATGAAATGGAACCTATGCTTGACTTTTATCTTTCAAATAAATCTTTTACTGAAGATAATATAATCGTAAAATCAGTAGACATTATTGGTCTTGGAGAGTCTATAATAGAAGATAGAATTAGAAAAATGAACTTTGACAGAAATGTAAGTATAAATACATTTGCTCACGGAACTTACACAGAAGTCAAAATAATTGGAAAAGATAAAGAAAAAGACATTTTAACTACATCAATTCAAAAAGTTGTAGAATCCCTTTATTCTGAATTTAATACTCATGTATATTCTGAAAATAATGAAGATGTATCTGAACAAATTGTTAGAATTTTGAGAAAAAATAATTTAAAAATTTCCTTTGCAGAATCAATTACTGGAGGAATGCTTAGTTCAGCAATAACTGATATAAGTGGGGCTTCAAAGGTCATGGAAACTTCTTTCGTTACTTATTCTAATGATTCAAAAAATAAAAATCTCTCTGTTCCTACAAAAACTTTAAAAGAGCATGGTGCCATTAGTTATGAAACAGCTTATGAGATGGCAAAAGGAATAAAAAATAAATCTGGATCTAATATAGGTGTTGCAACAACTGGAGAGGCTGGGCCAAACTCTTCTGAAACTGAAGTTGGAAATGTATATACATGTATTTATTTTTCAGATGATGACTATTATGTTAAACATTATTTTTTTAATGGAGATAGAAATAAAATAAGAATGAGCACTGTGAATAGAGTATTATCACAAATACTTTTTGTTCTTAGAAAAAATTTTAAGGAGTAAATATGAAAAATAATAAAATTGATAACGAAAAACTAAACAAAGAAAAACAAGATGCTCTACACAATGTTTTATCAAAAATTGAAAAACAGTATGGTGAAGGATCTGTCATGATTCTTGGAGATGATGTGAGGCTTGATATTGATTCTATACCAACAGGCTCTCTCGCTCTAGATATAGCTCTTGGCATAGGTGGTATTCCAAAGGGAAGAATTATTGAGATTTATGGACCAGAATCTTCTGGAAAAACTACTTTAGCTCTTCATATGCTTGCTGAAGCACAAAAAATGGTGGGAACTGGAGCCTTTGTAGACGCTGAACACGCACTTGATCCTGGGTATGCAAAAAATTTAGGTGTAGATATTGAAAATTTAATTATTTCACAACCAGATACAGGAGAACAAGCTCTAGAAATTACAGAAGCTTTGGTTAGATCAAATGCTGTTGAATTAGTAGTTATTGATTCTGTTGCAGCACTAGTTCCTAAGGCAGAAATTGATGGTGAAATGGGTGCAACACAAATAGGTCTTCAGGCACGACTTATGTCTCAAGCACTTAGAAAACTCACTGGAGCAATTAATAAGTCTAAATGTACTGTAGTTTTTATAAATCAACTTAGAGAAAAGGTTGGAGTAATGTTTGGCAATCCTGAAACTACAACAGGTGGAAGAGCTTTAAAATTTTATTCTTCAGTTAGACTTGACATTAGAAGGTCAGAAAACATAAAAAAAGGTGACGAAATAGTTGGAAATAGAGTTAGAGTAAAAGTTGTAAAAAATAAAATTGCTCCACCATTTAGACAAGCGGAATTTGATGTAATGTATGGGAAAGGTATTTCAAAAACAGGCAATATTTTAGATGTAGCTGCAGAAGCAGATATAGTAAAAAAAGCTGGAGCTTGGTATTCTTACGAAGAAGAAAGGCTTGGACAAGGAAGAGAAAATGCAAAAGATTATTTAGAAGAACATCAAGACCTTTTAGATGAAATTGAACATAAAGTGAGAGTTCATTACAATTTATTAGATGATGAAAATGATGAAACTGCTTCTGAAAATTTTCTAGATGGTGAATAAGGCGTGATTTCTTGAAATTACTTTATTTTACAGATACTCATATTAGAGGTACTAGTCCTCAAAATAGACTAGATGATTATCACGAAACTTTAAAAGACAAATTAAATGAAATTTCTAATATTGTAAAAGAAGAAAAAATAGATTTTGTTCTACATGGTGGAGATTTATTTGATAGGCCAGATGTTTCTGTCAGTATAGTTTCTGAATTTGCAAAGATATTTCAAGATTTTAAAGCTCCCATATATATAATAAGTGGGAATCATGATATTTTTGGCCATAATCCTGATACATTAGATAGAACAATGCTTGGACTTTTGTGCAATCTTGGAGTTATGAATTTGGTAAATTATAAAAAAATAATTCTAGAAAAAGATATTAGAGTCCAACTCACTGGTTCGCCTTATGTTTATTCTATGGACGAAAAAGAAAATCGTAAAAATTACATTATTGATGAAGTCGATAGTTCTTGTAAATATTCTATTCATATGACTCATGGCTTTCTCATTGATAAACCTTTCATTAAAGAAGTTTCTCACACTTTAATTGATGATATAAAAGACACTAAAGCTGACATTACTTTAGCTGGACATTATCATTTTGGATTTAATACTGTAAAAATAGATAACAAATATTTTGTCAATCCAGGGGCTTTGATGAGGATTTCAAATTCTAAGGCGGAAATTTCACGAAAACCTAAAGTGAATATTATCACTTTAAATGATGGTATAAAAATAGAAAATAGATATTTAAAATCTGCTAAACCAGGAGAAGAAATTCTAGACAGATCCGAGATGGAAAGGCATCAATTTAAAGGTATAAAACTCGCTGAATTTAAAGAAATTATTGATTCTACTTCAGATTATAGAAGTTTAGATATTTTTGATTTGCTTTTAAAAATATCTAAGAGCGAGAATATTTCTGATAATGTAAAAAAAGAAGCCTTAAAAAGAGTGGAAAAAGCTCAAATAGATGGAGCTGACTATTAATGATATATATAAAAAAAGTTGAACTTAATAATTTTCAGTCTCACGATTATACAGAAATGAGATTTGATCGAGGATTAAATGTAATTTTAGGAAATTCTGATGTAGGCAAAACTGCAATATTGAGAGCTATAAAATGGGCTTTATATAATGAACCTAAGGGTGACTATTTTATTAGACAGGGAGAAAGAGATGTTTCTGTTAAAGTCGTTTTTTCCAATGGAGTTGTGGTTCAAAGAAAAAAGACGCCTTCAAAAAACTCTTATTATTTATTAGACACTTCAGGAAATGAAAGGCTTTTTGAAGGATTTGGAGTTGACGTTCCAAAAGAAATATCTGATATTACTAATATGTATAAGGTGACTCTCGATAGTTCTAATAGTAAAGTTATTTTAAATATAGCAGAACAACTTGATGGTCCCTTTCTTTTAAATGAACAACCTTCATTTAGAGCTTCTGCAATTGGAAGACTTCTTGGAGTAAATTATTTAGATGATGCTCTAAGAAGTGTTGTCAAAGATAATAAAAGAATAAGACAGGATATTGATTCTCTCAATTTATCTAAAAAAGAACTTGAAAACAAAATAAAAGAATTTGAATATATTGAAAATTATAAATTAAAATATGAAAAAATTTTAAAAATTAGAAATAATATATATGAGCTTCAATCTAGATTGGAAAATGTTTCTCACTTAAAAAAGGTTTATAATACTAATAAAAGTGAAATAAAAGAGAATGTTAATTTAATTAACAAACTAAAGAATTTAGAGAATATAGACTTAATATATGAAAAACTTAAAGTATATACTTTGAAGAAAAATAATTTTGAAAATCTTTTATATAAATATAATAATACTGATACTGAAATTATTTCTGTAAAAAATGATTTAAATAAACTAAAAAACTTAGAAAAATATTCTGATGTTATACACGCCATAAATAGAAAAAAAGATAATTTGGCATTATACGAAAGTTTAAATAAAACTTTTACTAAAATCTCTAAATCTATTTATAAGACAAATACTGAAATTGAAAATTTTAAAAATGCTGAAAAAATAGAAAATTTAATAAAAAAAATTGAAACTAATTTAAATGAATACTATTTAATTCATAATAATAGTGAAAATTTGAAAAAGATTCAAACTAGTTTAGACTGCGGAAAAGAATATATAAAGAATTTTACAAATAATGAAGCTTTAGATGAAATTTTCCAAAAGATTACTGCCAATGTATTATTATTAAATAGTTTAGAGAAATTATTAAATGATTTAGATAATAAATCTATTGAAATTGAAAGAGAAAGAAAAACTATTAATAAACTAAATTATGATATAAAAAATAACACTGATATTTATGAAAAAACAATTTTAGATTTGGGAGTTTGTCCTTTTTGTTACAGTACTATAACTAAGGATTCAGCACAACATATTAAAAACCATTTGAGGAATGATTAAATGAATTACGAAGAAAATTTAAAGAATTTAAAAGACCAATTAGATAGATTAAAAAACATGAAGTATAAGTCTGAAGCAAGACTTGAACAATTAAACACACAGAAGAAGGATTTGCTAGAAGAGATTGAAAAACTTGGTATAAAACCTGAAGATCTCGAGAGTGAAAGTGAACGTTTAAAAGACGAAATAGATAATCTATTTAAACAAGCCGATGATTTAATGCCTAGGTTGTGATTTTTTTGGATTTAAAAGAGCTTGATTTAAAATTAAATAAATTAAACAATAAAATTGTAAGTGAAGAGGGCAAAGTAGAAATTTTAACTGAACAGTTAAATAAAATCAATGATGAATTAGAAGAGAAGCAAAAATACGAAGATGTACTCACGCAAGTTTCACTTTTATTTCAGAAAACATCTGAATTTGCAAGAGAACAATCTAAAAGACAAATAGAAGATACTGTAACAAAATGTCTCCAATTTATTTTTGAAACTGATATTGAATTTTTAATAGAGCTTTCAGAATCTCGATCTGTGCCTGTTGCAGAATTTTTTGTCAGAAGTAATTATCCAGAAGGGTACAGTGTCAAGACAAAACCTGAAATAGCAAGAGGTGGTGGAATTGTAGATGTTATTTCACTTGCGCTTAGAATTGCTTTTGTTGAATTAAATCAACCAAAATTATCTGGTCCTTTAATTTTAGATGAACCTGGTAAGCATGTGAGTGATGATTATATTTTTAATTTGGGAGAGTTCTTAAAAAAATCTAGCAATTTATTTGATAGACAAATAATTATGGTTACACATAATTCTCATTTATCTCAAATATGCGACAAAGCGTTTCAAGTTAAAAATAAAAAAGGTATAAGCGAAGTAAGTGTATATAATCAATGATTTTAATCTTGACTTTAGTTAGTAAAATTGTTAATATATTAGTGGAAATACTAATTGTTCATATATTTTAGTATATTTACTTTAAGTAGGAGGAGAAAGTGTAATGATTTACGACTCAAAAATAAAAAGTAGAGATGTAGATGGCTTATTTGAAGCTATTTTACTTTTAGAAAATGTAGAAGAATGTTATAGATTCTTTGAAGATATTTGTACTGTAAAAGAATTACAAGCAATTGCACAAAGACTAGAAGTTGTGAAATTACTTGTAAAGAATAAAACTTATCATGATATCGAAAATGAAACTGGTGCATCTACTGCCACTATTTCAAGAATTAATAGATCTTTAAATTATGGGGCAGATGGTTATAAATTAGTTCTAACTAGACTTAATATATTAGACGAAGATGAAGAATAAGGGAAGCACCTTATTCTTTTTTTATAGATTTATATTTATTGTTTTATAACTTGTGTAAGTAACAAGACCAGGTTTTTTTGCTGGGTGTCTTTTTACATTCATTTTAAAAGTGTAATCAACGGGGATATTTTGCGATTTAGAAAGAGAACTATATTTTGCTGCAAGTTTTGCAGCACTTAAAAGTGCTTTATTTGAAAACTCTCTATTATCATTTTTCAATATCACATGAGAACCTGGGGCATCTTTAACATGAAACCAAAGGTCATTTTTATTTGCCTTTTTTAAAGTTAAATAATCATTTTGTATATTATTTTTACCTATATATATATCAAAACCATCATCTGTTTTTATTTTAATATAATTTTCTTTTGAATCTTTTTTCTTATTTTTCTTATTTTTATTTTTCTTTTTTAAATATCCAGATTTTTCTAATTCCTCGTAAAGTTCATCTATTTCATCAGGTGTTTGTGCAAAATCTATGTTTAAAAGTATAGATTTTAGATAATTTATTTCAGAGTTTCCCATTTCTATTTGTTCATTTAAAAAAATTGCTGCATTCTTAAGTTTTGAATATTTTTTATAGTATTTAGAAGCATTGGATGGACCATCTAATTTCGGATCAAGAGGAATTTCTATAGATTCCATTTCATTATAAAAATTTTCAACAACAACAGAATTATCTCCTTTTTTTATTTTATGAAAATTAGAAGATAATAAATCTGCATAGACTTTAAATTGCTCACGATTTAATGCAATATTTAATTCATTAGATTGGTTAGAAACTTTTTTAGATAGTTTATTAATTTGTTTGTTTATAGATTTTCTTAGCTCACTGCTTTTAGAACCTAATGAATCTCTTAAAAATTTAGAATTATAAAATTCTTCTAATAGAGAAGAGATACTATCAACCTTTATTTTGTCTTTAGCGCTAATTGATTCTAAATCAATTGAATAGAAGTCTTTAAAAATACCGTCTCTATAAATTTTTATTGGAGTAAAATTATTATTTTTAACTTCTCTAAAAATTTGCAAAAACGTATTATCTATATTAATTATTTCATTTTCAGATAGAGATGCTAAAGTCCTTTTAAAATCTATGTAACATCTACTTTCAATTTCTGTACACATTTGAGGACTTATACCAGTAAAAGACTTTATAAAAAAAGACTTTAAGTTCAAATTTTTTTCAGATTTTGTAATTACATTAGCAATATTTTCAGTTTTAGTTGGATCAAATCCATTTGATATATCTTCTGGATTATAAAATAGTCCTGGAAGAATTTCTCTTACTCTAGACACATTGAAATTCACTCTAATAAGAGAATCAATTATTTTTTTAGAATCGTTATCAATTAAAATAACATTTGAATGTTTTCCCATTAATTCTATAACTAAAGCTTTTTCACTAAATTCACCTAATTCATCCTTGGATTTAACTAAAATTTTTATAATTCTATCCATTTTATATTGGCAAACACTGATAATTTGGTTATTTTCAAGGTGTTTTCTAAGAAGCATACAAAAAGCTGGAGGATTTTGTGGACTATCAAATAATTCGTTACTAAAATACATTCTTGGACTTCCAGAAAGGGAAATAAATAGCCTCTTTTTTTCTCCATGAGCCCTAATATTTATAAGTAAGTCATTATTTTTTTGATATATTTTATCAATTCTTCCATTTACAATTTCATTTTTTATTTCATAAACTAAATTTTTTATAACAGTACCGTCTAAAGACATTTAATCACCTAAAAATAATTATAACATAATTTTATAAGTTAGAAAATAAATTTTAGAACAAATGCACTAAACGTACATTTCACTTAAAGATAAATTTGAATACAGATGGTATAATAAAATATATAATTTAACATTATTAAATAAGAACAACAATAGTTTTTAAGTTACAAAAGAATATTCATAACATAATTTAATTTGAGTTTTGAGATTAAACTAAAAAATAATTTTTATGTTATAATTATATTACATTGAATAAATATTAATCTAATGTAATTTTATAATTATTAAAATGATTAAGATACATGGATTAATTGTAGTTTTATAAAAATTACATAAAAAATAGTCACAAAATTATCATTTTGTGACTATTTTTGGACTTTATATTTAAAATTTTATTTATAATGAACTCATCTCTTCTATCAACTATTGTTTAATTCATCAATTATATAAATTTATAATTACTAAATCATTAACTATAAATTTTATTAGTTTTTAATCAAATAATGAATTTGAATTATCTTTATTATTTTTTTCTTCTATCTTTTCTAATTTATTAGATACTTTATTTTTGTCATTATTTTTTATTTTTGAATCTCCAGAGGATTCCACGCTGTTTTCTTCGTGCCCATATCTAGCTCCTTTTGTTTTAAAAGATCCAGAGATATAAACAGAGTCATTTTTCCACTCTACATCAAGACCAAGAGTTTCAGAGATAAATCTTATTGGAACATAAGTCCTACCATCACATAATATAGCGGCAGAATCGAGATTTACAATTGATTCTTGACCATTTTTATTAACTTTAGCTTTTGTAGAATCTATATCAAGCTCAACTAGTACATCTATTGCTCCTATTAAAATCCCTCTAGTATTTGATTGATTTTTTTGATAAAAATTTATTTTTGCTCCTAAATTTTCAGAAATGTATCTTATTGGAACCATAACTCTATCAGTATTTTTGTCTAAATACGCTCTTCCCATATCTTCTGGTATAGACTGCAAAGAATTATTAATATATATATTTACATTTTGATCTAAAGCACTTTTTGGAAGTTTACCTGCTGCAAAAACAGATGTAGATAGAACAACTGACATAATTCCTATTGACAATAATGATCTTAATTTTTTCATTTTTTCCTCCTGATTTGACTATTTATTATTTTCATCTTTAATATTTGCAAGTGGATTAGACTCTACCATTTTTTTCAATGATTTTTTATTCACATGAGTATAAATTTCAGTTGTATTGACAGACTCGTGTCCCAAAATTTCTTGAAGAGACCTTATATCGGCATTGCCATATTCATATAAAAGTGTTGCCGCAGTATGCCTTAATTTGTGAGCAGAATATTTATTTGTATCAAGACCAGAATTTTTCATATGTTTTTCAATCATATGCTGAATTGATCTATTGCTCATTCTCTGTTCTCTCATTGAAAGAAATAAAGCATCATCCTCAATTTGAGGTCTTAACTTCAAATATTCTTGAATTGCATATACTGAAGCCTCATTTAGATAAATTGTCCTCTCTTTATTACCTTTTCCTATTACTTTTAAAGTATTATCTTCTTTTAGATGTGAAATATTGATTCCTGAAAGTTCAGAAAGACGCATTCCGCAATTTAAAAATAAAGTAACTATTGCATAATCTCTTTTCTTATAAACTAATTTCATTTTAGATTTTTCAATGGTTTTCAATAGATTTAAACTTTCATCTAAGGTTAAGTAAACTGGAAGTGTCTTTTCAATTTTTGGCATGTCAATATCTATAATTGGATTTTTCTTTATAACTTCAATCTTTGAATATAAA
Source organism: Peptoniphilus lacydonensis (assembly GCF_900106515.1). Taxonomy (GTDB): domain Bacteria; phylum Bacillota; class Clostridia; order Tissierellales; family Peptoniphilaceae; genus Peptoniphilus_A; species Peptoniphilus_A lacydonensis. Next base: position 102,130 of record NZ_FNWF01000002.1, read on the forward strand.
TAATTATAAAAACTTCTAACAGAAGATATTTTTCTAAATTTAGATCTATTGGAAATTTTTCGTTCTCTTTCCAAAAAAGCATTGTAAGCATAAATATCTTGTTTAGTTACACTTTCTAAAATCTCTGGAGTAATATCTTCAACAGGTATATCATCAAAATTTTCTATTCCTTCTGCAAGATTTTTTCTTCTTTTTATAAATCTTACGAAAATTCTAAGATCATAATAATATTCTCTAATTGTATTATCAGAAGAGCCTTTGGTAGCTTTCATATAGTCTAAAAAATCGTCTATTAAATTCGAATTAATCAAATTTTATCACCTCCAAATACAAAACAAAAACCTGACAAATGTCAGGCTTTCTTTATTTAGCGTATTCAACTGCTCTAGTTTCTCTTATGACATTGACTTTAATTTGTCCAGGGAAATCTAGCTCAGATTCTATTCTTTTTACAACTTCTCTAGCAGTAATAGTAATTTCTGCCTCAGAGATTTTTTCAGGTTTTACTATTATTCGAATTTCTCGACCAGCTTGAACAGCATAAGAATTTTCAATTCCTTCAAATTCATTCGCAATTTCTTCAAGCTTTTCAAGCCTTTGAATATAAGATTCAACAGTTTCTCGTCTAGCTCCTGGTCTTGCAGCAGAAATAGCATCAGCTGCTTGAACTAGTACAGATTCTACACAATTAGGCTCTACATCTCCATGGTGAGATTCTATTGCATTAATTACATATTCAGATTCATGATATTTTCTTGCAATTTCAACTCCTATATCTACATGAGGAGCATCAAGATTTCTATCAATTGATTTTCCTAAATCGTGAAGAAGACCGCCTCTTTTAGCAAGCTTAACATCAGCTCCAATTTCGCTAGCTAAAATTCCAGCAATTTCAGAAACTTCGACAGAGTGTTTAAGATTATTTTGTCCGTAACTTGTCCTATATTTAAGTCTTCCAAGATATTTAATAATTTCTGGATGAAGTCCATGCACGCCAGCATCATAAGCTGCTTGTTCTCCTGACTCTTTGATAATTGTTTCAACTTCATTTCTTGCTTTTTCAACAGTTTCCTCTATCTTAGTAGGATGAATCCTTCCATCATTTACTAATTTTTCAAGAGCCACTCTTGCAATTTCTCTTCTAATTGGATCAAAACAAGATAAAACCACAGCCTCTGGAGTGTCATCTATAATAAGATCAACTCCAGTTATTGATTCAATTGCTCTAATATTTCTACCCTCTCTGCCAATAATCCTTCCTTTCATCTCATCATTTGGAAGACTAACAACGGCGACAGTAGACTCAGCAACTTGATCAGCTGCACATCTTTGAATAGCTTGTGCAATTATATTTCTTGCATATTTTCCAGATTCTTCTCTTATCCTATTTTCATTTTCTTTAATAATAAGTGCTGACTCATTTGTGATTTCTTTTTTCAGTTCGCTAAGTAAGATTTCTTTACCTTCATCTTTAGTAAGACCGGCAACTCTTTGAAGTTCTTCTTCTCTCTTTTTAATAAGTTCATCAGCTTGATCTTCTTTTTCTCTTAAGCCTTCCAATTTCTTATTAAGTTTTTCATCTTTTCGTTCAACTTGATTTGATTTTTTATCAAGTGACTTTTCTTTAGATAAAATCCGATTTTCTAATTCTTTGATTTCTGCTCTTCTAATTTTAGCTTCATTTTCTTGTTCAGATCTTAACTTTTGAATTTCTTCCTTAGCTTCTACAAGTAAAAGTTTCTTTTGTGTTTGAGCTTGATTTTCAGCATCATAAATCATTTTCTTAGATAATTCTTCAGCATTTTTTATTTTTCCTTCAGAAATATATTTTCTAATGGCATAACCACATGCTACACCAATAATACCAATAATAATAGATATTAAAGTACTAAAACCCATTCATACACACCTCCTATTTAGTTTTCATGTTTCAATTTAAAATCATATTTAGGCATAAGCCTTAAAATAATTGTATATCTTTTAAAAGAATAAGTCAAACAGAAAGATGTGTGTAACTATAATCTATTTATTTTCATAAATAGGTATTGCTATTTTATACCCAGGCTTTAATTCATAAGAAGTTATATTATTTAATTTTTCAATTTCCATTACAAAGTTCATTTTATTGTTATATTCATATCTATCAGATATAGTCCAAAGTGTATCTCCTTTTTTTACAGTATAAACATCATAAGTTAAATTAGAATCATCTAAATAATTCATATATTCTGAATCTATAACCATTAAGCCTGAATTAAATATAAATATTAACAATAAAAATAACAAAACTTTTTTCTTTTTGATAATAATTTTTTTCATAAAATCTCCTCAATAAAAATATTTTGTTTTAACTAAAGTTTAAACCTTTATTTCGAACAAAAGTATCAAATAACAGTTCTAAACAAATGTTACAACTTTAGTTCTATTTTGTCAATAGCTCATTTTTATTTATTTAAACTTTAGTTTGAAATACCTGTTTAAATGTGATATTATTATATTAATATAAATAAGGAGGAAATCTATGTACGAAGATTTAAACCAAAGAGAACTTGAAATTTTATTTTTTATTAAGAGATTTATTGAATCAAAATCCTATCCCCCAACTGTTCGTGAAATTTGTTCAGGATGTAATATTAAATCTACTTCTACTGTTTATTATGCTCTTGAAAAGCTTGAAAGTACAAATTATATAAAAAAAGATGCTTCAAAAACTAGAGCTATTGAAATAGTTCCTCAAGATGATGACATTTTAATGTTAAAGAAAAAAACTGTTGATGTTCCCATAGTAGGAAAAGTTACAGCTGGTGCACCTATATTGGCAGTTCAAAATATTGAAGATACAATGCCTCTTCCTATTGAATTTGCAACAGATAAAGAATTATTTATTTTAAAGGTTTCTGGGGAAAGCATGATTAATGCAGGAATTTTTGATGGAGATTATGTAATAATTGAAAAATGTAATTCTGCGAGAAATGGAGAAAAAGTTTTAGCTTTAATAGATGATGAAGCAACTATTAAAACATATTATAAGGAAAAGAATAGATTTAGATTGCAACCTGAAAATGATTCAATGGAGCCTCTTTATTTTGATAAAATTGATATATTAGGAAAAATTGTTGGACTTTACAGAAAAATAAATTAAAAAATAACCTTGCTGTTATGATACAGTAAGGTTATTTTTTTATACATTTTTATATTATTCAATTAAATTTAGTAATCAAAATGAAAATAAAAATACTAAATTTGACTTAATTTTAGAATATGAGAAACCAACAAAAACATTTTAACACTATTAAATTACAATTAAATTTTCTTTATCAAGGGCATTTAATAAATGAATTAGTGCAAATTTAATATGATAGTAAGAGAGTCCTCCTTGAAAGTAAACATAATAAGGTTCTCTCATTGGCCCATCTGCTGAAAGTTCAATTGATGATCCTTCTATAAAGTCTCCTGCTGCCATTATTACTTTGTCATCATATCCTGGCATATCCCAAGGCATTGGTGTAAATTCTGAATCAACAGGAGAAGAAAATTGAATATATTTGCAAAAAGTTTCTAGTATATCTGGATTTTTAAGTTCAATTGCAGTTACAATATCACTTCTTTTATCCACACTTGATGGAATTGTCTTAAATCCTAATTCTTCAAAACATTTTGAAAAAAGTGTGGCTCCCCTTAATGCATCTTCAACAATTTTTGGCGACATAAATAATCCTTGAAGTATTTGTCTAGTCATTCCAAAGGTAAGTCCACAGTCCTTGCCTATTCCTGGTGCAGTTAAAATATTTGCAGCACGATTTACAAATTTAGATTTTCCAGTTATATATCCTCCTGTGTATGCAATTCCACCACCTGGATTCTTTATAAGTGATCCTGCCATTAAATCTATTCCAATTTCACTTGGTTCTATTAACTCTGTAAACTCTCCATAACAGTTATCTACAAAAATTTTTATATTTCTATTTATTTTTTTAACTTCATCTACAGCCTCTTTAAGTTCATCAACTGTAAAAGCTCTTCTATTTGAATATCCAGTTGATCTTTGCATTATTACAAGAGTTGTATTTTCTCTTATATAATTTCTAATATTTTTTACATCAATCTTATTATTTAAAAGAGGCACTTCAGAATATTCATAACCTCTATTAATAAGCGAATCAGGATTATCTCCACGAAGACCGATTACTTTTTGAAGTGTATCGTAAGGAGTTGATGTGACAGATAAAAAATGATCACCTGGATTTAAAATTGATTTAATTGCAATTGTTATAGCGTGAGTTCCTGAAACTATATTTGATCTTACTAAGCTATCTTCAGTTTTGAAAATTTTCGTATAAATACTTTCGACTTTATCTCTTCCAACATCTCCATAGCCATAACCAGTAGTCCAATTAAAATCTGTAGACTTTAATTTTTCAGCTTGCATAGCTTTTAAAACTTTAACTTGATTGTACTGAGCAATGTCACTAAATTTTTTGAAATCTTTTCGAAGTTTTTCTTCATTTTTATTTACAAAATTTATTATCTTTTCATCTATATTGTATTCGTTTTTAAATAAATTATTATATATTGTCAATTTTATCTCCCATTTATTATTTTTATTTTATTTTAATATTAATAAGCACTTAGTGCAATGAAAAAAGACGACGAAGTCGCCTAATTAAATGTTTTTAATTTTCTAATTTAGATTCTATATATTCTTCTAATAATTTTAAAATATTCTCAGATTCTCTGTCAAACCACTTTATTCTGTCATCTCGTCTAAACCAAGTTAGTTGTCTTTTTGCATAGTGTCTTGAATTTTTCTTTATTAATTCAATCATTTCATCATAGGAAATCTTACCATCTAAATACCAAATAACTTCTTTATATCCAATAGCTTTAAGCGATTGTGAGTTTTTATCAAGTCCCTTTTCAATTAAACTTTTCACTTCTTTCACAAGACCCTTATCTATCATCAAATCAACTCTATTATTTATCTTTTCATAAAGTTTATCTCTATCCATATTAAGTCCAATGTAAGTTAAGTTATAATCATCATTTTCCTCTCTAAATTTATCTTCTTTTTTATTTCCATTTTTTAAAATTTCAAGAGCTCTAATTATTCTTTGACCATTGTTTTTATGGATTTTTTTTGCCATACCTTCGTCAATTTCAAAAAGCTTATTATATAAAACTTCACTACCATTTTTCTCTAATAAGTGATTTAACTTAATTCTATATTCATAATCTGGCTCAGTCTCTGTAAAGTTTAAATTATAAACAATTGAATTTATATAAAGTCCAGTTCCTCCAACTAAGAATGGTATCTTTCCTCTTGTATTAATATTACTAATAATTTTTTTTGTTTCTTTTTTGAAATCAGCAACAGAAAATTTATCTTCTGGATCAATTATATCTATCATGTGATGAGGTATATCCGTTTTATTCAAATCAATTTTCGCTGTTCCAATATTTAATTTTTTATAAATTTGCATAGAATCTGCTGAAATAATCTCTCCATTATATTTTTTCGCAAGTTCAAGTGACAATTCAGTTTTCCCAATTCCAGTGGGGCCTGTTATTATTACTAAATTTTCCATTTTATTCCCTCAAAAATAATTTTGAAATAGTGTGCTTTGAAACTTCTATAACTGTTGGTCTTCCATGAGGACAAGTGTAAGGATTTTCACAATTTTTTAAATCTCTTATAAGAGCTTCGACTTCCATATCTGAAAGATCATCTCCCGCTTTTACAGATGCTTTGCAGGCCTTTTTCATTATTTTATATAAATCTGCTTCATAATTTGATGAGATGTCTTTATCAAGAGAATCTATAATATCTCTTATAAAATTTACATAAGTTGGAAGTCCAAAAATCATGGGAACTTCACGCAAAACTATTGTATTGTCTCCAAAATCTTCTATTTTAAATCCAAGTTTTACAAATAAATCTAAGTAATTTTCTATTTTATCGTATTCAACTTGATTTAATTCAATTATTTCTGGCTTAATTAAGATTTGTGAAGCAATATCACTATTTAAATACATATTTAAAAATTTTTCATAATTTACTCTTTCATGTGCTGCATGTTGGTCTACAATATAACAAATTGAATCTCTTTTATTCTCTAAAAGTATATAGGTTTTAAAAAGTATTCCCACAATTTTTGTATTTAAAAGTTTTTCATCAATGTGACCTTTTTCATTAGGTTCTAAAAAGCTTTTTTCCTCATTAGCAAAGTCTTTATCTGTAAAAGTCACCTTGTTGAAACTATCCTTTTTATATAAAACATCGTCTTCTTTAAAATTACTTAGACTATTTAAATTTTCTTCTAAAGATTTACCTTCAATATCCCAAAGACTCCTTAAATTTGTAGTTTCCGCTGTATCAGTGTCATTTGGAATATCACTATCTAATTCTTTACTTTCGTTAAAAATATCAAAAATATTTATATTTTTCTTCGTATCTTCGATTTCTATCTCTCCAATACTTCTATTAGGAAAAATTACTTCTTGTACAACTTCAGATAAAAGAGCTGTCAAAATATTTTCATTAGAAATTTTTACCTCATTCTTCTTAGGATGAATATTAACATCAATTAGTTTAGGATCAATGTCAATATATAAAATAAATACAGGATATCTATTTAGTGGAATAAGTGAATTATAATTTTTTTCAACTGCTTTAGAAATATTTATATTCCTGATGTAGCGACCATTTATAAAAATATATTGACTATCTCTATTTGATCTAAATAATTTATTATCAGAAAAAAATCCCTTTATCTTATAATTTTCTGACTCAAAAAATCCTTCATTTAAAGAAGACGCAATTTCTGAACCTAAAATACTAAAAATCCTATTTATATAATCTTTGTCATTACCTGTATTTAAGATTGTCTTGCCATCGCGAATAAGTGTGAATTTTACATTATTGTTACTTAAAGCAATTTTTTGCACAATATCAATTATATTATTAATTTCAGAATTATTTTTTCTTAAAAACTTTTTTCTAACAGGTGTATTATAAAAAACATCAGTAACTATAAATGTAGTTCCTCTTGGCATTCCTATTTTATTATTTTTTATAATTTTCCCATTTTCAATTAAAAGAGAATTTCCTGCTAGTTCATCTTCTGTCTTAGTCATTAATTTTATTTTTGAAATATTTGAAATGCTTGCAAGTGCTTCTCCTCTAAACCCAAGAGTTCTCAACTTCTCTAGATCTTCTATTTTTTCAAGCTTAGATGTTGAGTGACGCAAAAAAGCAAGATTAAGGTCTTCCTCTGAAAAACCAGAACCATTATCTGATACTTTTATAAAATTCGTACTCTCGCCTCTTATTTCAACCAAGATATCATCAGCACCTGCATCTATGGAATTTTCTACAAGTTCCTTTACAATAGAAGCTGAATTTTCTATTATTTCACCTGCTGCAATTTTTGATATTGTTGAGTCATCTAAAAGTCTAATCATTCTAACTCCTTAGATTTATTTATAATTTCATTTAATAAATTAAAAGCTTGCATTGGACTAATCTTCAAAATATCTATTTCTTTTAATTTATTTACAAAATTTATAATTTCTTGATTTGTACTTTCTTGTCTTATATATTCTTTATTTACATCAATACTTATATCTTTATTTTCTCTTTCTATTACATCTAAAACTTCCTTTGCCCTGTTTATAATCACATTGTCAATCCCCGCAAGTTTTGCAACATCTATTCCATAGGAATTATTTGTAAATCCATTTATAATTTTTCGAAGAAATATAATATCATCGTCTTGTCTATCTACAGCAATAGTAAGATTTTTTATACAATCATATTTTTCTTCTAGATTCACAAGTTCATGATAATGAGTAGCAAAAAGTGTTTTGGCTTTAATATTTTCTGCAATGTATTCAACTATTGCATTTGCAATTGCAAGACCATCAAATGTACTAGTACCTCTTCCCACTTCATCTAGTATTAAAAGAGATTTTGACGTTGCATTTTCTATAATATCAGCAACCTCTTTCATCTCAACCATAAATGTCGACTGACCCTTAGAAAGATTGTCACTTGCACCAATTCTAGTAAAAATTCTATCAACTAAAGAAATATCTGCACTCTCTGCTGGCACAAAGGATCCTATATGAGACATAATCGTAATAAGTGCAACTTGCCTCATATAAGTCGATTTCCCTGCCATATTAGGCCCAGTTATTATGTGAATCATTTCTTTTTTATTATCTAAATATGTGTCATTTGGAACAAAAAAATCATCATTCATGTAAGATTCAACTATTGGATGCCTTCCTGATTTTATTTTAATTATTCCTTCTTTGTTAAATTGTGGTTTAACATAATTATTTAAACTTGCAACTTTTGATAAGGATAATAATGCGTCAAGACTTGATAACTTTTCAGACAAAATCTGAATATTATAAATTTCCTTTGCAATATATTCTCTTAACTCATTGTAAATCCCATATTGAAGTGTCAAAGCTCTATCCTTAGAACCTATTAATTTTCCCTCCATGTCTTTTAATTCAACAGAGAAAAATCTTTCAGACCCAACTAAAGTTTGTTTTCTAATATAATCATCAGGAACATCATCTAGATAAGATTTTGTTACTTCAATAAAATATCCAAGAATCTTATTGTGTTTTACTTTTAATTTTTTTATCCCAGTTCTTTCTCTTTCTCTTTTTTCAAAATCTAAAAGCCAATTTTTCCCTTCCAGTGAAACTTTAAAAAGTTCATCTAAATCTTTAGAATATCCCTCTTTTATTATTCTATTTTCTTCTATCACTACTGGAGGATCTTCTATTAAGATAGAATCTATTTTATTATAAATATAAGTTAAATCAATAAAGTCTTCTGTAAATTTTATTAAATATTTATTTTCAGATTCTCTTAACATATTTTTTATCTTTATCGAATTTATTATCGTACTTTTCAGTGAATAAATTTCACGAGGATTTATGCTTCCCTTTGAAATCTTTACTACAAGTCTTTCAATATCATAAACTTCTTTTAAGATTTTTTCTATTTTATCTTCTAATATTAAATTTTTTGTAAAAGATTCTATTATATTTTGTCTTTCAATTATCTTATCTAAATTTATAAGTGGACTTTCCACCCATTTTTTTAATTTTCTAGAACCCATTGAAGTGTTACATTTATCAAGGACTTCCAAAAGAGATCCCTTTTTAGTAAAAGTATTTAAACCTCTTACTAGCTCTAAAGTTCTCTTTGAACTTTCATCTAGAACTAAAAAATCAGAACTATTATAATATTTAACAGTATTTATATGTTTCAAATTTATTTTTTGTGTAACTATCAAATATTGAAGCAACTTTTTAAGAGAAGTAAAATCAGACAAATTATTTCCCATAAATTCATTCAAATTATTTTTAAAATTATCACTAAAAAATTCTTTAAAACCTTTTAATAAGTCTAAATCTTTTAATTCTTCAGAAATATAAGAATTTATAAATACATTATCCTTCTTTATTTTTTCTTTGAAAAAAGGAATTGCTTCTTCATTTAATAAGATTTCATTGGGACTTATCCTATCAATTTCATCTCTTAGAAAATTATAAGGATCATCTTTAGATAAAAAAGTTTTTTCTGTGAAGTATATTTCTCCAGTGGAGTAGTCAGAATAAGTAAAATTAAGTGAGTATCCATCTATAAAAATTGAAAGAAGGTAATTATTTAAATCACTTTTTAAATATTCAGTATCTGTAAAAGTTCCTGGAGTTATAATTTGAGTAACTTCTCTTTTTACAATTCCCTTTGCCAGCTTTGGATCTTCAATTTGGTCACATATAGCAACTTTATATCCTTTGTCAATTAATTTTGATATATAACTAGAAGCAACATGATATGGAACGCCACACATTGGCGCCTTTTCATCCAAACCTGCATCTCTTTTTGTAAGAGTGATTTCAAGTTCTCTTGAAGCCAAAAGAGCATCCTCGAAAAACATTTCATAAAAATCACCAAGTCTGAAAAATAAAATAGCATCTGGATTTTCATCTTTTACTGCTAAATATTGTTTCATCATGGGAGTTAATTTTTCACGATTCAACTTTTTCACCTACTAAAGAAAAACTATTTGCATCTTTAACTTTGACTTTTAAAATTTTTCCAATATCACTTTTATTTCCTTTAAAATTTATTAACTTAAATTCATCAGTTCTTCCACTTACATTAGTGCTATCTTTTTTAGAAAAATCTTCTACAAGTACATCTACATTTTTACCTATAAACTTTCTGTTTTTCTTTTCTTGTATTGGATACAAAACATCTAATAATCTTTCGAACCTTTCGTGTTTTACTTTATCTGGAACTTGATCATCTCTTTTGGCAGCTGGTGTATTTTCGCGAACCGAATAAATAAAAGTAAAAGCTGTGTCATACTCAACTTTTTTAGCCAGATCCAAAGTATCTAAAAAATCCTCTTCACTTTCCCCAGGAAATCCTACCATAATATCTGTTGAGAGTGCAATATCTGGATTTATACTCTTAATTTTATCGATCTTTTTTAAATAATCTTCCTTTGTATATTTTCTATTCATCATCTTTAAAACTCTAGACGATCCAGCTTGAACTGGCAAATGTAAAAAATTACAAAGTTTATCTAAATTATTAAATGAATAAATAAGTTCATCAGAAATATCTTTTGGGTGAGATGTCATAAATCTAATTCTTTCAACACCATCTATATCATTAATTTGTTCCAATAAATCTGCAAAAGAAAATTCATCTTCAAAAGTTTTCCCATAAGAATTTACATTTTGACCAAGAAGTGTAACTTCTTTTGTGCCTTTTTTAGTCAAATTTTCTATTTCTCTAATAATTTCAACAGGTCTTCTACTAGTTTCTCTTCCTCTAGTATAAGGAACTATACAATAAGAACAAAAATTATTGCAACCATACATAATATTTACATAGGATTTAAAAGAATAAAGCCTATTTGCTCCTAATGTGTCATCAAAATTAACAGGGTTTTCTTCAATATCTATTGCAAGTTTTTTCCCATTGTAGGACATAGACAGTAATTCTGGAAGCTTCCAAATATTATTAGTTCCAAAAATTATATCTACATTAGGAAATTTTTCAATAACATAATTTCTTGATTCTTCCCTTTGCATCATACATCCACATACTGCTACTTTAATATTTTTTTTCTTAGACTTTAAATTTTTTAAATTTCCAAGTTGTCCATAAACTTTATCTTCCGCAGAATGTCTAACTGAACAAGTATTTACTATAACTAAATCAGCATCTTTTATATCTTTTACTAAATCATATCCCATTTTTTCTAAAAGCCATTCTATTTTTTCAGAATCATGTTCATTCATTTGACATCCGTGAGTTATAACAATAGCTTTTTTATAATAAATGTTTTCTTTTATATTTCTAATATATTCATTAATATTAATATTTATATCATTAATCAATTCTTTATTTTCCATTTACATCCTCATTTCATATTTCTATATTATACCTGAAAAAACACTTAATTATCAAGAAAAGAGTATGCAAATACATACTCTCAAACTATAAGATTATTAATATATCTGGCAACATATACACCAGAAGCTGACGCTTGTGAAAGTGAATGTGTTGCTCCTCCTCCATCTCCTACTACAAAAAGACCTGGCACAGAAGTTTCAAAATTAGAATCTGTTTCTACCCTTGAATTATAAAACTTAACCTCTACTCCATAAAGAAGTGTGTCATCATTAGCAGTACCTGGTGCAATTTTATCAAGTGCATAAATCATTTCAATAATAGAATCAAGTTGTCTTTTAGGTATAACTAAAGAAAGATCTCCTGGAGTTGCTTTTAATGTTGGTTCTGTAAAACATTTAAGCATTCTTCTTTCATCTGACCTTCTTCCTTTAACTAAATCTCCAAATCGTTGAAGAAGAACTCCTCCACCTAGCATATTACTAAGTTTTGCAATAGATTCGCCATATTCATTAGAGTCCTTAAAAGGTTCTGTAAATTTATTACTAACTAATAGTGCAAAATTTGTATTGTTAGATTGAAATTTTGGATCTGCATAGGAATGACCATTTACAGTTATAATTCCATTAGTATTTTCAGCTACAACTTGACCATAAGGATTCATACAAAAAGTTCTTACTAAATCATTATAACCTTTTGTCTGATAAACTATCTTAGACTCATATACCGCATCTGTAATGTGTTTAAATACTTCTCCGGGAAGTTCAACTCTAACTCCTATATCCACTTGATTCGAAAAAAGATTTATATTAAATTTTTTACAAATTTGTGAAATCCACTTAGACCCGCTTCTTCCAGAGGCAAGAACAAGCTTATCGCATTGAAATGTTTCTCCTTTGTCAGTCCTTAAAATAAAATTATCATTTTTATCAACATCTACAATAGTTGTGTTAAAAATCATATCAACTTTATCTTTTGTCCATTCATATATTTTTTCTAAAATTTTTACATTTCTATCAGTACCAAAATGTCTAACTTTTGCATCTAAAAGATGAAGATCATGTTTTAAAGCAAGCATTTTTAAATTTGAAGTAGTGGTATCATACAATTTAGAATTTCCACCATCAAATTCGCATAAAACTCCATCTACATATTCCATAAGTTTTAACGATTCATTTTTCCCAATGTAATCATGCATTTGACCGCCAAATTTTGTAGTTATATTATACTTTCCATCAGATAAAGTTCCAGCACCACCATAACCGTTCATAATATTACAAGGCTTGCATCCTATACAATTATCCACTAGGCCCATTTTTATTGGACATTGTCTTTTATATATAATATTACCTTTATCTATTACTAAAACTTTTAAATTAGAATTTAACTTTTTAAATTCATAGGAAGCGAAAACTCCACTTGCTCCTGCTCCAACTATTATAACATCATATTTATCCAATTTATTTCTCCTCACTTAAAAATTCAATAAATTTTCTAAATCTACTCGGAAATTCATCTGTTATATCTAAATATTCTCCAGTTATAGGATGAGTGAATTTAAGTTTATAAGAATGGAGTAATTGTTTATTAATTTTAAATTCATTTTTAATGCCATAAACACAATCACCGACAATAGGATGTTTAACATATGATAAATGAACTCTTATCTGATGAGTTCTACCAGTATGAAGATGTGCATCTAAAAGAGTAAACTTATTAAAGTTTTTTAAAATTTTAAAACTCGTCAATGCATTTTTAGAATTTTTATCTGTAACCTTCATTTTAACCCTGTTATTTGGATCTCTTCCAATTGACTTATTAATTTGAAAGTCTTTATAGATATTTCCATGAACAATTGTTAAATAATGTTTCTCTATTTCACGATTTTTAAACATTTCTACAAGTTTATAATAAGCTTCATCTTTTTTTGCGATAATCATAAGACCTGAAGTATCTTTATCTAATCTATGAACTATTCCAGGTCTTTGTTCGTCAATTGGATTTGACAAATTTTCAAATTTATTAAGTAATCCATTTACAAGAGTACCATTTTTATTACCAGCACCAGGATGTACTACAAGATTTTGAGGTTTAGAAATTATGGCTAAATATTCATCTTCATAGATAATTTTAAAATCAATATCCTCAGGCAATAATTTAAACTCATCTTCGTAGGCGACAGATATTTTATCCTTCTCTTTTAAACTATATCCTGCCTTTACATTTTTTTCATTTACCAAAATACTTTCAGATTTAATATATTTCTTTATTTGTGATCTATTAATTTCAAGTTTACTTTCCAAAAATTTGTCGAGCCTATTTCCTGCATCTACTGATTCTATTGTAAAATTATTTTTATACATAAATCACCTATTATTGTCATGAAGTATAATTCCAATTGAAATTAGAACTGTTCCCACAACAATAAAGACATCTGCCATATTAAAAATAGCAAAATCATAGGAAAAAAATCTCATACTTACAAAATCAACTACATAATTAAGTCTAACTCTATCAATAAAATTGCCAATTGTACCCCCAATTAAAAAGCTAAAACTTATAAGATAGATATGAGGAAGTTTATTATAATTTTTAAACAAAAATATCATTAATATTAATAAAACAGCAATAGTTATAAATGTAAATAAAGATTTAAATCCTTGTAATATCCCAAAAGCTGCCCCTCTATTTTCTATATAATAAAGTTTTAAAAAATTATCAATTAAAATTATAGGACTTTTTCCCGCAATATTTTTAACCACTAAATATTTCGTAAATTGATCTATAATAACTAAAATGATGCTAAATATGGCAACAAACATAAAATCTCCTTATTTATTTAATCTTACTTCAATGACAAAATTTCCTTTTCTTGTATTTCCTCTTACATTAAAAACTCTAAAACGTCCAAAATTTCTAAGAGAAACTAAATCTCCACATTCAAGTTCAAAATGCGGCCTATTTTCTTTCGTAAAATTAACTTTCACAAGTTCAGAATCAATCATTTTTTTTGCTTTTCCCCTTGATAAATTAAATACCTTAGAAATTAAATTGTCAAGTCTAAAAGAAGAAGCGACAATATCTTTATAATAATACTCTCTTTTGGGTAGATCACAGGGTTTTGCCTCTCTTGATAAATTTATATTATATTTTGAAATTTTTGTAAGATTTATTTCTATGAAATTTGCGACTTCTCTTTTAACAAAAAAATAAGTGAATTTTTTTCCAATCAAAATATCACCTATTTTTCTTCTATCAATACTAAGAGCTAATAAAGCTCCTAGTACATCACTATGTTTAATTTTTTCGTTAGATTTAAACTTTAATGCTACAATATCATCTATATCCCCTTCATACTTATAACTTGGGTAGATGTATATTAAACTAGCTTCACTATCTTCGTAGCCTCCATCTATTTCATAAGAAATTTTATCTTTAAATCTATTCAAAATGGAAATAGATAAATTAATCTCATGAGGATTTAAAAAATTTGTAGAAATAGTTATATGATTATTAATAACACTTTCAATTTTGTCTATAACTTGTCTAATTGAAGTCCTGTCCTCTACTCTATTGATATGATTAACTAAATCTATTCTATCTAATTTTACCAAGGAAATATTCCATCATTTTTTAATTGTTCTTTGAGTCCATCAATTTCTACATTATTAGGTGCTAAAATAAAAATATCTTTATTTACTTTTTGCATTTTTCCATCAAGAGCATAAAGTGCACCACTAACAAAATCAAAAATTTGTCTTTTAACATCAACATCAAGTTGTTCAAAATTAAGTACTACCGCTTTATAATCTCTTAAATCATCAACTATTAGAGGAGATTCGTCATAAGAAAGTGGTTCGTGAACGGTAATCACCATATTGTTTCCTGATACCTTAGGTTTAGAACTTTTATGTGTAATACTTTTTGCTGTAACTACTGGTTCAACTACCTCATTATCATTAACATCATTTTCAAAATCGTCATCAAAATCCTCATATTCATATTCATCTGCAAACCCAAAAATTTTTTTAAGTTTATCCATAGTTTTTTCTGCCATAATATCCTCCTAATTATAATTTCTATTTCCAAATAACTTAGAGCCAACTCTAATCATATTTGATCCTTCTTCTATAGCCAATTTAAAATCATGACTCATACCCATAGACAAATATTTCATCTCTACACCTTCATAATGTTTATCTGAAATATTTTCAAACATAATATCCATTTTTTCAAATAACTTTCTAAGTAAAAGCTCATCTTCTGTGTTTGGAGCAATTGCCATAAGTCCTTTTACATTAATATTTTCATATTCTAAAAGTTCATATATAAATTTCTCTGTTTCCTCATATCTTATACCAGATTTGCTATCTTCTTCTCCAATATTTATTTGAACTAATACATCTACATGAATGCCATCTTTTTTAGCTCTCTTATTTATTTCTTTTGCCAATTTAACTCGATCAAGTGACTGAATTAATTTTACTTTGTTATAGATATATTTTACTTTATTTGTCTGCAAATTTCCAATTAAATGAAAATTTATTTTATTATTTTTAATCTTTTCTTCTATTTCATTATCTTCCATTTTGGATACAAGTTCTTGAACTTTGTTTTCTCCAAAATCTACTACCCCTAATTCATTAAAATCTTTTATCATATCAACTGGATGAGTTTTAGAAACTGCAACTAAGTTTATGTTTCTATTAAAATTTGAATTCTCTTTTGCAATTTCTATATCTTCATAAAGTTTTTTTAAATTATCATTTAAATCCAAAATATCACCTCAATTTAAAATTCTAGATTCATCAACAGTTTTTGGATTTATTACCAAAGCGTCATTAACAGTTACTGTCTGATAACTTTTTTCTCCAATATTAATTACTGATTGTTTATTACCTTTATTAATAAAAACACTCTCATTAGACTCACTTATAATGTCAACAGGAACAAACTTAACAAGCCCCTTTATTTCTTCAACATATACACCTATTAAATTATTTCTTTCAATTAATGTAGATTTAGGAATTTCGAATACTTTAGTTTTATTAACAATAATTTTTCCTTCATGAATTCTATTTGAATACATATTCTCGAAGTATCGATCTAAATTTACAATAATAACTGCATGATTACTATCCTTATTAATTCTTTCTACTCTACCATAAATATCTTGCATATCAGGAATTTGAATTTTTACAGAATCTCCAATGTTATAATTAGATATTTGGGACACATCAATTATAGTGCAAGCTAGTTTCCAATTTAAATTATTAATGATTTTAAAAAGAGGATCTCCCTTTTTAACTTGTGTTTCCATTTCTATATTTTTAAAATCATAATTTTTATTTAAATATTTATAAGTAAACTTATCTAGATTATCTAGTTTAAAATGTTTTTCATTGCCATCAATTTTATAAGAAACTATACCGCTGAATTCTGCAAGATAAGAATAGTTATACTTTGAAATTTTATTTTCCAAATCAGATTTTTTATTGAGCAAGTTTTCCTTAGACATTTCTAAATACTCTTTTAATTCCGACTCATTTAAATTTGGATTAAAATCATTATCTGGAGAATTTATATCAAAATACAAATTCTGATAATCCTCGTTTTTTATTGAGTCCTGAATATTCTTAGTGAAACTTTTAGGATTTTCTTTTTCGTGAGGTTCTATTCCATTTTTTATTTTTATAGCTGAGTTTACTTTATTTAATTCATCTTTTAAAGAAGATACATCTTCCATTAAATTTAAATTTGCAACCTCATATCCTAAAGGTACTTTTTGCCCTTCACTTGTATGAAAAACAGCTATTCCATCTCCCTTTGCAAAATAAGCTTTTTCCTCAAAAAGATTATAAATTTTAGTATCAATATCTTTCTCATATGTGGTCAAAGTTGGAAAAATTGTTTTATAGTTATTTACACGATTTGCCCTTATTAAATTTGTAAAAAACATGAGTAAAAGTAAAAAAATCAGAAGAGCAAATAATCTCCTTCGCAAAAATTTATTTTTTTTTGAATTTTTATTTTTTTTTAAGTTATTGTTCAAAAAACCACCTATTTAATAAATAATTATAACATAAACATTTTTAATATGTTGTTATTCAAAAAAAATTTGCTCTATTTCATCCTTGTTCTTTCGTGTCATTAATTCATAAACTGCTTTTCTTGGATCGTAATTTTTATATAATATTTCATATAAGACTTTTGTTATTGGCATTTCAATATTATAAATTTTAGAAAGTTTATAAGTAGATTCAACAGTTTTTACACCTTCTACAACTTGTCCTACTTCTTTACATGCATCTTGCATAGACATACCCTTTCCAATTAAAATACCTGCACGTCTATTTCTTGAGTGCATACTTGTACAAGTTACTATTAAATCTCCTATTCCAGAAAGTCCGTTAAATGTATGAGGATTAGCTCCAAGTGTAATTCCAAGCTTACTCATCTCATAAACGCCACGAGTCATAAGAGCTGCTTTTGAATTATCTCCATAATTAAGACCATCATTCATTCCAGCTGCAAGAGCAATTATATTCTTAAGAGCTCCTCCAATTTCAACTCCAATTAAATCTGAATTAGTATAAATTCTAAAAATTGGAGTCGAAAATTCCCTTTGAATAATTTTAGAAGCATCTAAATTTTCAGAAGAAGCTACTACTGTTGTAGGTATGTCTTTACCTACTTCTTCTGCATGTGACGGTCCTGAAAGTGCCACAAAAGGATTTCTTGGTAAAATTTCTTTAGAAATTTCAGAAATTCTCTTCAATGTATCAACTTCAAAACCCTTAGATAGGTTTACAATTATTACATTTTCACCTAAATAATTTTTTATTTCTTCTAAAATTTCTCTAGAACTTGTAGTTGGAACAGCTAAAACAAATATATCTATATCCTTTAACACGCTTAATAAATTATTAGTTAAATTAATCTCATTTTCAAATTTAGCTCCTGGAAGATATTTCGAATTCTCTTTATTTTTTTTAATATCATAAATCACTGATTTATTCCTGATGTAAAAGTTTACATCATGTCCTTTATTTGATAAAAGCCTTGCTATTGCAGTTCCCCAACTTCCACCACCACATAATGTGATTTTCATTTTTTTCCTCCTATTTTATTTTCATTTCCATTAATAATTCTCTTTAGATTTTCTTTATGTCTTACAATTCCTAAGACTGCAACTATAGTTATTATAAAAATATTTAAAAACGATAATTGTGACATTAAAGTATAAACTATAATTAAGGAAATAAAAAATAAAATCGAACCAATAGAAACTATTTTTGTTAAAAATGTGCCCAAAAACCAAACTACAAAACAAATTAAAGTTAATGGGAGATTAAAAGCAGATAATGCCCCTAAAGTCGTTGCAACTCCTTTTCCGCCCTTAAAATTCATATAGAAAGGAAAGTCGTGTCCTATAACAGCTCCAAGTATTCCAATAGGTACATAATTTTTACCAAAAATTTTACCAATCAAAACTGTAACGATAATTCCCTTTATAAAATCAATTAAAAAAGTCATTATACCTGCTTTTTTCCCAAACACTCTCATTGCATTTGTTGTGCCGGCATTTCCGGATCCAAATTTTCTAATATCTTTGTTTAAAAGAACTTTTCCAATTATATAGGAACCAGAAATTGAACCTATAAAATAAGATATTATAAAAGCTAAAATATAATTCATCTTCTAGGACCCTTGTCTTTTCTTTCACTCCCACGATTTTTAAGATCTAAAATTATTGGAGTTCCGTCAAAAGGATAAGTTTCTCGAATTTGGTTTTCAATATACCTAATATAAGAAAAATGGAATAAATCTTTATCGTTAACAAATAATAAAAATTTTGGAGGTCTAACACTAACCTGTGAGCCATAATATAACTTTCCTCTTTTTCCCTTGTCAGAAGGAGGTTGATTCATTAAAACTGCTCTATTTAAAATATCATTTAATACTCCTGTTTGAATTCTATGATTGTAATTGTTATTTACAATTTCTATTAAATCTAAAAATTCATTTACTCTTTGGCCTGTCTTGGCTGAAATAAAAATAATTGGAGCATAAGGAACAAAAGGAAGTTTAATTCTTATATCTCTTTCAAAATTCTTCATTGTCTTTGTTTCTTTTTCCAATGCATCCCACTTGTTAACAGCAATAATTATTGCCTTATTGTTGTCATGAGCATAACCAACAATTTTTGAATCTTGTTCTGTTACACCTTCAAGTGCATCAATCATAAGTACACATACATTTGACCTTTCAATCGCAGTAAGAGTTCTTATTACAGAATATCTCTCAACTCCAGGAACTATCTTTTTCTTTTTTCTAAGCCCTGCTGTGTCTACAAAAATATATTCATTATCCTTATATTTTATCAAAGAGTCAATGGAATCTCTTGTTGTCCCTGGTATATTTGTAACAATAGATCTTTTTTCTCCAGTCAAATAATTTAAAAGTGAAGACTTTCCAACATTTGGTTTTCCTATTAACGTAACCCTTATATTGTCATCTTCTTCAATAGCATCAACTGGAATCATATCTTTTACTACTTCATCTAAAAGATCCCCAACTCCTGTACCTTGCTCTGCGCTAATACCGACTGGATCTCCTAAGCCAAGTTCATAAAAATCAAAAATGTTTTCCTTGGTTATTTTTGAATCATACTTATTTACTGCTAAAACTACTTTTGTTTTAGACTTTCTTAAAAATTGTGAGATTTCTCTATCCGTCGGGCTCAAACCTTCCGCTCCGTCAACTAAAAATATTACAACATCGGATGTTTCAAGAGCCATATCAATTTGAGCTTTTATGCTAGACATAAAAATATCTTCATCTTTTAAATCAAGTCCACCTGTATCTACAAGTAAAAATTTATAATTAAGCCAAGTTGCCTTCTGATAAATTCTATCTCTAGTTACCCCTGGAGTATCTTCAGTTATTGAAACTTTTCTGCCAACAATTTTATTAAATAAAGTAGATTTACCTACATTTGGTCTACCAATTATTGAAACTATGGGCATTTCCATATAATCACCCCTATCTTAATCATTATAACAAATTAAATTATTAGATTCAATTTACTATTTCCGTTGAGAATGTAAAATCTCAATAGTATAATTAACTTGGTGATAAAATGGCTAAAGTTTTAAATAATATAAAAGAAGCTAAAGATTTAATGAATTTATCTTTATATACAGGTGCTCTTTTAATTCAAAATGGAGCAGAAAGTTATAGAGCAGAGGATACAATTGAAAGAATTTGTAAATCAGTTTCAAATATTTCCAATGTTTCCGCATATGCTCTTCCTTCAGCTATATTTATTTCTATGGAATTTGAAGGAGAAACTCTAAGTAATTTTAGAAAGATTACTATTGCTGATACAAACTTATATAAAATAGATAGAGTAAATTCTTTTTCAAGAGAATTTGTTTCCAGTGACTTTTCCATAAAAGAAGCCTATGACAAACTTTTTGAAATTGATAATACAGAAGAAAAAAAAGAAAAAATTTATTTGTCTGGAGGAATAGCTGCCTCTTTTTTCTCTGTACTATTTGGCGGAGATTTAAAAGATTTTTTTGCAAGTTTTTTTATTGGGATTTTAATTCCTATTATTTTGGATAAATTAAGTCACTTTAAACTTTCTTTTTTTATAAATAATATTATCTGTGCTTTTATAACTTCAATACTTGCAATTACTTTTGTTCATTTTAATTTTGGTTCAAATATCGATAATATTATAATTGGTGTTATTATGTTATTAGTACCTGGTGTAGCTATAACAAACTCTGTAAGAGATATTATGAGTGGTGAATTTATAACAGGTGCAATTACAATGATTAAAGCCTTCTTTATTGCCCTTGCTATTGCCTTTGGAGTTGGTGTAGGACTTAAAATAATGAGGTTTATATTATGAATAATTTAATACAATTTTTTTTATCAACTTTCGCAACTTATGGATTTACGATTTATTTTAAACTTCCAAGAAATGTTCGCCTCATCACTTCTGCACTAAGTGGATTTTTATGGGTTTTATACGAATATTTATTTGACTTTAGCGGAAATTATATGATTTCGTATTTAATTACTTCTTTTCTAATTGGAATTTTTTCAGAAACTTTTGCAATGTACTTTAAAAAACCTGCTACTGTTTTCACTTTGCCATGTCTAGTTCCTCTTGTTCCAGGAGCAGGAATGTATTATATTATGTATTATTTTATTGAGTCAAACTATGTATTAATGCGTGAACAAGTCATAAAAACAACTTTAACAACATCAGCTCTTGCACTTGGTATAGTTCTTTCTCAAGGTATTTTCAGAATAATTCGTGAAATTATAAAAAATTCAAAACTTAAATGAACTAAAAAAGGTAATGGACAAATCCCATTACCTAAATTTTTATTAAATTATACTTTGTATTATTTTACTGCCTGCAATTATAGTCCCTATGGATGATCCTAGATTTGCTAGAATTACAACTAAAAGTGCTTTTAAAAATTTATTCTTTATCCATCTTTTAATGCTAAAAACATCATCAGGAATATTATTCACATCTTCAACTGTTGGTTTTTTTAAAGTTGCCTCTACAATTCCCGCAAACCATCCACATGCAAGCATAGGATTCATTGATGTAAAAGGGGCCATTACAAAAGCCGTCAATATACTCAGTGGATGTGGCAAACAAAGTGCTGTAAAAGCTCCAGCAAAAACAGAATTAAACAAAAACCATGATTTTATTTGATCAACTCCAGTATCAGAATTTTGTCTAAATCCAATAGCAATTAGTACAATAATTAATATTGGAATTATCCAAGGAATAATTTTACTAGAAAGACGTTTTGGTGGAACTTTATTTAACTCTTCAATATCTTGATCTTTAAATATTTCTTTCTCTACACCTGGTGTATGTGCTGCTCCCAAAATTGCAATGACTTTTTTACCTGGAGCATTTTTTATATTGTAAGCTAAATATTTATCTCTTTCGTGTAGAAGAGTTGCTGCTATCTCAGGATAATCCTTACCCATATTTTCTATTGCAAGCTCAAGATTATCTCTTTCTATTAACTTTTGCAAATCTTCTTCAGAAACCTCTTCATCATCATCTACTGCCATTAAAGAAAAAAAAAGTTTTATTCTTTCAAAAAATCCCATTTTTCTCCATATACGCATAAAAGTTTTTTGAATATCTCTATCAGCTAGCACTAAATCTTTTCTCATTTCCTCTGAAGCCTTAATTCCTTCAACCATCTCTTGACCTGGTTTTGTTTTAAGTTTTTTTGCAATATTTTTTTGATAAGAAGAAAGAATTAAATTTGCAATTAAAAGAGTAACTTTTTTTTGTTTGATTATATCAATAATATTTGTATTTTTCCAAGCATCTGGATTTTTTAAGTTTTTATACCTTTGATCGTCTAGCTCAATGCAAATTGAATCAGGGTCTTCTTCTTTTATAGTTTCTCTTACTAAGTCTGCACTCTCAGAAGATACATGTGCTGTTGGAATTAAAATTATTTCTTTCTCATTATAATTTAATCTAATTAATTTATCTTTCATTTTTCTCCCATTTAAGAATAATGGCATCATTCTTTTTCTTCTGTAATCACATAAAAATTATTACTAACTTTGTTATGATAAGTAGTAATTTTATCTTTGTGGTTTATTTTTTCTTGCATCATTACAAAATCTTTGTTTCTCAAGATTTTTTCATCATTTGAATCTACAATTTCAAAATTATATAAATAATTTACAGATGAATTTAAAATATCTATACATAAGGCGTTCAAAACTTTAAAACTATCTTCGTCTTCAACTTTTATATTATAACTTTCAAGATATTCATCAGCTTTATCAATAAAATATTTTGAATCATTAGAGTTTTCAAAAATATTTTTATAAACTAAAAAAAATTGAAACTCATCTTTTAAAATATTATCTTTTCCATCCTTTAATTTTGAAATTTTTGAATTATCATTTAAAAGAATTGACTTTAAAAAATAATTATTTCCATTTTTTAAATAATCAATAATTCCTAACATCTCAAAACATTTAACATTGTGCTTTGCAATATTTCTATTTAAATCAAAATTAATATAAGAATTAACTATATAAGGAGTAATAATTAAGTTAGAGTTAACTTCATCTTCATTCAAGTTATTTGCTATAAAATTTCCAGAAAGAGGCTTAAAATTACTTAATTTCTTATCTGACATTTTATAGAAATTATCAAAATTATTTTTTTGAAAAGGAACTATAGATTCACATACAGATTCATTGACTTCATCTATCTCCATGGATTTATCTTCTATAATATCAAATTTTTTCAGTTCATTATCTATTGTGTCAATCTTAGATCTCTTATTGTTCAAATCATCACTTAAAATTCTTAATTTTTCTTCCGATTTGCTTTTTTTTTCAACAAGAGAAGAATTTTCTCTTGAAAGATTAAAATAAGATTTCTTTAAATTTTTCAAATTAGAAAAACCAATGATTGACAAAAATATTCCAAGAGCAATAAAAACAAACGAAAATACGATTTTAGTTGATTTCTTCATTTTTATCACCATTTTCTAATGTTTTTAATATTCCAAGATTTTTATAATAAGAAGATATCTTTTCTTCTAAATTATTTTTTAAATAAATCAAATTTTCGGCACTTAAATTTCCTGTATTATAACCTTTTTTTTCTATCTCTGTATAAATATTTAATAAATTATTTAAATCAGCATAAACATCTGATAAAGAAGACTTTTCACCATTTAAAAAAGAATTTATATTTGAACTATAAATTGAAGCATAAAAAAGCAAAACTTTTAACTCCTTAGAATCTTTATTTTTAACCAAAATATTCTTAGAAAATCCAGAAGATTTTTCTATATAATTTTCAATTTCAAGCTCATCATAAATATCTCTATGTTTTTCCAAATTATCTTCATTCGCCAATTCTAAAAAATCATTAATGGATTTCTCATAACCTTCTTTTTCATAAATGTTTGATTCAAAATAAGCCCCATATGCTTTTAAACTTTCTTTTATTTCTGAAATAAGAATTTTATTCTTATCTTTATATTCTTCAATTAGTCTTCTTATTTCATCAGATTTATTTGAATCAAATTGATAACCATATTTTTCATAAAACTCTTGAGATTTTAAATTAAACTCTATTTCTAGTGAATCTATATCTTCTTCAATAACTTTAGATTTATTTTCAATTAGATTTATATCGTTTTTAATCTTTTCATTTTCTAAAATTAATTTAGAAGAGTATTTTTTATTTGCAACTGAATATATAAAAAAGATTAGAGATAAAATAAATATAATAATCGAAAAAATATATAGAATCTTATACCAGCTTTTGCTATTCATTTTTCACCTACATTTTTTGAAGAAAAATAGCACCTTTACTTGATTTTTGGAATTTATAATCAGCTTTTTTTAAAATAAAGCGTGAAATTAATAAAGATAAAACTCCAATCAATAGAGAAATAAGATCTTTATTTTCTACTGAAGTATTATTCAACAGAAAATAAGACGCACTCACTGTTGCCATAAACAAAACTAGTGGAAGTCCGTAAACTAAAAATTTATAGGAAAGCACGGACTTATCGTCAGTTTTTAATTTTACTAAATCCCCTATATTTGCAGATATCGTATTTGGAAATTCGAAAAGTTCTGTCTTTGACTCAGCACATTTTGCACTGCAAGTAGCACAACTCTCTCCACATGCACTCTCTCTAGTGAATTCAACAAATATTTTATTATTATTTTTTGCTCTAACAATACCAATACTTTCCATTTAAAACCACCTTACTCTTTATCTTCAACTACTCTTATATGAACTTCATCTAATTGTTTTTCTGATAATTCAGTTGGTGCTCCTGTCAATAAACAAGTTGCCGCTTGAGTCTTTGGAAATGCTATTACATCTCTAATACTACTTGCTTTTGTAAATAACATAACAAGTCTGTCCAAACCATATGCAAGCCCACCATGTGGCGGTGCTCCATATTTAAAAGCTTCAAGCAAGAATCCAAACTTTTCTTTTGCATCTTCTTCAGATAAACCAAGAGCTTTAAACATTTTTTCTTGAACTTCTGGATCATTTATCCTTATACTTCCACCGCCCATTTCATCTCCATTTATTACTATGTCATAGGCTTTTGCTCTTGCATTTTCTTTATCTATTTCAAGTTTATCTATATCTTCATCTAATGGACTCGTGAAAGGATGGTGCATTGCAACATACCTTCCCTCATCTTCATCATATTCAAACAGAGGAAATTCTGTAATCCAAAGAAGTTTATAATCATCTTCATCTATTAAATCCATATCTCTTGCAACCTTGTTACGCAAATTTCCAAGTCCGCTGTACACAACAGAATTTTTG
The DNA here is from genome assembly GCF_900106515.1 of Peptoniphilus lacydonensis. Lineage (GTDB taxonomy): Bacteria > Bacillota > Clostridia > Tissierellales > Peptoniphilaceae > Peptoniphilus_A > Peptoniphilus_A lacydonensis. The sequence continues at coordinate 127,974 of NZ_FNWF01000002.1, forward strand.
TCAGCTAGTATTAAAATTAAATCACCTTTTTTGGCACCAAAAGATCTAATTATTTCATCCATTTTATATTCTGAAATAAACTTTGCAATAGGAGAGTCAATTTTCTCATCCACTCTAATCCAAGAAAGACCCATGGCCTTATAATCTTTTACAAAAGATTCTAATTTTTTAACTTGTTTTTTAGAATAAAAATCACTTCCACCATCAACCTTTATTCCTCTAACAGATTTTCCTTTTTCGCAATTTCCTTCGAATACTTTAAAACCACAATCTTTAACTATTTCAGAAATGTCATTTAGTTCCATTCCAAATCTCAAATCTGGCTTGTCAACACCAAATCTATCCATTGCTTCAAAATATTTCATTCTCTTTATAGGGAGTTCAATATCTTTATCTAAAATTTCTTTAAATAATTTTTGTAGAAATCTTTCATTTAATTCCATCACATCTTCTTCATCTACAAAACTAAGTTCCATATCAATTTGTGTGAATTCAGGCTGTCTATTTGCTCTTAGGTCTTCGTCCCTAAAACATTTTGTAATTTGTATATATCTATCTAATCCAGAAACCATTAGAAGCTGTTTCATAAGTTGTGGTGACTGAGGAAGTGCATAAAATTCGCCTGGATTTACTCTACTGGGAACTAAATAATCTCTTGCTCCTTCTGGAGTTGGTTTTGTGAGCATTGGAGTTTCCACTTCAATAAATCCATTTTCATAGAAAAAGTCACGAGTTATTTTATAAATTTCTGATCGAATCATAAGATTTTTTTGCATACTTGGCTTTCTTAAATCTAAAGTCCTATACTTTAGTCTCATATTTTCAGAAACATTGTCATTATCTTTTATATAAATTGGTGGAACATCAGACTCACTTAAAATTTTAAGTTCGCTTGCCAATACTTCAACTTTTCCCGTTTTAAGTTCTTCATTTATTGAAGATCTTTCTCTAATTTTTCCTTTTACTGCAATTACAAACTCTCCACGAAGTCGATTCGCCTTTTCCAAGAGTTCTCTATCTGAAGTATCATCAAAAACAATTTGTGCTATTCCACTTCTATCTCTTAAATCTACAAAAATTATTGATCCAAGAGATCTCTGTTTTGCGACCCATCCCATTAGCGTAACTTCTGTTGAAATTAAATCTTCGGAAATCTCATTACAATAATGAGTTCTCTTTAGATTTCCCATTTTTTCAGCCATATTTCCTCCTAAAAATTAAACTCCAAGCCTCAAATGGTTTGGAGCTTAGTCGTTAATAATATAATAATAACAACTAGTTATCTATTTAATTGGTTTTCATCATAATTTTCTAGTTTAATTATAAAACAAGAAATTTAAAAATTCAACTTTAACAGACTCTATTGTCTATCCTATCAGTAAACTGTCCTATATTTTTAACTTTATTTTCTTTTAAAAGTTTCTCTTTAACAAATTTTGCACCTTTATCCATTCCTTGACAACCAGCAAGTAAAAGAACATCTTCATCTTTTACTTGATCAATAGAATTATATACTGCTTCTTCTAAATTATCATAAATTTTATATTTTATATTATTTTTTTCTAAAACACTTTTAAAAACATTTAACTCTTCATCAGTAACCCTGTCTTTTTCAGAAACAGTATCCTTTGATAAAGTTGCAGAGAATGTCTTAGGTTTTAGAATATTTATCCATTTTACAAGTCTTTCTGTTATTTCTCTATTTACTTCAATGCCCCTTTTACCTCTTATCGCATATAAAATATTTAAATTTTTGTATTCCATTTCTTTCAATGTTTCCATAGTGGCATCAATATTTTTTTCATTTGCAAAGTGATCATCTAAAATTTTAAACTCTTCATCATAAATAAGTTCGAATCTTCTTTCAACACCTTTAAATTCCAAAAGAGATTTTTTTATTACATTTTTTTCAATTCCAAGACATAAAGCAACTATTATTGCTACAACAGAATTCATCACAGATGAATAGCCAACTGAACCTAATTTTACATCAAAATCTGATTTTTTTATTACAAATTTCCCTAAATCTATATCTCTATTTATTTTAAAAGTAAAATTTCCCTTTCCTGTTGACAAATCCAAATTAGAAATTCCAAAATCTGCATCATTATTTTCTAAGGAAAAGCTCAAAACTTTTGCTTTTGTATAATCTTTAAGCGAATAAATTTTTTCATTATCCTTATTTAAAATAACTACTGCATCTTTTTTTGCATGTCTTATTAATCTTGATTTATAGTGAAAATAATTTTCAAAACTTCCATGCTGATCAATATGTTCTCTACCCAAATTATTAAATGTAACAATATCAAAATCAATGTTCTTATTTCTAAATAGTTCTTGAGCAGAAGAAGAAACTTCCATTGTTACATCTGTTATCTCTCTATCTTTCATATCTCTTAGATAGGATTGTAAAACTAAAGATTCTGGTGTAGTTAAAACAGATGGAATTTTAATATCATCGTATCTAGTTAAAACAGTCCCAATAATTCCTGTTTTTCTCTTGTCACGCTTTAGGATAGAGTCAATCATAAAGGCTGTAGTTGTCTTTCCATTTGTCGCTGTAATTCCAATTATATTCATTTCCTTTGAAGGGTTTTTATAAAAATTTGTTGCCATATCAGCTAATGTAATTCTTGAATTTTCAACTTTTATTTGTTTTATATCTACATCGACAAAATATTCTACAATTGCAACCTCTGCACCTAATTCTTTTGACTTTTCTATAAACCTATGTCCATCTGTAACATATCCTTTTATAGCAACAAAAATAGATCCCTTTTCTACATCATCTGTATGAAAGGCAATCTTTTCTACATCCTTATTCTTATCTAATTTAAAATTTGTATCTATAATTTCTACATTATTTAAAATTTCACTTAATTTCAAAATTAACCCCTCTTTAAATAATCTTCTAAATTTTTAGAATTTAAATCTCTTTTAAAATTTCCCTTAGAGTTTAAAATCTTTGTACTTGCACCTAATCCAAATCCAATAATATTCTCAAGTTCTTCCATCATCACGATATTATAAATAGATTCATGACCTAGTTTAGAATATCCAATATTTTCAGAACTAATGATAGACTTTTTCTGCCTGTACATATAATAAGGTTCATAACCAGCGTTAGACATAATCCATTTAGAATCTTTAATTAAATTAGTGTAACTTTCTTTACTCGCGTAATTATTTTCAAAAAGTTTCGAACCATTTTTTAATGCCAAAGTATGAATAGTAATATTTTCCGCACCAAAATCAGTTGCTTTTTTTATGGAATCTATTATACTACTTTTATCTTCTCCTGGAAGACCCATAATTAAATCCATATTTATAACTTCAAAACCAATATCTTTGGCAGTATTATACCAATATTTCATATTCTTATTAGAAATACGATTTAAATTACTTAAAACTTCTTCATTAAAAGTTTGAGGATTTAAGCTTATTCTATTTACACCTTTTGACTTTAACATTTCTAAAACTTCAATGCTAAGACTATCTATTCTTCCACATTCAACGGTAAATTCTTGGGAATTCCCAAACTTTTTAATAACCGCATCTATAATTCTTTCTAAATTCTCTATTCCAATGGATGTTGGCGTACCTCCACCTATGTAAATAGAATGCGGATTCGTTTCAAATTCTAAATTGTAATTATAAATATCATAAACTATATTTTCAGTATAAAGCATCATTTTGTCTTTATTCTCCAAAGTTGTGTCAAAGGAACAATAAGAACATCTACTTGGACAAAATGGTATATGAACATATACATTGTAATTATTTATATTGGAATAATTTCTAACTTTATTCTGATTTTTGTAAACTTTAAATAAAAACTTAGTATCTTCTCCATTTACTCTATATTTTTCAAATATTATTTTAGAAGAATCTTCAAAACTATTTTTATCAAAAATTTTTGCAATAAGTTTTAAAGGTCTAACACCTGTGAGTATACCAAAACTACTGTCAAAATTTTCATAGTCGCAAAATAAATCAAATAAATATCTCTTTATTAAAAAATGAGTTTTCTCTTCATTAATAATTAATTTATCTTTTCTATCTAATCCTTTACCTTTTATTTCAATCAAAATTAATTTATCATTAACCTCAATTTTTAAATCTAAGTCTAATTTTTCATAATCTTGTGGTAATTTCATCCTAAAGAACTCAAAAATAGATTTTTTTAAGGCTTCATTATTATTTTCAATAAAAATCATAATCTTCTAAAATAAGGATTTGAATTTTTTTCATAATTCATTTGCGATTCAGGGCCATGTCCAGATAAAACAAAAATATCATCATCAAGATTTTTTAATTTCTTTAAAGATTCCATCATTAGATTATGATCCGATTCTGGAAAGTCAGTTCTTCCAATTGAGCCATTAAAAAGAGTATCACCAGAAAACAAAAGATTTTTAAAAAGGTAACAAACTGATCCAATTGTATGTCCAGGAGTTTCTATAACTTTTATTATATCTTGAGAAAATTTTATTTCATCTTTATCTTTTACAAAATAGTCAACTTTAGCAGGTTCTATTTGAATTCCAAAGGCAGATGCTCTAACTTCTTCTGGTTTCTCTAAAAAGTTTTTATCTTTTTCTGATAAATAAATAGGGACATTATATTTCTCTTTTAATGCAGCTACTGCACCAACATGATCAAAATGTCCATGAGTTAGCAAAATAAATTTTATACTTAAATTATTTTTTTCAATTACATTTATAATATTTTTACTTGAATCGCCTGGATCAACAATAAAGGCATCTTTATTTTCATCAAAAAGAATAAAACAATTTTCCTGAAGATCTCCAACTACTAATTTTATAATTTTATATTCCATAATTCACCTAAAACTTTTTACTTGAATCTAACAAAATAGTCACAGGTCCATCATTTACAAGAGCTACATCCATATCTGCTCCATACTCTCCATGCGAAACTTTTAAATTCATCTTTTCTAATTCTTCAATAAATTTTTCATATAAAACAATCCCATCATCAAATTTTGCAGACCTGACATAGCTTGGTCTATTGCCTTTTCTAACATCACCATAAAGAGTAAATTGACTTACAACTAAAATTTCAAGATTATAATCAATTAAAGATTTATTCATAACTCCATCTTCGTCATCAAAAATTCTAAGTTTAGTAACTTTTTTTAAAATATATTCTAAATCTTTTTCATCATCATCTTCTTCAACTCCGAGAAGAACCATAAGTCCTTTTTCTATTTCTGAAATTATTTTTCCATCCACAGAAACACTTGAACTTTTAACTCTCTGAACTACTGCTCGCATTATATCACGCCTTTATCCTATATACTTCTAAAACATTATTAATTCTTTTTAATTTTTCCATGAGCCTTTCTAACTCTTCACCATCGGTAATTTCAACAGTGATGTCAATAATCGCATCACCATTTTTTGTAGTCTTTGCGTTTAAATAAGAAATACTCAATCTAGAATCATTAACTCTATTTGCAACATCACCTATTACATTTGGTTTATCAAAAGCCCTGATTTCAATTGAAGCACTATAATTTGTAGAATTGCTATTTTCCCACTTAACTTCAACAAGTCTAGATGGATCGATATTATTTTGCATATTTTTACAATCTTTTCTATGGACAGAAATGCCTCTTCCAATTGTAATATATCCTATAATTTCATCTCCCGGAACAGGGGTACAACATTTTGCAATCCTAACATTTACGCCATCTGCACCTTTAACCTCAATGCCTTGATTATTATAGCTCTTTTTCGATTTTACTATGTCTTCTACATCTTTTTGGCCTTTATTATAAAATTTATTATAAGAGTCAACTAATTTTGCAGTAACTTGCATTGTCGTTATAGTTCCAAAACCAACAGCTGCATACATTTCATCGAGGCTTATCATATTTAACTTATTGCGAACATCTTCTAAGAAATCATCTCGTAAAATTTTGTGAACTTGATATCCTTGTTTTTTAACTTCACGCTCAATGGCTTCTTTTCCTCTTTCAATATTTTTTTCTTTGTCTTTAACTTTAAAATATTGAGATATCTTTTTTCTAGCTTGAGGACTTTTTACAATATTTAACCAATCAAGTGATGGACTTGTGTTAGGATTTGTAATCACTTCAACAATGTTTCCGCTCTGCAAAGTATAATTTAATGGAACAATCCTTCCATTAACTTTTGCACCGACACAAGTGTTACCAACTTGAGAGTGAATTCTGTATGCAAAGTCTATTGGCGTTGATCCCTCGGGCAAGTTAATTACATCTCCCTTTGGCGTAAACACAAAAACTTCATCAGCAAAGAAATCTATCTTTAATGTATCCATAAAATCTCCAGGATCATTTAAGTCTTTTTGCCATTCCAAAAGTTGTCTTAGCCAAGTTAAATTTTCATCAAAAGCTGTTTCTTTTGAAACTCCAGCTTTATATTTCCAATGAGCTGCAATACCATATTCTGCAGTTTGATGCATTTCATAAGTTCTAATTTGAACTTCAAAAGTTTCGCCATTGTTGTCAATTACAGTTGTGTGCAAAGATTGATATTTATTTGGTTTAGGCATTGCAATATAATCTTTAAATCTTCCAGGTATTGGTTTGAAAAGTGTGTGAACTACTCCAAGTGCACCATAGCAATCTTTAACAGAATTAGTTAAAATTCTAACAGCTGATAAGTCATAAATTTCATCAAAAACTTTTCCCTTTTTCTTCATCTTTTTATATATTGAATAAAAGTTTTTTGGTCTTCCTTTTATTTCACATTTAATGCCAACTTTATCTAAATTTTCTTTAAGAACTTTAATAATATGATTTATTAAATCTTCTCTTTCATTTCTTCTCTTGTTGACCATTTCCACTAGTTCGTAATATCCATCTTCGTCTAGATATCTTAGAGATAAATCTTCAAGTTCCCACTTGATTCTACTCATACCAAGTCTATCTGCAATTGGAGCATATATTTCAACTGTTTCCGTTGCTTTCTCAACTTTCTTAGCATCAGTCATATATTCCAAAGTTCTCATATTATGAAGCCTATCAGCAAGCTTTACAATAATAACTCTAATGTCCTTTGCCATAGCAAGAACCATTTTTCTAATATTTTCCGCTTGCTTTTCTTCTTTGTTCTTATAATTTAATTTTTTTAATTTAGTGACACCATCAACTAAATCAGCTATCTCTTCTCCAAATTCATTTTTAACATCTTCTAAAGTAACATCAGTATCTTCCACAACGTCATGAAGAAGACCTGCAACAATAGTTGCAGTATCCATATTCATATCTGCAAGAATCAAACTAACATTTAAAGGATGTATTATATAATCTTCTCCAGAATTTCTTTTTTGTCCTTTATGATGTTCTTCCGCCATTTTATATGCACGCATAATAAGATCTATATCTGCATTTTCATTATAAGATTTGACTTTATTTATTAATTCATCTATTAACAACATTTTCTTCACCTGTAACTCGATAGTTTTTAATCTTCAACTGAATATTTGTATTTCCATTAAAACTATTTAATTCTAAATTGAAGACTATATCTATTGAGATATTTGAAGGCCTACCATTTATTAAGGCCAAAATTTCTTCCCTTCCATAAAACTTCGCTAAATTATTTAAAAATACATTTGAATCTTCGAATAAAATTGCTGTATAACTTATATTATCTTCAGACAAAGTCATCTTTAAAAAATTTTTATTCTTTCCAAGTATATTTAAAGTCTTTACTTTTAAATTTTTAGTCCCAAATTTTGGAGCTAAATTTCCATTGCCAAAAGGTGCCAATCTTTCTATATTCTTAACTAAATTCATAGAAATATATTTCAGTTTCAAATTACCATCTATATATACTTTTCTAATTAAATCACTTTTAGTTAAATTTTCTTTTTTATCCACATCATCTATAAAAGAGTCTAAATTATTGGGGACAATGGACAAACCACAAGCCATCTTATGTCCACCAAAAGAATTTAAAAAATCTTTAGATTTAGAAAATTCTAAAAACATATTGTATTCATCAATACTTCTTCCTGACCCTTTAATTAAATCTTTAGAATCACTTAAAACAACAGTTGGTCTATAATATTTCTCTTTTATCTTACCAGCAACAATTCCAAGTATTGATTCGTTCAAACCTTCATTATAAATAATTAAAACATTATGCCTATCTAAAAGATTTTCTTTTTCAATTTTTTTATCTATTATTTCAAAAGCCTTATTAGTAAGTTCTTGTCTTTCATAATTAAGCTCTCTTAGACCTTTTGCCATTTCAAATGCCAAATTGTAATCTTTCTCTAAGAATAACTTTATAGAGTTTTTTGCAGAATCAAGCCTTCCACTTGAATTAATAGTAGGCCCAATTATAAATCCTAAATGATATACATCTAATTTATCTTTGTCAATATCGCACGCATTTATCAGTGCATTTAACCCTACGTGTTTAGTACTTTTAAGATATTTCAATCCCTCAGACACTATAATTCTATTTTCATCTATTAAAGGCATTACATCGCATACAGTGGCAAGTGCTGCAAATGGCAAAAATTCTTCATAAAGTTCTTCTTTATCAATTCCCTTAATCAAAAAAATGTATTCTATTAATTTAAATGCTACAACTGCACCGCAAATTTCTTTAAAGGGATAATTGCATTCTTTCTGCTTTGGATCTATAACTGAACTGGCATCCGGAAGAATCTCCACTTCTTCTTTTTGAATCATTTTTTTTGGGACTTCATGGTGATCAGTTACAATAATATCTATTCCCTTAGATTTAGCATAATTCACACAATCTCTTGCAGCTATCCCATTATCACATGTAATGATAATTTTTACATTATCATCAAAAGCTTTGTCAATAAGATTATTATTTATTCCATAACCATCTTCTACTCTATGAGGAATATCATAACTTACATCTGCCCCAACTCTTTTTAGCCCCGTATAAAGTATATAAGTAGAAGTTACACCATCAACATCATAGTCACCAATTATTCTAACTTTTTTTCCCTTAGATATGCAATTTAAAATAATATTAGATCCTTTTACCATATCTCTTAAAAGGATAGGTGAATTTAAATTTGAAAGATTAGGCTCTAAAAAATTTTTTATACTTTCTTCTGTATTAATTTCTCTATTTAGTAAAATTTTATAAATTACATTATTTATTCCAAGTTTTTTATAATCAATTCCTGGATCACTTTTATTTTTTATAAACCATCTTTCCATTTAATCACCACTTTATATAATAAACAATTATAACAAATATTATGATTTAGGTAAAATTATTATTAATTTAATATAATTTATGTTTGATTAAACTAACAATATTTTTAGTAATTAATAAAAAAATCTCAAATTGACATTTTAGTTAATTTGAATGCCTCTTTGAGATTTTTCTTTTATTCAACTTTTTTATTTAATTTTATGGAAATCTGAAATTATTTTTGCAAGCTCTGCCCTCGTAATACTTTTTTTAGGTTTTAGCGTTAAGTCTTCGTAGCCTGTAACTAAGTTATTTTTTACAGCCATACTAAAGGCATCTTTTGCATAATCGGATATTTCTTCTGAATCTTTAAACTTTTTCAAATCTTCATTTTGTTCTAGATTCGTATTTTTATATAAACTATATCTATAAATTAAAGTTACCAATTCTTCTCTCTTTAAATTTTCATCTGGCCCAAATTTATTTTCTGTGATGCCCTTTACAATATTATTTTCATAGGCCCATTTCAAAGCATTAATATAATAAGCATTCTCATCGATATCATCAAAAGGTAGATCTATATTCTTTGAATTTTCTCCAGATAATCTGTACAATACCTCGACTATCATAACTCTTTTTACATTATCTTCAGGACCAAATTCGTTTTTTGAAGTCCCTACCATCAATTCATTTTTATAAACATAATCTACATAATTTGAAAACCAATCTGATTTTTTTACATCCCTAAAATTAGGATTTGATTTTTTAACTTCATTTTTACTTTCTTGTAAAATCGATTTTTCTTCTGATTTTGTATTAGTATTTACATAGTAAACCTTACTCTTAGATCTGTGTTTTTTGATGCTATGAGTGCTTGATGAACTATTACTGTTAGAACTTTTTTCAATCTTATCATCTGTATTATTTTCTTCACTTGATTTTTCATAAGGCTTTTCGTTTGGTTTTTCTTTAGGATTTTCATTTGGTCTTCCTTCAGGATTTTTATCTTGATTTTCATTAGAATCTTTCTTATTTAAATATTCAATATCATCTCTATTTCTAATTCTTATTCTATTCCCTTCTGGATCTATAGAAGATAAACCAGTAGTTTCTATTTCCTCTCCAATTTTATAATTAGGCATAGACTTATCTTCTGATTTGAATCTTCCTATATAACCATCGATAAATACTCTAATATCGCCACTTCCATCATTTATAATTATTGATTTTATTAAATCATTTTCTGTATCTATTTTCTTAATAATTCCATTAACTTTTACAAGAAAACCTAAATTTTTAGGAACATCACCAGTATTTATTTTTTTAGGATTTATCTTTTCTATATTTTCATCAATAACTTCAATACTTGAAATATCAATTTGATGTTCTCCTTGATAAGATGAAGTATATCCTTTTATTCTAACTTTTTGACCTTCCTCATACTTTCCAGAAATTGGGAATATATTAATACCTCCTGACTCATCTTCTACATAAGCTGAGTCAAAAAAGGCTGTGTTTTTATCAAACCCACTAGCATTTGATGTCAATCTTCCTTCAATCATAACTTGTTTATTTTCATCTAATTTGAAAACTTCTTCAATTTTATTAGTCTTCATATCCTTAGGATATACATTTACTTTTATAGATTTAGTATAAGGTTCATCTTCTCCCTCTAAGAATACCTTCATTTCTAATTCGTATATCCCCTCTTCTCTAAATATAATCTCTTCGTCAATATTATTTTTACCAGCATTTAATGTTTTATTCATACTAACTTCTTTAATTACATTTCCACTTGATTTATTTATATATTGAATTTTAGAAATTTTCTTTCCTTCTTCACTATTAAATACAGTATTAATATGTGTAGCTTTGCCAACTTCTTCAATCTCTGTATCTTTATTTATTGAGTCAATTCCAGTATTTTTAATCTCTCCTGTCCACACTGGAGATGTCACTGCAATATCCCCATCTTTTTCAGTTAACTTAAGATAATAATAAGTTCCGCTATTATTAACTGTTACTTCATCATTAATTGAATTTGAATTATTCTCTTTGGAGTAAACTACATTTCCTCCGTTTGAAACAATCTCAATTTTTGAAATTATATCATCTTCATCTGGATCATGTGCTTCTATCCTAACTTTTAAATTATTAGTTGGTTCAATCTTTGACCCCATAATATTTTCGTTCACATAATAATCTATTCTAAGATTATTATCTTCAGTGGAATACCATCTATTATTTTTCACTGCATCAAGTATTTCATCATAAGTTAAACTTCTAGCTATGGCAACATTTCTTGCAGTATTTGCGTTCCCCCATTTACCTTTGTGATTATCCTGATTGTTCGAAGGAGATAGTTTCCATCCTTTATCAAGTGCTTTAGTATATTCATTTATGGATCTAAAATATCCATTGGATCCAATTTGACCTTCCCCATTTCCAACTTCGACAAGTTTAATATTTTCGTTGTATTTTTCATCAAAATGTCCAAAGTCATCAAAAGTTCCAAAAATACTTCCTGGATGATTAAATTGTGAGAAAGTATTTTCATCTAAACTTGCCAATAAATCATAATATTTCAAAAGTCCCTTAGAATTTTGTTTGTCATTATATTCTGGATCATTTCTTGATATAAATCCTGTCGTATTATAAGTATTGATATGTCCATAATTTGCACCAGTTTTTGTCCAAGTCATCTCATAACCATAAATTGGCAAGAAATCATCTGTTTTATAACTTTGTATAATATTTTTATAATTTTTCCATTTTGATTTTATTCCTGAATTTTCATCATCAATTCTTCCTAAATTATCTTCTGTATCAAAATAATTTGAATGATCTGTAATTGCAAAGAAATCAATTTGTTCTGCATTTTTAGCATATTCTACTGCTTCTTCTGGAGTGCCAGCTCCATCTGAATAATTTGTATGAGAGTGAAGTTGTCCATAATAATGTTTGAATTCTGAACTTCCTACATAAAAAGACCATTTAAATTCTTCTGAAAGTACCCCATCTGACCTTTTAATAGTGATTATTGGAGAAATCTTACCATCTTTTAAATTTTTTTTAGGAGTGAACGTAGCAGTTGATCCATCTACTTCCATATTTTCCTTTTCGCCATTAATTTCTATTGTTACTTCTGGATTTTCTCCTTGATTAAATAGATTAGCCTTAATGACAGGTCTTTTATTTTCTTTAGTTTCAAATCCTGATTTTGGCTCAACACTTTCTACGAAAGGTTTATCATCTACTTTTATTTCTATTGGAAAATCTAATTTTTTACTTTCACCATACACAAAAGGATTTTCATAATAGCCATCTGATACATTGTCTGATCCATCAATTGCTTTAATATTTAACTTTAAAGTTCCCTTGGAATTTATAAAACTTGCAGGGATTTTACCTTCCCATCTTCCCTTTTCTAGTTTTTCAGTTAATTGAACTTGTCCCTTTGTTCCATTTAATTCATAGTTACATAATACATTTTTTATGGTAGTATTTTCCTCAATATTTACTGCAAAATTGTAGTCTTTATTTAAAATTGCATCTTGAAATTGATTAACTACAACAAATGGAGCTAATGTATCATTTTTCAAAATATAACTTTTTTTAGAATTAATTGAAATTTGATAATTTTCATAATGTTTGTTCCCAATCGCTATTATATCAACTTTATCACCAGCATTTGATCCAATAGGATATTCAGGGGCTCTATATGAAGAAATTTTATTTCCATCCTCAGATTCAAAAGAAATTGCACCTTTTCCTCCATCGTATTCTGGTAATATTAAATCATTAATTCTAATAAGTTCATTGACATATTTATTCCCATTAATATTGAATTCTTTAGCTGTTATTATTTGTGGATCTGGTGCATCAGTTTCTCCCACTATTTTCATATTTTCTATATTACTCATTTCAGGTAGTCCATAGAAATTTGTTACTTTTCCTTCTGCAACAACAATATCTCCAGGTTTAGTTTCAATTGGAGGGCCAAATATTTGATATCCAACTACTTCCCCATTTACAATATCTTGGATAATTAAATTATTGCCTCCTCCATACCAACCTGCTACCACTCCAATAACAGTAGTATTTTCTCCTTCATTCATGTTTAAAACTTCTGGTATTAATTTTGCATTATTTTCTTTTATTAAATTATCATCTATAATATCAGAATTATAAATCTTTTCTTCTTGGTGACCATTTTTTAAAATTTTTATATCATCACTATTTATTATAATTAATTGTTCTTTTTTAAACATTGAAGCTGTTGCTTTGATATCAATTGTATCATTTGGTGCTAATTCATTAGGTCTATTTAAACTATTTTTATCAAACACAACAATGCTTTTTCCATCTTGTGAAATCGGTATATTCCAATCACTTGCTTTATAATCTAAAACTTTAGCACTCTTTATTAGAATTTTTCTAGATTCATATTTATCAAAATTATTTAAAAGTTCCTCAATAGTAACTTCTGCTGGCTCTATAATATTATTACTTGATAATACTTTTACTTTGGGGTTTTGTATTTGTTTAAGTCCATTAAATTCACCACGAACTCCAGAAACTTCTACTTCATCATAAAGTTTAGCTCCATTTAAACTTTCTTGAGGATAAATGGCAATTCCTCTATCTGAATCTTCTATAAAAACAGAATTACTATCAATTGCAGTAATTATGCCCTTAGTCGTAACTTCTTCATTAACATCTTTTTCTCTAACTTCTTCTATAGTTAATAAATTTGTGTCTTTTTCTAAATCAGTTTTTGAGTCATTTGGACTTACTCGCTCTTCTAAATTTTTAGGAATTGTTGTCTCTTTAGAAATGTCAGCTTTATCACTATCATAATTAGTCCATCTAATATTATCAATTGTAACTTATGCACTAGATGTATTAGGGTTTATTCTTTTAATCTCAACTGTAACAGGTCCTTTTTTATTTACATCTGCAAAAAGATTTACTACATCGCTATTTTCCTCACCAGAATTAGGAACTTCAATTTGTGAAGAAAGTTCTCCATCAATATATAAACCATAATTCCTTTTAGTTTTTCCTTTGTATGCTTTTCTAAGATCAACTTTTATTCTTCCAATTCCCTTTGGAAAAGTAGCCTTAATAAAAGAATTGTCTTCTTCTTTACTTCTTAAAATCACACCTCTTTAATCAATTTGATAAGTATCTTGATCTCTTGATCCATTTGTTTCCCAATGAATATCATTCACACCAGTAAAATTATAACTAGTATATTTAATTCCACTTCCAGGAAAATTATCAAAAGTTTCAATATTATCCCATTTTTCACTTTCCTCTTGTGACATTAATGTCAAAAAAGGTTCTTCCATTGCAAATGTAGGTGTCAATACGCTTGTAATTAATAAAAAAATCCCTAGCAAAAATGCAATACTCTTGTTAATCTTTTCTTTCATTATTAATCCTCCATTATTATTTTTATTCATATCTTCATTCATTATAAATTACAATTATAGAAATTTTGTAAACAAAACGACTATAATTGGTAAACTTTAAATAAAAAAAGAACCCCTACGGGTTCAAAGTAATGATAAATTATTCTTCATTTGCTAATACTGATATTGCACATTCAATTCTCTTTTTTTCCATTTCACAACCAACTTTATAAGGCTTATTCAAATCATTATTGCTATAATATGCATTTGCATGACATCCACCTGAGCAATAATATCTTGCCCAACAGCTTGGACAACTTTCATTTGTATACACATTTGAATTTTTAAAAGTATTTCTGAGCTCTGTATTTAAAATTCCATCATCTACATTTCCAAGCAAAAATTCTTCTTCGCCTACAAATTGATGGCAAGGATAAATCTCTCCTTGAGGAGTTATTGCCACATATTCTGATCCAGCTCCACATCCAACAGTTCTCTTTACAATACAAGGACCTTGTGATAAATCAATTATAAAGTGGAAGAAAGAAAAATCTTTATCTTTTTTTCTAATCTCGATATAATCTTTACTCATTTTTTCATACTCATCTAAAATTCTATCGAGGTGTTCTTCTCTTATTGCATAACTTTCTTTTTCATCAGTGACAACAGGTTCAATGGAAGTCTTTTTAAATCCATTTTCATAAAAATCTCTTAAATCTTTAGAAAAATCTAAATTTTCATTAGTAAATGTTCCTCTGATAAAGTAATCTTTATCTCCTCTTTTTTCAATTAATTCCTTAAATTTTGGGACAATTACATTGTAAGAACCTTTTTTATTTATAGTTGGACGCATTTCATCATTAACTTCTTTTCTTCCGTCAATAGAAAGAACCACATTGTCCATATTCTCATTAATAAAATTTTCTATTTCTTCATCTAAAAGCATTCCATTAGTTGTAATTGTAAATCTAAAATGTTTGTTGTATTTTTTTTCTTCTTCTCTACCATACTCAACAAGTTTTTTAACTAAATCAAAATTCATAAGTGGCTCTCCACCAAAAAAATCCACTTCTAAGTTTTTTCTATTCCCAGAATTTTTAAGAAGGAAATCTAATGCTTTCTTTCCTGTTTCAAAAGACATCAAACTTCTATCTCCTTTAAAATCACCTTGAGAAGCAAAACAATACTTACACCTTAAATTACAATCATGAGCAACGTGAAGGCAAAGTGCCTTGACAACATTTTGGGGATTATACTTTGGAAGTTTAAAATGCTCATCTTCTGAAAACAAAAGACCTTCCTTAGTTAAGTAATCTATTTCTTCATAAGCTTCTACTACATCTTCTTTATTATATAGTTTTGAAAATTTATTTATGATTTCATCTTTACGTAAATTTTTATAATCATCTATCATATCATATACAATCTTTTCTACTACATGAACTGAACCACTTGCAATATCAAGAACTATATATTTATCATTTAAATAAAATTTGTGAATTCTTTCTACCATCTCTTCACCCTCTGCACTTTTTAAATAAAATAAAGCAAGGTTTCCCTTGCTTAGTTTTCAGAATTTTCGCACTTTTGATTTCCAACTGTGCAACTAGTTTTACAAGCTGATTGACAAGATGTTTGACATTCTCCACATCCGCCTTTTTCATAAGTTTTCTTTAAATTTTTATTAGTAAGTGTTTTTATATGTTTCATAAATTCTCCTATTCTTCTTCACTATCTTTAAGTTCTTTATTATTTTTGTAAGTACCGTTAATTCCCCACTTCATTATTTCAATTTTAGTATTGTCAGTTGAAGTTTCAATAACTAAGTAATCTTCTTTTACAAGAACAATCTTTCCAATTATTCCACCTATTGTTATTACTTTATCTCCCACTTTTAAATTTTCACGCATAGCGCTAACTTCATTTGCTTTTTTCTTTTGTGGTCTAATTAAGAAAAAGTAAAATATAACAAACATAATAATTAGAGGAATAAGATTTACCATTGCATTTTGATTCATTGATAACCTCCTTTTTATATCATCATTTATAATTATATTATACATATAATTTAAAAACTTCACAAGAAATTATTTGTATCCATATTTTTTGTAAAAATCATTTTTATACTCTAAAAAATAATCTCCCTTTATAGACTCTCTAATATTTTTCATCATATCTAATAAAAAATATAAATTGTGAATTGTCGCAAGCCTCATGCCAAGAATTTCATCTACATTAAATAGATGTCTAATATATGCTTTAGAAAAATTTTTACAAGTGTAGCAATCACATTCTTCATCTAGTGGAGAAAAATCATCTTTATAAATTGCATTTTTAATTGCCATTTTACCCTTATGAGTTAGCACTGTTCCATTTCTTGCAATCCTTGTTGGAAGTACACAATCTGCCATATCAACACCACGTTCAACAGCTTCAAATAAATAATCTGGACTTCCTACTCCCATTAAATATCTAGGCTTGTTTTCTGGCATAAAATTAGTTGTATGATCTAAAATTTCATTCATTAAGTCAATGGGCTCTCCAACTGAAAGTCCTCCGACAGAATATCCCCTAAAATCCATATCAGCCATCTCTCTTGCAGAAATTTCTCTTAAATCTTTATACATTCCACCTTGAATAATTCCAAAAAGAGTTTGATTATCTATGTTTTTATGATGTTCTTTACACCTTTCTGCCCACCTCAGCGTTCTTTTCATAGAATTTTCAATATATTCATAACTAGAAGGATATGGTGCACATTCATCAAATGCCATTATAATGTCTGATCCTAAAATATTTTGTATATCAATTGACTTTTCTGGAGAAATAAACATTTTACTTCCATCAATATGGCTTCTAAAATATACTCCTTCTTCTGTTATTTTTCTATTGTCCGAAAGAGAAAAAACTTGAAATCCTCCTGAATCAGTTAAAATTGGTTTATCCCAATTCATAAATTTATGAAGCCCTCCAGCTTTTTCGATAATTTCAGTACCTGGCCTTAAATATAGATGATAAGTATTTGATAAAATTATTTGTGACCCTATTTTTCTAAGTTCATCAGGTGTCATTGTTTTTACTGTTGCTCTCGTTCCAACAGGCATAAAAATTGGAGTTTCAATTTCTCCATGATTTGTTGTTATCTTACCAAGTCTTGCTTTCGAATTTTTATCTGTCTTTAATAGTTCAAACTTAAACATATAACCTACCTTATAAACATTGCATCTCCAAAACTAAAGAATCTATATCTTTCTTTTACAGCTTTTTTGTATGCATTTAAAATAATTTCTCTAGATGAAAGTGAAGATACTAACATTAAAAGTGTTGATTCTGGCAAATGAAAATTCGTAATAAGTGCATCTACACATTTAAATTTATATGGCGGGTAGATGAAAATATTTGTAAAACCACTTTTTTCGCGAACTTTTCCACTTTCATCTGCAATTGATTCCACTGTCCTTACACTAGTAGTCCCAACTGCTATAACTCTATTTCCTCTTTCTTTTGCAGAATTAATTTTATCTGCAACTTCTTCAGTCATTATATAAAATTCAGAATGCATCTCATGTTCATCAATATTTTCAACTTTTACAGGTCTAAAAGTTCCTAGACCAACATGAAGAGTTATATAACAAATTTCCACACCTTTATTTTTAACTTTATCAAGAAGTTCCTTTGTAAAATGAAGCCCTGCAGTTGGAGCTGCAGCCGATCCTTCTTCCCTTGCATAAACAGTTTGATATCTATTTTTATCTTCTAATTTTTCTGTAATATAAGGTGGAAGTGGCATTTCACCAAGCTCATCTAAAATTTCTTCAAATATTCCATCATATTCAAACTTCAAAAATCTTGAACCATCATCAGATATATCAACTACTTCAGCAGATAATTTGTCGCTAAAAATAATTTCCGTTCCAATTTTTGCTTTTTTGCCAGGTTTAGATAGACATTCCCATACGTCATTTTTTCTATTTAAAAGAAGAAATTCAATTTTTTCTTCTTTATCTTTTCTATGACCATAAATTCTTGCAGGCATTACCTTTGTGTCATTTAAAACTAAAACATCGCCTTCATTTAAATAATCTATTATGTCATAAAAATGTTTGTGCTCCATTTCTCCAGTTTTTTTATTTAAAACAAGGAGCCTAGAGTGATCCCTTCTTTCAGTAGGATGTTGTGCTATTAATTTCCTTGGTAAATCATAATAAAAATCTTTTGTCTTCATTTTGTCCTTCTATCAATTTAATTTTTCAATATTTGTTCCTGGAAAATAAAAATCAATGATTTTTTTGTAATCTTGTCCTTTTTTTGCCATTTCAACTGCACCATATTGACTCATTCCAACACCATGTCCATATCCATTGCCAGAAACAAGCACTTTATTTCCATCAACCTTTATATCAAAAAGTGTGGATTTTATAATAGTATTCCCAATTTTTTTTCTAAAATCATTTGCTTTTAATTTCACATCACCTTGAGAAGTATTAAAGATAATATTGTCTACTCTTTTTGAATCTTTAAAACTCTCCACATTAACGCTATTTATACCAGATATTCCAAGTTTTTCAAAATCCTTATCCTTTAATTCATATTTCCATGGATGAGTTGAATATGGATCTTCATGTGTTATTAAATAAGGAACAGAATTTCCGCCCCAAGCTTCATCCGATGCCACAGTAAAACCTCCAGAAGATGCACAAAAAATAGTTTCAGCAACCTTTCCATTATATTTTATAACTTCATTTAAAGTAGAATCCACTGCTTTATTTGTTTTTTCATCTTCTACATCTTTTCCAAAGTAAACTTGTGAACTTGTTGTATCGTCTAAATTGTATCCTTTTTTAATAAATTTATTGTAATTATTTATTGCAAAAGATCTTGAGCAAAGGGCTTGTGCTTTTAAAGATTCCATTGGAAACTCTGGGCTCATTTCTTTTGGCAAAACTCCCTTTAAGTAATCATCCATATTCACATTATTTATAATGTCTAATTTCCCATTATTTATTCTAAAGCTAATAGACCCCCTATAACTTCTTTTTATCTTATCAATATAAATTGGTGATTCTGAATTTATCAAGAAAGCTCCATCTTGAGGAAATTTTTTTATTTCAAAATTTTTTCCTTCTACATTAATATCCTTGCCATCAAATAAAATAGTTATTTCTTTATTCTTTGTATCATTTACTATTTGGTCATCAGAAGTTATAATTTTTAAATCAATTAAAGACTTTAACTTCACTTCTTCCTTTGCTTTAACAGAATTTCCTATCTTTATATCTAGTTTGTCATAATTTTCTTTTGCGAAAATATTTAATGGCAATAGTATTAAAAAAATAGTCAAAAATAAAAATTTTTTCATATCAATCTCCTTTATACTCTATACCGAAATGGTCATAAGCTCTTCTAGTGGCTATTCTCCCTCTTGGGGTTCTCGTTATAAAACCTATTTGCATTAAATAAGGCTCATATACATCTTCAACAGTAACCTTATCTTCTCCTATTGCCGCAGAAATAGTATCTATTCCTACTGGTCTTCCATCAAACTTTTCAATCATAGTCAAAATTATCCTTCTGTCTATATTATCAAGACCAAATTTATCAATCTCAAGAAGATTAAGACCTTTAATTGCTACTTTTGTAGTTATAACTCCATTTTCTTTTACTTCTGCATAATCTCTTACTCTTTTTAAAAGTCTATTTGCAATTCTTGGAGTTCCTCGAGATCTTTTTGCTATTTCTCTTGCTCCCTTACTTTCAATAGGTATATTTAAAATATTAGCAGACCTCATAATTATTTCCACTAAAGATTTCTCATCATAAAGATCTAATTTTAACATTACACCAAATCTATCTCGAAGAGGAGAAGTTAGCATTCCAGCTCTAGTAGTTGCACCAATTAATGTAAAAGGTGCGAGATCTAGTCTTATTGATCTTGCAGAGGGGCCTTTACCTATTATTATATCTAGTGCATGGTCTTCCATAGCTGGATATAATATTTCTTCTACAGACTTGTTGAGTCTATGAATTTCATCTATAAATAGAACATCGTCATTATTAAGATTTGTGAGAATACTAGCCAAATCTCCTTGTTTTTCTATTGCAGGTCCTGAAGTAACTTTAAGATTAACTCCCATTTCATTTGCAATAATTCCAGCAAGAGTAGTTTTACCAAGTCCTGGTGGACCACTTAATAATGTATGATCAAGTGGTTCCATTCTATTTTTTGCAGCTTCAATAAAAATTTTTAAATTGTCAACTACTTTTTCTTGACCAATATATTCATCTAGCCATTTTGGCCTTAAACTAATTTCTTTGGTATCGCCATCAATAAAGTCAGGCTCAACTAGTCTATTTTTATCCATAATATCAACCCATCAATTTTAATGCTTCTTTAATTCTTTCAGATATATCAAGAGAAGCATCTACTTTTTCTAATGATTTTTTTGCATCATATACATTATAACCCAATGAAATAAGTGCCTCAACAGCTGGATCCTCATTTTTTTCAAAAATTAAAGACTCATCTTTTTCACATTTGAAACTCAAATCTAACTTTTCAACTTTATCCTTTAATTCCACAATAATTCTTTGTGCAGTTTTTTTTCCCACTCCTGGCAACTTAGTCAAAGACTTTTCATCTTTTGATAAAATATATTTTGCAATATTATCTACATAGTCCCCGTCTAAAATTCCCATAGCAAGTTTTGGTCCAATTCCCGAAACAGTTGTTAGAAGATCAAAAAATTTTCTAGTTTCACTATCTTTAAAACCATATAAAGTAGCTCCATCTTCTCTAAGAATAAACCTTATATTAATAAAAACTTCTTCATTGTCATAAAAAGTATGAAGTTCTCGAGATATCATATTTACAATATATCCAATTTTATTTGATTCTAAGACTAAATATCCATCCTCAATAGAATGAACACTGCCTCTTAAAAATTCAATCATTATACCATCCTAAAACTTTCTTTAAATTTTATAGAACTTCCATGTGTTATTGCTACAGCTAGAGCATCTGCAACATCATCTGGTTTAGGAACTTTATTTAAGTTTAAAATAATTTTAACCATATCTTGAATTTGCGATTTTGTTGCTCTTCCATATCCTACTAAGGCTTGCTTCACTTGAAGAGGAGTATATTCATATAAATTTGCTCCGCTTTTTTTTGCTGCTAAAACTTCTACACCTCGAGCTTGTGCGACTGTTATGGCAGTTTTAACATTTTTATTAAAAAATAATTCTTCAAAGGCAATATCTTCTGGTTTATATTGATTTATCAAATCATTCATTTCTTGATAAATCAAATCCAATCTATCTGGTAAAGGTATCTTTGCCTTAGTAGTTATAGCACCATAATCTAGAACCTTATAAGAATTCCCAAAAAGTTCTACAAAGCCATATCCAACAATTGCAATTCCTGGATCAACTCCCATTATTATCAAATTACCACCACTTTAAAAAGGATAGCACAAAACTATCCTCATTTATATCTCTTTATAACTCTATCATTTATTCCATCCCAGAAACCATTTCTAAAAATTCTAAATCCATCTATGTAAAGAAATTTAAAAATTTTATTATTTAGGATTTCTATCTCACTATCAGTTAAATAGGAATCTAGCTCTTCAATTTGTACGTCATTGTCTTCGCTTTTAAAAACAAGTTGTAAATCAAGATGATCATTAATTTTATTAATTTTATCATCAATTAATTTTTTCTTTACATCTGTAACTGTATTTCTTATAAAAACCCTAATTTGCCTGTCTTTTCTAATTTCTTTAAAGATTAATTTCTTAAAAGATAAAACTTCTTCATTTTTAAATTCATATTGGAAAAGCTTTTTCCTATTATAAAGTTCATCAATAGTTAAATATTTCAAAGCTATCATTTCAAGAGTATTAATATGCTTTTTAGAGTTGAAACCCAACCTATATCCCTCTAAATACAAATAAAGTTCTAATCTATTGACATCATCATGTATTAAACTAGATAAATTTCTAGCAATAAGCTCAATTCCATCTTTTTGTCTGTAAATTTTTATTATATCTTTTCTCAAATTTTCAAGGGTAACATATCTTGGATAAATATTTTCAATAGACTCGTAAATGTTGTAAATATTTAAAAGAATATTTATACTATCCAAATCCCCTTTATATAAGAAATTCGCAATTAGGTATTTTTTTATATCTTTAAAGGCAACAGTTTTTAAAGGTTTTTGATTTAATTTTCGTGCCAATTCCATAAAAAAATCCTCCGATAGTTCGTATAAAAATATTATACTATAACTTCAAGAGGATTTAAATCTAATTTATAAATTTATTAGAATTATAATAACTTTATTTTATTTTCTTTACAAAAATTCAAACTGTTTTCGTCCCAAACCCCAACTTGCACTTCTCCTATATGACTTTTTTCTAAAAAGAACATGCAAATTCTAGATTGGCCTATTCCTCCTCCAATTGTGTAAGGAAGCTTTGCATTTAAAATGTCACTGTGATAAGGCAACTGAAATCTATCAGTAGTATTTGTTTTTTCGCATTGATCCTTTAAAGAGTTTTCATCAACACGAATACCCATACTTGAAACTTCTATTGAGTTTTTTAACACTTCATCCCAAAGTAAAATATCCCCATTTAAATTCCAATCATCATAATCAGGACTTCTATCGTCGTGTGGTTTTCCAGAATTTAACTTATTTCCAATACCCATTATAAAGACAGCACCTTTGTCTTTACAAATCAATTTTTCTCTTTCTTTAGAAGTTTTATCAGGATATAAATCTTCTAATTCCTGAGAAGTTATAAAGAAAATTTCATCTGGTAACTTTTTTGACAAAATATAAGGATAAGTTTGATTTATATACTCTTCTGTCCTTTTGAACACAGAATATATTTCTTTTACAGTTAAAAAAAGATATTCTTTATTCCTATCAGATTTATCAATTATTTTTTCCCAATCCCATTGATCAACATAAGATGAATGAATTTCATCAAGTTCTTCTTCTGCTCTTATGGCATTCATATCAGCATAAATACCTTCATACATATTAAAATCATATTCCTTTAAAGCGTTCCTTTTCCATTTTGCCAAGGATTGTACAATTTCAACATTTATGCCATATTGTCTAAGATTGAAATCAACTGCTTTTTCTCCATTTAAATTGTCATTTAGGCCTGTTTCTGGTCTTACAAAAAGTGGTGCAGAAACTCTTTGAAGGTTTAAAGTATTTGCCAAATCTCTTTGGAAATAATCCTTTACAGATTTTATTGCTATCTGAGTTTCTCTAAGGTCTAATTCTGTCGCACTCGAATTGTTTCTCATCTTTTTCCTCCATAATTTTAAAAAAACTTTCACCCATAATGGATGAAAGAATTTTATCAAATAAATTGTATATCTAATTCCTCGCCGTAATCAAGTATTGATTCTATTACTAAAAGCGAAATATTTGTAGACAAATTTAATGCAAAGTTTAAATCATTATCAAAACTATGATTTGAACTTTTATATTCTTTTATTACCTCAACTAAATAATTCTTTATTTTGAGTTCTAATTTTTGGTCTATATTTGCAAAGAAATTAATATTTTCGGATTTAATTGTATCAATAAAATGTTCTTCTAAATACTTATTCTCTCTTGCATAAATAGCTAAATCTTGTTCATATTTGACATGTTTTCTAAAATTATCTACAAAAGTCATTCTATAAGCATGAGGATAACAAACAAAATCACATAGATAATGCATAATTATCCCAAGTTTTTTACTGATATAATTAATAAATAATTTACTTTCATTTCCTTCAGAATATGAGTACCTTGAAAAATAAATTAATTTACTTATTTCCCTTGCAATATAATCTCCAGACTCATCAAAATAATGTCTTTTAGTTTTATAATAAGGGAGCACATCAGGAGCTATTGAACCCCAAAGCATTTTTTCTAAATTTAAATTAATTTCGTATTTCTCTTTTATTCTATCGTGAACAATTTTTGCCACAATTTTGTGTGTATCAGGTAAAATTTTAAACACATCCTATTAAAAATATTGTTAAATACATCTTAATTCTATACTTATAAAGCGAAATTGTCAATTTTTATTTGTTTTATCTAATTCTTTTGATATTACATCCCAAATATTATTAGTTTCAAATCCAAGTCTCCAACTTCCAACTCCAGCTAAATTATATTTATTTACCAAAGAAACTTTTTTCTCAATAGAATTTGCATCTTCAATCCAAATTTTATAAGTTGAACCATTTTCTTCATATTCAATATAATTTTGTTGAGATTCCTTATCCCATGTTGGTTTTAAATCTTTTGAAGCAATTAAATTTGCCACATCATCCATAGAAATTGTTTTAGATGTAACTTTTCCACCACTTTCTTTCCAAAGTCTAGTGTAAAGAGGAACGCCTAAAATCATTTTTTTGTTAGGAATATTTTTGAATAAAACATTTATACTACCTTCAACCCATTTATATTGAGCAACTGATCCTGATTCATCTGATGAAGCCCAATGTTGATCATAAGCCATTACAACAATATAGTCAGAAATTTCTGAAAGGGCTTTTCTATCATATGGCTCTTTAGTCACATCAGAAGATATTTGTGGTGTAACATCAACGGTAATTATAAAATTATCTCCAGCACTTTCTCTTAATTCCTCTACAAAAGCTGTTATATTATCTCTATCATCTACATAGGTATGTTCGAAGTCTATATTGATTCCTTTCATATTATATTTATTACAAAGTTCTAAAGTTTTATTTATAATCTTTTTTCTAGTTTCTTTGTTTGACAAAGCCTTATGGGTTATATCTGGGTCAAAAGAATTATCAAGGTATGCCCAAACATCTACTCCCATCTCATTATATTTCTTAATATAATTTTGATTTCCTCTGTCAATCATATCCCCATTTTCATTCCTTATAGAGAACCATGTAGGGATAATCACATCAAGTCCATTTATATTTTTTATACTTTCAATTTTTTTATCAGAATGTTCTGCATAAGTATAATCCCAAGTTAAATTGATTAAATCTGTTGAAATATTTTTATTTGATGTTTTTAAAACTTTTTTTTCAAAATTTTCATCTACATCTTCCTTTGATACATAACCAACATAACCTTCTACCATTCTAACTTTATAAGAATTTCCTTTTTCACCATAAACATATAGTTCTTCTTTTTCAGGTAGTTTTTTTATTATAGGACTTCTCTTAGAACTGTCTTCTCTAAGAAGAGTTTCTTTTTTAGTCTTAGTTAAATTATATTCTTTATCTTTATAATCCAATAATAGAAGTCTAATATCTTTGTTGTATCTTAGATTAACATCGTAATCATATATAAATGCTTCAATTGGAAGCATAATTTTGCCATTTTTTTTGATAACAGGAGATCTCAAATCAATCTCTCCATTATTAAATTTTGCCTTGTATTCATTTATTTTTAAAATTTTATTAGCATGATCGTTTTTAAGTTTTACTTCATCTGTTGATTTATCATAGCTAATATTTTTATCTAAATATTTTTTAATATAGTCGTAAGAAAGATAAATCATTCCATCTTCAATGCAGAAATCATCTTTGTCTATATCTCTATCTTCTGTTATAAAATTAAAGTCATCGTATTTTGTGGAAATTTTAGTAGTTCCTCTATTTTCAACAAATAAAAAAGCACCTACCGCCAAAATTAAGATCAAAAAAATTCCTAGAAAAAGTTTTTTCATAAATATCACCCTTTTTTTTAATTATTTGTTCAAAATAAAAGATACTAAAAATAGGACTTAAAGTCCCATTCTCAGTAATTATTTCTTTCTTTAACTTTTGCAGCCTTACCTTGTCTATCTCTGAGATAGTAGAGTTTAGCACGTCTTACACTACCTTTTCTTGTAACAACAAGATCTGCAATTCTTGGAGAATTAAGAAGGAAAGTTCTTTCAACTCCAATTCCGTAAGAAATTCTTCTAACTGTAAAAGTTTTTCTTGAACCTTTACCTTGAATTTTTAATACAGTACCATCAAAAACTTGAACTCTTTGTCTTTCGCCTTCAATGATTTTGTAGTGAACACTTACAGTATCTCCAACATTAAATTTTGGTAAATTTTCATTTATTTGTTCATTTTCAATAGCTTTAATATAATCCATTGTCTTTACCTCCTTCCAATAAATCTTTTAATATATCTTTTTCTTCATCATTTAAGTTTTTATTTTCTAATAAATCTGGCCTTTTCTGTAAAGTATTTTTTATAGATTCAATAAGTCTATATTTTCTAATTTTCTCATGATCTCCACTTAAAAGAATATCCGGGACAGTAAGCCCTCTAAATTCTTTAGGTCTAGTGTATTGTGGATGTTCCAATAATCCATTGTAGTGAGATTCATCTTTAAAAGATTCATCACTAGAAAGAACTCCATCTAATAATCTAGATACTCCATCTATTACAACCATAGATGCCAATTCTCCACCAGTTAATACATAATCTCCAATAGAAATTTCTTCATCAACATAATTTTCAATAACCCTATTGTCTATTCCTTCATAATGACCATTTAAAAGTATTATATGTTCTTCTTCTTTTAACTCTTTTAATTTTTGCTGAGTTAAAACTTTTCCCTGTGGCGACATATAATAAACTTTAGAATTATTCTCTTTTACAGATTCTATTGCTTCTACTATTGGTTTTACTTGCATTAACATACCAGGTCCACCACCATAGGGATAATCATCAACTTGAAGATACTTATTTATAGCAAAATCTCTTATATCAACCGTTTCAAGATCTAATTTTCCTTCTCCAATGGCCCTTCCTACAATAGAAAAATCTCTAATGTGATTAATGAAATCTGGAAATAATGTCAAAACACTAATCTTCACAAAATCATTCCTTCTATTAACTTTATAGTTATTGTGGAATCTATTTTTTTAACAAATTCTTTAACTGCAGGTATCTGATAAATTTCTTTATCATCACTTTCAATTAAAAAAATGTCATTAGCTGGATATTCAAGAACATTTTTCAAAACTCCAATATAATTTTTATCAGTATCATAAACCTTTTTTCCAATTATATCAGAAATGTAGTACTGATCTTTTTTTAAAGTTAGTCTATCTTTATCATTAATGTAAATTTCACTACCCTTTAAATTTAAAACTTCATTTATATCTTCATAGCCCTCAAAGGTTATATAAATAAAATTATTTATCCGAGCTTTTTTTATATAAAATTCTTCTAAATTATCCCCAACATAAACATTTTTTAACTTTAAAAATCTTTTGTTATCAAAAGTATAAGGTTCAACTTTAAGTTCTCCCTTTATGCCATGAGTGTTTATAATTTTACCAATACAGGTAATTGAATCTTTAATATTCTTCAATTTCTAAATTAACCTTTACATTTTCTTTAAGTGAAACAGCCTTTATAATTGCTCTAATTGCCTTTGCAATTCTACCTTGTTTACCAATAATTTTTCCCATATCACTTGATGCTACTTTAAGTGTAATGTTAATAACATCACCATTTTCTTCACTTTTTACATCAACTGAAGAAGGATCATCAACTAAAGATTTAGCAATATATTCAATTAATTCAACCATTTTGGTCCTCCAAACATACTGTTATTCAGTAGCTTCTGATTCACTTGTTCCTGTTGTATTTTTAGAATTTTCATTTGAACTATAAACTGAATTTTCTCTAAAAAGTCTATCAACTGTATCAGTAGGCTTTGCACCATTTTTAATCCAATTATTAGCCTTTTCTGCATCTACAACAACTTTCTTAGGAGAAGTTAGCGGATTATAATAACCAATCTCCTCAATGAACTTTCCATCTCTAGGGCTTCTAGAGTCTGCTACAACTATTCTATAAAAGGGTTTTTTCTTAGCACCCATTCTTCTTAATCTAATTTTAACTGACAAATTATTCACCTCCAAAATAAAATTTATATATTAAAATATATAAGCTACTTTAAAAGGAAAAAGGTAGTTTAAACTTTCTTCTTCCCATATTTTTAGACATGTTACTAAATTGTTTCATCATTTTTCTCATATCTTTAAACTGTTTAATAAGTTTGTTGACATCTGCTGGACTAGTTCCAGAACCTTTTGCAATTCTTTTTCTTCTTGAAGAGTCAATTATTTCAGGCTTTAACCTTTCTTTCTTAGTCATAGAAAGAATTATAGCTTCAACCTTTGCAAACTCATTTTCAGGAAGATTTATATTTTTTAAAGCTTTGTTGTCAACTCCTGGAATCATTCCAATAATATCTTCAAGAGGTCCCATATTTTTCATTTGTTGCATTTGATCTAAGAAATCCTCAAAAGTAAAAGTTGACTTTCTCAACTTTTCCTCAAGTTCTTTAGCCTTTTTATCATCAACTGCATTTTGTGCTTTTTCGATTAGGGAAAGCACATCTCCCATTCCAAGTATTCTGGATGCCATTCTATCTGGATGAAAGACTTCTATATTATCCATCTTTTCTCCACTGGCAATAAACTTAATTGGAACATCTGTAACTGACCTAATTGATAGTGCCGCACCACCTCTTGCATCTCCATCAAGTTTAGTAAGTATTACACCAGTAAGCTTTAGCATATCGTCAAAAGTGTCTGCAACATTAACTGCATCTTGACCAGTCATTGCATCAAGAACAAGAAGAACTTCTGAAGGATTTATTTCCTCATGAATATCTTGAAGTTCCTTCATTAATTTTTCGTCTATGTGAAGTCTACCTGCGGTATCAATGATAACTACATCATTTCCATTTTTCTTTGCATGTTCTAGTGCTGCTTTAGAAATGTCCACAGGAGAAATTTTATCTCCCATAGTAAAAACTGGAGTGTCTACTGATTTGCCAACAACTTGTAACTGCTTTATGGCAGCTGGTCTGTAAACATCACAAGCCACTAAAAGAGGTCTTTTTCCATCTTTTTTTAATTTATTTGCAAGTTTACCACTAGTTGTGGTTTTACCTGCTCCTTGAAGACCGCACATCATAATAACTGTCGGTTTTTTAGAAAGATCCAATTTGACTTCATTTGTTCCCATTAAGTTTGTGAGTTCTTCATTTACAATTTTTATAACTTGTTGGCCTGGAGTTAAAGATTCTAAAACTTCTTTTCCCAAAGCTCTTTCTTTTACAGTTTTTACAAAATCCTTTACAACTTTAAAATTAACATCAGCTTCAAGAAGAGCAAGTTTCACTTCTCGCATAGCTGCGTCAATATCTTTCTCGTTTAACTTTCCTTTGCCTGTCAAGTTTTTTAAAGTATTTTGCAATTTATCGGATAAACTTTCGAATACCAAAAATCCACCTCCTAGTCAATAAGTATTTCTTTAAGTTCTTTAATTTTTAAGATATTATTTTTTGTTAAAGAATCCTCTTCAATACTTTCTAAAATAGTTTCAATTTTTTTTCTTTTTATTTCTTTATTTTCTTCTTCTGTCTTAGAATTTTTTATTAATTGAAGTTTCTCTTCAAATTCTTCTAAATTATTCTCAGCTCTTTTTAAATTGTCAAATACTGCTTGTTTAGAAATGTTTAACTCATCTGATATTTCATTTATAGTACAATCATAAATATAGTACATATAAGCAGCTTTCTTTTGCTTTTCTGTAAGAAGATTTCCATAAAAATCAAGTAAGCTGTTCATCCTAAAAAATTTTTCATCCATTTATATCACCATTTTTCTAGCGAGGTCAACCTTTTTACTTGACCTATATTATTTTAACTAATAGATTTTAATATGTCAACAAATTTTTTAATTATTTCTTAACCGATTTTATTACTAATAACTAAAAAAAGTAGGCATCAAAACCTACTTATAATAATTTTTAAATTTTATTTTTATAATCAACTAAAAATTGTTTCTAAGAAATTATCAATGTCAAAATCTTGCAAATCGTCAATTCCTTCTCCCACTCCTATTAATTTTATCGGAATATTAAGTTCTGATTGAAGTGCAATTACAACTCCACCTTTAGCAGTGCCATCAAGTTTAGTGAGTGCAATTCCAGTTATGTCTGTCACTTCTTTAAAAGTTTTTGCTTGATTAATTGCGTTTTGTCCTGTAGTTGAGTCTAAGACTAATAAATTTTCACGATTCGCTTCAGGAAATTTATTTGAAATAATTCTATTAATTTTTTCGAGCTCCTTCATTAGATTAGATTTATTGTGAAGTCTACCAGCAGTATCTACAATTAACACATCAGTACTCCTAGCCTTGGCTGCTTCAATAGCATCAAATACAACAGATGCAGGGTCAGAGCCTTCATCATGACTTATAACATCTACATTCGCTCTATTGCCCCATTCTCTTAGTTGATCAATAGCAGCTGCTCTAAAAGTATCCGCCGCACATACTAATACAGATTTATTTTCACTTTTAAATCTTGCAGAAAGTTTTCCAATAGTTGTTGTTTTTCCTACGCCATTAACTCCTACTACTAAAATTATAACAGGTGGGTCTGTATTTATAGGAGTATTGAGTTCTGGGTTCATAAGTTTCTTAGCTTCTTGCATTAAAAGTGGTTTAACTTCCTCTGGGTCGTTAATCTTTTCCCTTATAATAGTTTCACGAAGATTATCAATTAATTTCATCGTGGTTTCCATACCAACATCAGCTGAAATTAAAATATCTTCCAAATCTTCCAACATTTCATCATCAATTTTTACATAAGAGCCAATTACAGTATTTATTTTTATTCCGACTTCTTTTCTAGTTTTATCTAATCCCTCTTTTAATCTTTGGAATAAAGAAGTCTTTTTCGGTTCTTCTTTTTCTTTTATCTCTTCACTATTATCTTCTTTAATAAAATCTGTATTTTTATCTAAATTCTCTTCTTCACTTGTTGTTTCTTTATCTTCTAGATTTTTATCTTCAATAGCTTCATCTTTGTTCTCTAAATTTTCTTCTTGAGTTTCTTTTTCTTCTTTTATATTACTTATAGCATCAGTTTCTATTAATGAAGGCTCTTTTAAATTTTCTACATCATTAGAAATATTAATCTCATCTATTTCTTCCTCTTGTATTTCTATATTTTCTAATTCTTCTTTTATATTATCTTCTTTAGTAGAATTTTCTTCATTTACTACTTGTTCTTCATCTTTTTCAATTTCATCAGTTATTAAGTCCTTCTCATTACTTTCTGATGTTTTAAAATTTTCGTCATTCTCTTTTTTTAATTCATCCTTATCTTCTAATTCAGAATTCTCGCCATTTCCCTCTAAAGGATCATCTATTTTTATTTTCTCGATACTCTCTTCTACATTTTCCTCTAAATTATCATTTTCTGCATTTTCTTTTTTATCTTCTTGTTTCTTTAATTTATCCTTTAACCACTCAAACATTTTTTTCTCCTAATCTTTTAATTTCACAGAATATAATTTACTTATTCCTTTTTCTTCCATTGTAACACCATACATAGTATTTGCAATCTCCATTGTCAATTTTCTATGAGTAATAATTATAAATTGAATATCCTCTAAGGTAAGAAGATAATCAGCATATCTCTTAATATTCGCATCATCTAAAGCTGCGTCAATTTCATCGAGAATACAAAAAGAAGCTGGTCTATATTTTAAAAGTGCAAACAAAAGTGCCACCGCTGTTAGAGATCTTTCTCCACCTGACAATAAAGAAAGTGATTGAAGCCTTTTGCCAGGAGGAGAAGCTTTAATTTCAATACCAGAACTTAAAACATCTCCTTCAATACTTATCTCTGCACGTCCCCCATTAAATAGAATCTTAAAAATTTCTGTAAAATTATTTGAAATTTCTTCCATTGCTTCATTAAATATTTTTTTCATTTCAATATCTAATTTGCCAAGTATTGATTTTATTTCTTCTTTTGAATTTATTAAATCATCTCTTTGAGAAGCATAAAAGTCTAATCTCTCTTTTACAAGTTTATACTCATCAATTGAAGAAATATTTACTTCTCCATAATCTCTCACTTTCTTCTTTAGCTTTTTTATAGAACTTTCGGAGATATCTACTAAACTTTCATCTATAAAATCGTGATAATCGCAGATATTGTATTCATCATTAAGCCTTTCAATTTCATTAGATATTTTATTTTTATTAACATCTATTTTAAGAGTTAGCTTTTCTATTTCAGAATTTAGAGTAACAGACCTTTCTTTTAAATCGCTTAAAACATCTTTGTTCTCAAAATAAATTTTATTATTTTTCTCCAAAAAATCTTTGTTATCACTAATTTTAAATTTTAAATCTTCAATATTTTTGGTTATTTTTTGTAACGTTATACAGTTTTTTTCATGTAATATATTTTTTTCATAAATGGCCTTATTTTTTTCTTCTAAAAGGTCAAAATTATTTTTTAACCTTTTTTCTGTATTTTCTATTTCAAAACTTATTCTTTCTATTTCTTTTATATTATAGACTAACTTTTCACTATTTTCTTTCTCTACTAATTGAATTTCAACTTTCTCATTATTTAGATTGTCCAATTTTTCTGAAAGTTCCTTTAATCTCGTACTATTATCAACTTCTTTTTCCATTTCATTTAAAATCAGATTTTTTTTATTAATCTCTGATTCATTGTATTCCAAATTAGAAATATCTATTTTTATATTATCCTCTAAATCTAGCTTTTCCTTTTCATATTTATCTAAATAATTAGTATTTAAGTTTCTATCATTTTTATTTTTATATAAATTCTTTTCAATTTCATTAATTTTAAAAATATACGAATTCTTTCTTTCAATAAAAGAATCCTTTGAAATATTTAAATCTTTAATTTCTTTTTCTAAATCTAATTTTTCCTTTTCAAGTTTTGAAACTTCTTTCAAAATTTTTTTCTTTTTTTCTTGTAGATCGTTAATTTCATTTTTACGCAAAATAAAGCTACTATTATAATTATTTAAACTACCACCAGTGATTGCTCCAGATGGATTGAAAACCTCTCCCTTTAATGTTACAACTTTTAATTTATATTTTTTAGAAATTAGAGTAGCGTTTTTAAAATTATCTACAATCAACACTCTTCCCAATAAATTATAAAAGATATCTTTAAACACTTTATCAAAAACAATTAAATTACAAGCCACTCCAATAATTCCTTCATCTTTATAGTTAATATTTATTTTATTGCCCACGACCCTATCTAAAGGTAAAAAAGTAGCCCTTCCCATTTTATTTTTTTCTAAAACTCTTAACATTTCAGACGTTTCACTTGTCGAAGATACAATAATATTTTGAGACATGGAACCTAGTGCCACAGAAATTGCCTTTTCATACTTTTTTTCAACATTAAATTTTTCAGCAACAGGTCCATACAAAGAGGTCGTGAATATATTATTTTTTGAAGTGAAATTCATAAAAGATTTTACAGTTCTGTTATATCCTTCATAATTAGACTCCATATTTTCGAGAATTTTTAATCTAGCAATAATTTCATTTGCACTATTTTTTCTTTCATTAATATATTCATCTTGTTTTTTTAATTTTTCTTGTAAATTTTCTAATTTTTCGTCTATATTTTTATAATCTAAATTTTCTTTTTCTAAACTGTTCCTTAAACTTTCTATTTCAGAAGAATCCTTTGAAATAATTTCTATAAATTCATTTTCATTTTTCCTAAAATTTTCAATACTTTTTTCTAAACTAATTTTTCTATTATTTTTTTCTTCTATTATGTCCTTTAAAGTTTGATTTTTAAAATCTAAATTTTCGATCTCATTTTTTAATTTATTTTTATTTTCAAAATTTAAATTTCCAATCTCTTCTAAATTTTTTAATTCATATTCTAATTCTTTTATTACTTTAATCTTTTCAGTAAGATTATCCGCTATTTTTTTCTTTTCACAATTTAGATCTTTCTCATTAATTTCTAAATGTTCAATATTTTCTTTATATTCTGAAAGAATTCCTTGTAAACTTTCTATTTCTATTTGAATTCTTTCCACATCTCTTTTAAGGGAATTAACTTTTTCATTTTCTAAATTAATCTTTAAATTTAATTCTTCATACTCCCCTTTGTAATTATTAAATCTCTCATTTAAATTATCATTTTCCACAGAAATGTCAGAAATTTTTTCTTTTGATTTTCTTAAATCTTCTGTTAATACCTCCCTTTTATTCAAAACTTCTTTAAATTCTTCTTTTAATATATCAATACTTTTTTCTAGTTCTCTTATCTGAATTTCTCTTTTATCAATATCTTTACAAGCCAGGTTTATATCTTGAACTCTTAAAAGTTCATAATCTTTTAAATAAGATTTAGCTTTATCAGATTGTGCTTTTAAATTTTTTTCCTGCATTTTAATTTCAGATAAAATATCTTCTATCCTTATTAAATTTTCTTCAGTTTTTAAAAGTTTATTAGTAGATTCAATCTTTTTATATTTGTATTTTGAAATTCCTGCCGCTTCTTCAAAAATATTTCTTCTGTCCTCTGGCTTTGAACTTAAAACAGATTCAATTTTTCCTTGACCTATTACTGAATAGCCATCTTTTCCAATTCCAGTGTCCATAAAAAGTTCTTTTATGTCTTTCAATCTGCACTTTTTATTATTAATTAAAAATTCACTTTCAAGAGATCTATACATCCTTCGAGTTACAGAAACTTCATTGTATGGAAGATTTAGAGATTTATCACTATTGTCGAAAACTATTGTGACTTCAGCCATTCCAAGTGGTTTTTTTGTATCTGTACCAGAAAAAATAACATCTTCCATTTTATTTCCTCTTAGATTTTTTACAGAAGTTTCTCCAAGAACCCAAGTTATTGCATCCGTTATATTACTTTTCCCACTCCCATTTGGTCCTACAATAGCTGTCGTCGTCTTATCTAATTCAATTTTAGTTCTATTTGCAAAAGATTTAAATCCTTGCATTGTAACTGCTTTTAAAAACATCCACTCACCTATAATAATTTCTTATATCGATAACTTCTTTATACATTGCCTCTATTTGTACTTCAAAATTCCCTAAACCTTTTTCTCTTAAATTCAATTTTTTTATATTTAAATTGGAACATATTTCTTTTTTATTCTTTGATTTCTGTCCACTAATATTCGATATATTTTTCCCATTTGCATAAATATAAATTTCATCACTTAAATTTTTTGATTCTTTAAAATAATTTAGAAGTCCCTTCTTAAAGTAAAAAGATTCTACTAATTGTCTGTATGCAGGGTGAAAAGCCCCTGCTACAATATCCCCATCATAATTAATATTATCTGTCGGTTGGAGTCCAACTCTAATAACATT
This sequence comes from Peptoniphilus lacydonensis, assembly GCF_900106515.1. Taxonomy (GTDB): domain Bacteria; phylum Bacillota; class Clostridia; order Tissierellales; family Peptoniphilaceae; genus Peptoniphilus_A; species Peptoniphilus_A lacydonensis. The sequence continues at coordinate 163,827 of NZ_FNWF01000002.1, forward strand.
AATATTATTTTTATAATAAATATTAAGTAAATCAGATACGAATTTTATAGACTCATCTAAATCTAAAGATTTATAATCTCCACTCCTCAAGCTATTATAAAGTTTTGTTTCCTTTATAACAAGAGTTGGGTAAATTCTAACACAATAGGGCTTAAGTTTTACAAATTCTTTTGCCGTATAAATTGATTTCTCTAAATTATCTCCTGGTAAACCAACCATCTGTTGTAGACCAAGTAAAAATCCATATTCTTTAATTAAACTTGCCGAATCATAAACACAATTTACATCATGGCCCCTATTAGAAAGTTTTAAAACATCGCTATCCAAACTTTGGACCCCAAGTTCAACAATATCAACTCCATATTTTTTTAAATTTAATAAAATCTTATCATCTATTGCATCTGGTCTTGTGGACAGCCTTATGTATTTTACAAAACCATTTTTCTTATATTTGCAAGCAACTTGCAAATATTCAGATTGTTTTTCTAATGGAATTGCAGTAAAACTTCCACCATAAAAAGCAACTTCTACATTATCTTTCCTTTTAAAATAAGAAAGATATTCCAAAATAGTCTTTTCAACGTCACTATTTGAAATATCTGTAGATACTCCTGTAATTTTTCTTTGATTGCAAAAAACACAGTCATTAGGGCATCCATAATGTGGGATAAAAATTGATATAATATTTCTTTTAGACAATTTTATCCATCCCCTTAAATGCTTCCTTTGCCGCCTCTTGCTGAGACTCCTTTTTCGTTTTACCTTTACCTTTGCCTACTAAAACTTCATCTAAAAATAATTCAGTATAAAAAGTCTTATTATTATCAGGTCCTTCTTCTCTAACTAATTTATATTCTAATTTCTTCCCAGATTTTTGAACTTTTTCTTGTAATTTAGTTTTAAAATCTATATTAAAAAGTTTGTATCTATCTTTTTCTAAAAATTCTTGAAATAAATATAAAACTATTCTTTTTGCTTCATTAAAATTTGAGTCCAAATAAATTGCACCTATCAAAGCTTCCAATGCATCAGCAGAAGTTGATTCTCTCATTCTTCCACCATTTTTAATCTCACCTTTGCCAAATCTAATAGAATCTCCAAGATTTAAATTCTTAGATATAAAAAAAAGGACCTTTTCATTTACAGAATCCGCTCTCATTTTACTCAATGAACCTTCTAAATCTTTTGGATAATTGATATAAAAATATTCTCCAATTATAAGTCCTAAAACTGCATCTCCAAGATACTCTAGCCTTTCATTACTTTCATAAGGTTTCATATTATTCTCGTTTACATAAGAGCTATGAGTTAGTGCTTTTTTTAATAATTTTATATCTTTAAACTTATAATTTAATTTCTTTTCGAGAAGTTCTAAATTAGTAAAAGACATGAAATCACTGTTCCAAATCTTCTACATAATCAATTACATCTCCAACAGTTTTTAACTTGTCAAGATCATCTTCAGAAACTTCAGTATCAAACTCTTCTTCAATAGTCATTACAAGTTCTACAAGTTCAATTGAATCAGCATTTAAATCATCTTGAAAGTTCATATCTTCATCAAGTTCATTTACATCCATATTAAATTGTTCAGCAATGATTTCTAAAATTTTATCTTTCATTTTTTTTCCACCTTCTCTTTAATTTTTTTTACTATATTAGATTCTACTATATCTATCGCATATTTTGCAGCATTTTTTATCGCTTCACTATTAGAATTACCATGAGCTTTTATTATATTTCCATCGATACCCAAAAGAAGAGTTCCACCAACTTTTTTTGCATCTAAATCTTTAAAACTACTCATTAAATTTTTATTTAATTTATTTTTGATTTCATTATCAAAATTAGATTTTTCAATAGTTTGTAAAATATTTTTTATGGAAAACTCCACAACTCCTTCAATAGATTTTAACAAAATATTTCCATCAAATCCATCACAAACTACAAGATCTAAATCATTATTTGTGATGTTTCGTGCTTCGATATTTCCAACAAAATTTAACTCGGAATTTTTTAATTCTTCAAATGTTTCTTTTGATAAACTATTGCCTTTTCCTTCCTCAGTCCCAACGTTTAAAAGACCAACCTTAGGACTTTCAATTTTATAATACTCCCTTAAAAATATATCTCCAAGCATTGCAAATTCTTTTAATAAATCTGCATCAGTATCCATATTTGCACCAGAATCAATTATCATAGTGTTGGATTTTAATCCTGGAATTACAGTTGGAAGAACTGCTCTTTTTATTCCCTTAATCCTTCCAACAATAAAAATTCCTCCTGCAAGTAGAGCACCAGTACTACCTGCAGAAATTATTGCATCAGCTTTTTTAGATTTCAATAATTCCATTGACTTTACAATAGAAGAATCTTTTTTTCTTCTAAGAGCAAAGGCAGGATCTTCATTATTTTCTATATTTTCTTTTGCATCAACTATTTCTATTTTATTTCTATCGTAATTTAGTTCACTTAGATTTTCACTTATAAAATCTTCTCGTCCAACTAATATTACTTCAACATTAAATTCATTAGAAGCTTCAATCGCTCCTCTTATAATTTCAGACTTATTATCTCCGCCATTTATATCAAATATTAATTTCATTCCTACCTCCCACAGCTATTTTAATATATCTCATAGAATTAAAAAAATCAATATTTATAATTTAAAAATAATGAATAAGAAAATATTTGATATTATTAAAATTTAAAATGACTTTTTAATTAATCTAAAAAAAATCTCGCCTAGTTTCCCAAGCGAGATAAATCATTCTTTTTATTTATAAATTATTCTTCTTCTGAGAGAGTTAAATAATTTTCATATCTTTCTTTAGCATTTTCTTCTGCCACTTCATAAAGTTTTTCTGCTCTTTCAGGGAATAACTTTTTAAGTGAAGTATATCTTACTTCTCCATCAAGGAAATCCCTAAATGATTTTGTAGGTTCTTTAGAATCTAAAATAAATGGATTCTTTCCTTGTGCTTTAAGCTCTGGATTAAATCTATATAAATGCCAATAACCAGTTTCGACAGCTTTCTTTTCTTCTTCAATAGAGAATCCCATACCAACTCTAATTCCGTGGTTTATACATGGTGCGTAGGCAATTATTAATGATGGTCCATCATAAGCTTCTGCCTCTTTAATTGCTTTAAATGCTTGAGCTTTGTCTGCACCAAGAGCAATTTGAGCAACATATACATATCCATAAGTTGTCGCCATTAAACCAAGATCTTTCTTCTTAGTTAATTTACCAGCTGCTGCAAATTGTGCAATGGCAGCAGTAGGAGTAGACTTAGAAGCTTGTCCACCAGTGTTTGAATAAACTTCTGTATCAAGAACTAAAACATTAATATCTTCTCCAGATGCCAAAACATGGTCAAGTCCACCATATCCAATGTCATAGGCCCATCCATCTCCACCAATAATCCATTGGCTCTTCTTAATTAAGAATCTTTCAAGACCTTGTAATGTATCAATTATTTCGTCAGCTTTATCATTTCCAAATTTCTTGTCAAGAACCTTAAGAACTTTTGCACTTGCTGCCTTTGAAGTCTTGTAATCATCTTTTCCTTCGATCCAAGCTTTAAATGCTTCATTTGCATCATTATCTACATTAAGTTCAATAAATTCATTCATTAGTTTTTCAATTCTATCTCTTGTTTGACCTTGAGATATCGCCATTCCATATCCATATTCAGCATTATCTTCAAATAATGAATTTGCCCAAGATGGTCCATTTCCACATTCATCTGTACAATATGGCATTGAAGGAGCAGATCCACCCCAAATTGAAGAGCATCCTGTTGCATTAGCAATACTCATTCTATCTCCAAATAATTGAGTTACAAGTTTTACATAAGGTGTTTCTCCACAACCTGCACATGCTCCAGAAAATTCAAGATATGGAGTTTGGAATTGACTGTTTTTAAAATTGTTAGGTTCGATATTTTCTTCCTTAGATTTTATATTTTCAGATGCATATTCCCAATTAACTGCTTGTGTGTCAATTTCATCTTCATAAGGACTCATAACTAAAGCTTTTTCTTTAGCTGGACAAACTTGAGCACAATTTCCACATCCAGTACAATCTAATGGAGAAATTTGAATTCTATATTCATAATCTTCAAATCCCTTGCCATTTGCTTTTTTAGTTTCAAAACTTTCAGGTGCATTTTTCTTTTCATCTTTATCGACTAAGAAAGGTCTAATTACAGCATGAGGACAAACAAGTGAACATTGGTTACACTCTATACAATTTTCAATCTTCCAGTGAGGAACATTTACTGCAATACCTCTCTTTTCATAACGACTTGTTCCAGCTGGAAATGTTCCATCTGGCATATCAACAAACGCAGATACAGGAAGATCATTTCCCTCTTGTCTATTCATTGGAATAAGCATATTATTAATAAATTCTGGTGCTCCATTTATATTGAAATCTCTAGTTGTGTCTGAATCCTTCCAAGAATCTTTTACTTCGATTTTCTTTATGGCATCAATTCCACGATCAACGGCATCATAGTTCATTCTAACTATGTCATCACCTTTTGCACCATAATCTTTTACAATTGCTTCTTTTAAAAGTTTTACTGCTTGATCAATTGGAAGCACTTGAGAAAGATTAAAAAATGCTGCTTGCATTACCATATTAGTTCTTCCACCAAGCCCAACTTCTGCTGCAATTTTTGTAGCATTAATTGTATAAAATTCAATTTCATTATCAGCGATATATTTCTTCATATATCCTGGTAGATGCTCGTCAAGTTCATCTTCATCCCAAATAGTATTTAGTAAGAACTTTCCACCTTTTTTAAGACCTCTAAGTAGGTCATAAGAATATACATAGGATTGTTTTGAGCAAGAAATAAAATCAGTTTCAGTTAATAGATAAGTTGACGTAATCTTATTTTTACCAAATCTCAAGTGAGACATTGTGACTCCGCCAGATTTCTTAGAGTCATAGTCAAAATAACCTTGAGCATACATATCTGTATTATCACCTATAATTTTTATTGCTGATTTATTTGCTCCAACTGTACCATCAGATCCAAATCCCCAAAATTTACATCTGATAGTTCCTTCTGGTTCAGTTGTAATAGTTTCTTTAATTGGAAGTGATTTGTTAGTTACATCATCTACAATTCCAATTGTAAAATCATTTTTAGGGTTTTCGTCTTTAAGATTATCAAACACAGAAAGAATATCTGTTGGATTAGTATCTTTCGAACCCAATCCATAAATTCCTCCAACTATAAGTGGCTTTTTGTCAGATTCATAAAAAGCATCTCTTATATCTAAATATAGAGGTTGTCCCACTGCTCCTTTTTCCTTAGTTCTATCAAGAACAGCAATTCTTTCCACTGTTTTTGGAATTGCTTCCATTAAGTGTTTAATAGAAAAAGGTCTGTAAAGATGAACTTTTATAAGACCAGTTTTTTCTCCTTTTGCATTTAAATAATCTACAACTTCTTCAATAGTTTCTGTTACTGAACCCATTGCTACAATAATATCTGTGGCATCTTTAGCTCCATAATAATTAAATAAATTATACTCTCTTCCTGTTAATTTAGAGATATCTTTCATATAGCCTTCTGTCACATCAATTATGTCTGTGTAATAATTATTTGAAGCTTCTACTTCTTGAAAATAAATATCAGGATTTTGTGCAGTACCCCTAACTTTAGGTCCATTAGGATTTAGAGCTCTTTCTTTAAATTCTTTTACTGCATCTTTATCAACTAATTTTTCTAAATCATCATAATTAAGTACTTCTATTTTTTGAACTTCATGAGATGTTCTAAATCCATCAAAAAAATGAAGAAAAGGAACTCTTCCTTTAATTGAGGATAAATGAGCAACTCCTGCCAAGTCCATTGATTCTTGAACTGAACCTGATGCTAAAAGAGCAAATCCTGAAGCTCTTGCTGCCATAACATCTTGATGATCTCCAAAGATTGAAAGTGCATGAGATGCTAATGCTCTTGCTGCTACATGGAACACACCAGGAAGCAATTCTCCAGCTATCTTATACATGTTAGGTAACATAAGTAATAAACCTTGAGAAGCTGTGTAAGTTGATGTAAGTGATCCAGCTTGAAGTGCTCCGTGAACAGCTCCTGCAGCTCCCCCTTCTGATTGTAACTCCTTAACCATTACTTCTTGTCCAAAAATATTTTTTCTTCCATGAGAAGCCCAAGCATCAATGTGTTCGGCCATTGGTGAAGATGGAGTTATGGGATAGATACAAGCAACATCAGAAAAGGCATAAGCCACATGAGCGGCTGCTTCATTACCATCCATAGTTTTAAATGTTTTTGACATATTAGCCTCCTATTATTAATAATATAAATATAAATTAATCATACTGTTTATATTATATGACTTTATTTAATAAATTTCAATAATATTGTTAATAAACATTGTTTGAATATTTAAAAATAGCGAACTACGAAAGGCGTTTCATATAATGGAATGCAAATTTTGAATAAATTTATTTTATAACCATTCATAAAAATAAATAAACAAATTATTGGGATCTCGATTTTTTATTCTTAATCATTCTTTCATTTAGAGCTAATGCCGGATTATAACCCAATTCTTTTTGTTTGTAATTCTTTGTAGCCACTTCTACAATAAGTGCAGTGTGTCTGCCAGGTTTTACGGGAATATCAAATTTTGCAACATTTATTCCTAATATTTCTTGATAGTTATTTTCTAACCCAAGCCTTTCATATTCCTTTGACTCATCCCAATCTTCTAAATTTATAATTATCTCAATAGATTTTTCTTCCATTACAAACCCAATACCAAACATTTTTTGTATATCAATTATTCCGACGCCTCTTATTTCCATAAAATATTTTGTTATATCAGGAGATTTTCCAATTAATTTATTATCAATATTTTTTATTATTATAGAGTCATCTGAGATGAGTCTTGCTCCATTTGATATTAAATCTAGTGCAGTTTCACTTTTACCTATTCCACTTCTTCCTGTTATTAATACTCCAATTCCTGAAATATCTAAAAGAACTCCGTGCATTCTTGTAGTAGGAGCAAGAGCTTCATCTACTAAAGAAATAATTTTGCTGAAAATTTTAGAAGTTGAATCTGGGCTTCTTATAATTGTCACATTGTGCTTCTCTGCCAAAACTTTAGCCTGTGGAAAAATTTCATTATTCCTTGAAAAAACTACTACTGGAATATCGTATTTAAATAATTTCTCTAAAGATTCATATCTTTCTTTTCCGCTTAAGGAGTTTATATAATGCCATTCTTGTGTTCCAATTAATTGTATTCTGTCTTTTACAAATTTTGAATAATATCCGCAAAGTTGAAGACCTGGTCTATTTATATCACTACTATTAATTTCTATATTTTCAAAATCCGTGGACTTGTGAACTATCTCAAACTCTAATTCTTCAACTATATATTCTAACTTAACTGCCATTTTTTACACCTCTAAAATGCTTATAAAGAGAATTAGCACTTGCTTCATTCATTGACTCTACTTCCATAAGTTCTTCTACACTTGCTTTTTTTATCTTATCTATGGACTTAAAATGTTTTAATAAACTTTCCTTTCTTTTTGGTCCAATTAATTTAATATCGTCAAGTTCAGATTTAAACATGGTTTTTGATCTTAAATTTCTGTGATAATTTATTGCAAATCTGTGAGCTTCTTCTTGAATTTTATAAATCATTTTGTAAGCTCGTGAATTTAATTCAACATTATACTCCTTATTATTGTAAATAATTCCACGAGTTCTATGAAAATCATCTTTTACAAGACCACAAATTTCTAAATTCAAATTTAACTTATTTAAAATTTCCTTTGCAGCATTTACTTGACCTTTTCCTCCATCCATCATTATTAAATCAGGAAAGCTTGAAAAAGAAGTATTTTTATTAGCTTTCTTCTCCTCCACTCCCCTAATAAATCTTCTTTCAATAACTTCTTTCAAGCTTGAATAATCATCTGGTCCAACTACGCTTTTGATTCTGAATTTTCTATAATCGCTTTTCTTTGAGTCCCCATTTTCAAATACAACCATAGACCCAACAGATTCAACTCCAGAAATATTAGAAATATCGTAAGCTTCAATTCTTCTTGGCATTTCACTCAAACCAATTAGATCTCTTATTTCTTCAAGAGCAAGTTTATTTGACTCTGCACGTTTTTTATACTTATCTCCATATTTTTCAATCATATCAAGAGCATTTTTCTTAACCATTCTAACTAATTCTTTTTTATTTCCCTTTACTGGGACAGTTATAGTGACTTTACCTTCTCTTTTTTCAGATAACCACTTTTCTAAAAGTTCTATATCACTTGGTTTTTCTTCTATTATTATTTCTTTGGGTATATAACTTGCTCCAATATAAAACTGTTTTATAAATGACGAAAATATTTCTTCATAGCTGTCGTTGTAATAATCTCTAATTATATAATGTTCACGACCAATAATTTTTCCATTTCTAAAAAAGAAAATTTGAATCAAAACTTCATCTATACCTTTAGCTAGTGCAATAATATCTTTGTCATCATGTGCCTCGGGATCACTTATCAATTGCCTTTCTTTTAAATATTCAAGATTTTTTATTCTATCTCTAATATCTGCAGCATTTTCATAGTCAAGTTTTCTTGAATAACCCAACATTTTACTATGAAGTTTATCTATTAATCTTTCATCAGAACTAGAAAGAAAATTTAAAACTTCTTTTACCATCTCATTGTAATCATCATCAGAAACATTGCCAATACAAGGGCCTACACACTTTCCAATATAATAATTTAAACAAGGTCTATAACTTTTCTCTTCTACATTTTCTAAATTTAAATTGCAAGTCCTAAGTGGGTAAACTCTTTCAAAAGTTTCAATTGAATCATTTACTGCAAAAACATCGGGATAGGGTCCAAAATATTTTGCCCCGTCTTTTAAAATTCTTCTAGTCTTCATGACTCTTGGGTATCTTTCATTTACTTTAACTTTAATGTAAGGATATTGTTTGTCGTCACGTAGTAAAATATTATATTTTGGAAGATTATCCTTTATCAAGTTTGATTCAAGAACAAGGGACTCCACTTCGTTTTCAACAATAATATATTCAAAGTCGTGAATTTTAGATACCATGTTGGAAACTTTTTTCGAACTCTTTCCGTAAGACCCAAAGTACTGTCTAACTCTTTTTCTAAGAGATTTAGCTTTCCCAACATAAATTATCTCATCTAATTCATTTTTCATAATATAAACTCCTGGTTTATCTGGGAGTTTATCAAGCCTTTCTCTTAAATCTATCAATTATCTTCTAACCTCTCTCGTAGAATTTTTAAGATCTTCTAAGATTTCTCCTTCAAAATAAGGACTTAACTTTTCATAAACTTCTTTGTGATAAGAATTTAAAACTTGAAGTTCCCTGTCAGTGAGTAAACTTATATCAATTGCGTCTAACTCAAAAGGGCAAAAACTAATTGTTTTAAATTTATAAAAAACTGAATCCACAGTTTCAGAGTCAAACACAACTCTTAAAATATTTTCAATTCTTATACCATGTTTACATTCTTTGTAAACACCTGGTTCATTAGAAACAATCATATTAATCTCCATCTCTGTAGCAGGAAGGCCACGTGATATCCTATGAGGTCCTTCGTGAACTGATAAAACAAAACCAATTCCATGACCTGTTCCACATTTGTAATCTTGTCTGTCTTGCCACAAAGCATATCTGGCAATCCCATCAAGTGTAATATCATAAGTTCCTTTTAAAAACACAGTATCCATTAAATCTAAATGAGATTTTAAAGTTAAAGTATAATCTCTAATCTCTTCATCTGTAAGTTCTCCCATGGCAATAGTTCTTGTTATATCTGTTGTTCCAGAAAAATATTGTCCACCAGAGTCAACTAAATAAAATCCCTTCGTTTTTATCTTTGCATTTTGTTCTTTTGTTGCATTATAATGCATCATAGCAGCATTTTCCCCATAGGCAGAAATTGTTTCAAAAGAATTGGAAATATAAAGAGGATCCTCTGCCCTAAAACTGTCGAGTTTCATTGCAGCCTCATATTCATTTATCTCTTTCTTTTTAACATTTTCCTTTAACCAGTGAATGTATTTAAAAAGATAAGCTCCATCTCTTATATGAGTCTTTTCAATATTTTTTATTTCAATATCATTTTTAACAGCTTTTAATTTTTCAGAAATATTTTCTCCGAAAACTATTTTATTTTTTTCGTAAACACTTTTATAAATTCTTTCATTAATAGAATTTCCATCCAAATAAATTTTTTTATCTTTGTAATTTTCTAAATAATCATAAAATTCAAAGTAATCCCTTATCTCAATAAAATCACAGATTTCATCTTCAATATTTTTAATTTTTGATTTATCAATAAATAAAATTACTTTCTCGCTTTCAATAATCATAAAAGAAATTAAAACTGGTGTGTCCTTTATATCCATACCTCTAATATTTAAAGTCCAAGCAATATCAACAAGCGAAGAAACTATTGTCATATCAGCCCTTTTGTCCTTTAAAATCTTTCTAATTTCAGAAACTTTATCTTCACGAGATTTACCAGCATACTTCACATCAAGAATAAAGGCATCTTCACTTGGAAGAGGATATCTATCTTCCCAAAAATCTTTTATTAAATCTACATCTAAAATTTTTACATTTTTATCTTCTACTTTTTGTGATAGAGAATTATAACTATTATGGGAAAAATATTCTGTGTTTAAAGCTAAATTCATATTTTCCTTTATATTTTCTTTTATCCATTCATCATAATTTAAAACTCCAGCAAGTCCTTGTTTTTTTAATTTAAAACCAGAATCTTTTATTTGGTTTTCAGCCTGAATAAAATATCTTCCATCAGTCCAAAGATAAGCCTCATCCATTGTAATAACGGCAGTCCCTTGTGAACCAGTAAAACCAGTTACAAACTCTCTTTCTTTAAAATAATCTGGGAGATATTCCGAACCATGAGGATCATTAGTTGGAACAATATAAAAATCAATATTTCTTTCTTTCATTTTTTCTCTAATTTTATTTAAAATCACATAATCACATCCTAAAGATATATTATCACAAGGATAAAATAGAGCAAAGAAAAAAGTCCGGCAAAATAAATTTTTAACCGAACTTTCTTATATTTTTAAATTTTCTTATTTATCTGATTCAGTATAAATTTGCGTAGGTCCATTAGCCCCACCAATCATTTCTACCTCACCATCTTGAGTCATTTTATTCCACTCCTCTTTGGAAATTTCTCTATTAAGTAATTTTTCCATTTGAGTTTTTGTCAAGCCCTGATTTTTCTTTGCAATAGTATTATTTACGAAAAATCCAGCAAAAAATGACAAAAATATAAGAAAAATAGCTAAACCTTTCTTCAAAATTTCACCTCCCTTTATGGAATTCTAGCACTAGTAGTCATTCTAAATTATCTGATTTTTCTACAATATTTTTAAAATAAAAAATAATATGCAATACCCCACCACGTGTAACTAATATATACTAAAAAAAGTAATAGTATCAGCAGGATAATTTTAATAATTAAAGCTTGATTGTCCTTGAAATTTTTCTTAATAACATAAAAATCTATAGTTTTATATCCTCCAAATAAAATAGGAATATTAATTATAATGCACATTAACTTTAGATAAGTATTTATAAATTTATCGGAACCTAAAAAGTCAATATTATATTTACTGCCTAAGTATTTAAGCCCAACTAATAATATTAAACTTATTATTGAAATTCCATACATAGTTCTTTTTTTATTTGTGCGTCTATTTAATAAATAAACTAAAATTAAGTATATTATTATACTTATAATATATATTAAAAGCTGTTTTGTCCTCAACTTATATCTCCCTTTAATATCTATTAATCAGTCCACATTCTTCCATCACTGACATATAAGGAAACACTGTATCCACTATGGTTAGCTGTATATTGTGTTGATGAAGTTGTAGTAAAATAACCACCTCTTTTCCTATTCAAAGTAATATCATATCCTCTTAAAATTTTGTTTCCATTTCCACACTTCGGATCTACCAAAGCAACATCTGCTGTAAATTGAATTCTATTACCATCAATCTCTTTGTACACATAAAGACCTCTTACATTAGAGTAACATGTACCAGAATCCCAGCTCCCTCCACTATAATCATAAGACTGTATTTCAGGAAGCAGAATAGCACCTGATTCAACTATTGTTCCATCATTAATGTATCTTGCTTAACAAATTTATTTTCATTTTCTTCTAATATTATAGTTTCTACTACTTCTGAATTATCATAGTTTTGAATAGTTTGATCATCTTTTGCTAATGTTACGTTTGGAATTAATATTAAAACTAATAATAAGCTAATAATTTTTTTCACATATATCACCTCTACATTTAAAAATACCTATTTTATATTTACTTTTATTAATATTAATTACAAAAAATTAACTTAGCAGCCCTTGCATAATTAATCTTTGCAGTTCCACTTCCATAATTAATTATTTCCTCCAATGCATTACAAAACCTTTCATTGCAAATAGTATTGTCTCCTCCCCAGACATAACACCTATCATGGTTTTGGCATGCTGCATCTAACTCATCAATTGGAGTTTTATCCCAGCCATCATTACCTTTACCGCAATAATGACCATATCTACCTAAACTACTTGAACTTTTAAAAGAATCTAATCTTAACCCCTTACTATTATAAATAAAATCATTATTTTTATAGCTTTCGGTAATTTCATTTACTATTTTTCCAACTTCTATTACATCTCTAGAAGCTTTATCTTTTTGAGCTTTTTGTATATCAAAATATACATATCCTTCTTTATCCTTTAAAATATAGTTCTTAGCTTGCTTAATAATTAAATCTTCTTGGTCATAAAGATCAGCATTTGTAGAAGATGCAAATACCATGTTATTAAAAATAAATATGAAGCTGATTAAGAACATCAAGTTTATTACTAATATTAATTTTTTCTTATAAATGCTTTGAAAGTTTCCTTTTTTGGATCATTCATAGCTATAAAATGATTGGATTTTTGAGGGATACTATCAATACTAATAGTAATTATTTTTATATTACTCATATCTTTAATATTATGATTTTCTAAATAATTTATTACTTCATCACAATTTGGACACCAAGAAGCCCAAAATATTATTATTGTTTTGTTATTTTTATCCAATATATCGTAAAGATCATGGATTTCATTATCTTTTACATATATAAAATTTGGCACTCTACTACCTTTTTTTAAATTTAAAAATCTTTTATCTTTGTAAGCTATTTGAATCTCCCTATTAAGATCCATATTACTAATAAACTTACTTTTTTTTTAATCTTTCAAATTAAAGTATGCTTTGTTACCTAATAAAATAATATTATTTTTAGAAGTTTCTTTTCCAAAAACAAATATTACATTTTCTTTTTCATCTATAATATAAACATCTTTTGTTTTAGCATTCCATCTAACTTCATAACCACTTTTTTCAAAAAAATCTCTAACTGGTACTAATACCTCTTTATTGTTAATAGTATCATTTGCAAAAACATTAGCACCAATAAAAAGACAACAAAATATAGTGATAATAAATAAGCATATTTTTTTTATAAAATCTCCTCCTTAAAATAAAATATCAATTGTATGACCAATATTTTGGGTTATTATATAACATCCTAATAGTAATCTTTCTAATTTCCATTCTTATACCTCTGTGGATTCAAATATCTCATATACTCCTCCTATCTTACATAACTACTTATGTTTATTTTATAAGTCAATGGATTCTCAGACTCATTATCTATAATAACTCTATAACTACTTCCAACAAAGGCTTTAATTTTTAAATTTACTCCTTGATAATATCTTGATTCATATATTATGTTTCCATTTTCTTTTATTACTATTCTATAATCTACACCGCCTCTACAATACATTTCACTCGTTCTTATAGTAAATCCATTATGGTCTTTTCCAAAAATTGAATTCATGTTGAATGTATAAAAATCACTTGAAGCTCCTGCTAATTTTCTATTTTCATCTATGTTAGCTGATCTTAAACCATTAGTTGGGATTTCATATAAATCTAACTTCTCATACTCTTCATCTGTTATTTCTTTAACTCTATTGTCCACATTTACATAAACTTCTTCTATTCCTTTTGTATCTGATATAACTTCATTTTCGTCTACTACTACGGCATTTGTAATTACTGGTATGTATAACATTAATAAAAATACTAAAGTAAATGTACCTGACATTGTTTTTTTCCAATTTTTCATCGTCAACATCCTTTCCTTAGTTGGACTTAAATTTAAGACAAATTTATCATTTTCTCTTTGCCTTTCTATCAATTTAAGCAGTGACTGGCAATAATTTTTCCTATTTTCTAAGCTATCTCCTATTTTTCCTATAACTATTTGGTCGCAGTTTATCTCTATATCTTCTTCAAAATATCTTAAACTAATTATTAAAAAAGGATTATACCAGTAAAGACATATTATTAAATTTTTTAAGTGACTAAGTAAAATATGATATTTTTCTATATGTACTAGCTCGTGAGTTAATACATGGTCTAATAAATCCCAGTCTTTCAAAATGCTTTTTTGTAAAATTATTTTAGGTCTAAATATTCCATAAGTTATAGGGGTGTCTATTTCATCATTAATATAAACTTTCACTTCTCTTTTTATATTAAATTTTTTTAGAGATTCATTTAAATGAGTCCTGTCTTTTAGTTCAATAGAATTGCTTATAACTCTTTTAAATTTTATAAATTGATATACTGTATAAATAATAACTAAAATTGAGCCTACTATCCTATTAATCCATGATAATGATGGAAATTTATATGTAATATTTATTACTGCTTGATTTATCAAAATTGATGGTGCAAAAATTATTTTTATAAATTTTGATCCTTCATAGGTTTCTAAACTGAATAGTATATCTTTTGGAAATATTAAATATATTAAGAGAAGAGTCCATAATATGGTATTGGCACCTTTAATACTTTTTAAATTTAATCTCTTTCTAAAAATTAAAATTATAAATATTATTAAAATAGACTTTAAACTTTTATAAAGAAGTGCTGAACTTACTAGACCTATTCTCATTTTTCTAACTTTTCAAAATCTTTAATTATATTTTTCATCTCTTGAACTTCTTCTTCACTTATTTTTTTATCCTTTAAAAATGTTTTACAAAAACTTATAAAAGAATTTTGAAATAATTTATCTATGGCTTCTTCTCTTTGTTTTTCCAAAGCTTCTTCCCTTGTGACAATTGGTTTTATTGTGTATTTAGGATATCTTCTGGTTATTGCTCCCTTTTCTAAGAGCCTCCCAAAAAAAGTGTAGCAAGATGTTTTACCCAAGTCATATTTTTCCTTTAATACTTTTGATAATTCTAGAGCTTGGATTTCTCCATTTTCATCTAAGCATTCACCTTCCCATAAAACTTCCATTACCATTAATTCTCCATTTGATAGTTCCATTTTTCTCACCTCTTATTATTTATTATTGCTAGCATTTATATTTTCGCCTTGAGTATAGAGTATTGTTTTACCTTTGTCAAGTTTTAATAATAGAAAAAAGTCCGGCAAAATAAATTTTTAACCGAACTTTCCTTTAAATCTTGTTAAATTTTAAAATTCTATTATTACTTTAAACAAATCTCCATCAATATTTATATCAAAACTTGCTCCATGAGCTCTTACAAAGGAAGATGCTATTGAAAGTCCAAGTCCTGAACCAGATGTAGTCCTAGACTTTTCTCCACGAGTAAATCTTTCCATTAATTCCTCTGAGGAAATATTTAGCGGATATTTAGAAATATTTTTTATAGTTAATTTTATATTTTCACCATTTTTTAATTCCACATATACTCTTGAGTTTTCAAGTGCATACTTTGATATATTTGAAAATAAATTGTCCAAAACTCTTGAAAATTTTTGTCCATCTATATCAAGAATTACTTTTTCCTGTGGAAGATTTTGAATTATTTCTATATTCTTTTCTGCAATTTTATCTTCCCACTCTCCAACAGATTGTGCTACAAGAGAATTAAAATCCAATTCTTGTCTATTTAATTCAATATTATTTGATGCTGCCTTTGACACTTCAAATAAATCTTCTATTAAAATTTTTAGTTTATTAGACTTTTCGTTTATTATTTTTGAATATTCTTCTATTTCATCCTTTGTATTATTTTTCTTTGAAAGTAAATCAGAATAATTAATTATTGAAGTAAGTGGAGTTTTTAAATCATGACTCACATTTGTGATTAGTTCCGTCTTTAATTTTTCAGATTTTATTGCTTCTTCAACTGCCACATTTAAATTTGATCCTATGTTATTAAAGTTATTAACTATTCCTTCATAAAGCCCCTCACTTCTTGATATTTCATGAGAATAATTTCCCTTCACAATTTCACTAGATTCTATATTAATTCTTGCAACTTCATTAATGTTTTTAAGAAGTATATAGTAAATAAAAATTCCAAATAATATCATTGGGAATATTATTCCTTTATTTGTAGAACTAGGGATGCTTGCCAAGAATAAAAATAATATAAAAAGTACTAAACAAATCCCAAAATAAATCATGGTAAATTTAGTTTTTGCATTTTTTATTTTTTTATAAGATTCATCACCTAATTCATTTTCTGAAAATTCCGCAAGTAAACCTTTAAAAATCCTATTAATTATAGAATTTTTCACTAAATAATTATCAGTATCTTTATTAAATATACTTTTTAGTAAAATTATGAAATAAGAAACTGTAAGAGATATTATACATAGTCCTATGAAGTACAATGAATAAAATAAATATAAATTTGAGTAAAGAAGATTTATATCAAGCACCCTTAGGCCAAAAATTAAAAATATTATTAGAAGTAAAATTACAGCCTCTATTGGAAATTTGAAAACTTTTTTTAATTTCTCAACTTTATCTATCTCTTCGACTTTTAAGAAAAGTGAAAATACTAATGACAATATTGACGCAAAAACTATGCTTATTGAAATTTCTTCAAGAGAATTATCTCTAAATATATCTCTATCAATACTGTTAAAAACTTCATCACCTAGAGATGTATAGTAAGCAAACTTCATATTTTTAATATTGTATTTTCCATTTATATTTCTAAGATTTTCATTTAATTTATTTACAAAAGATTTATCTAAAAATTTGTACTCACTGTCTTTAAGAGCTTGACTCTTTTCCACCTTATCAATTTTTACTTTATTATCTTTTACAGTTCCTGTTATTAAAAGATCATTATCTCCAAGTTTTAAATCCAAGGGTTCAAATTCACTTTTTTCATAATTATTTGTAAGATAAAAAGTCTTATATTCAGATTTTATTTCTGGATTAGATACCATCCAATCTTCCAAATACTTTTCGGGATCAAGTCCTCTTTCCCTTAAGTCATCTTTTTTCTTTTGTACTTCAATGCTATCTGGGTCTGTGACAACATTTCCGTCTTTATCAAAATATTTTAACTTGTATGACTTAATGGCATAATTAAAAATTTCATTATATCCATAATCATCTTCAATTAATGAACTATCAATAGTTTGATAAATAATATTCTCTGTATAGTTTTTACGATACACTGAATCTTGTTTTTCTGGAGATAAAAATGCAACAACAAGAATTGATATTAAAGAAATTAATGCAATTGCCAAAACAAAATAACTAAGTTTGTAAGAATTTTTTTTCATCATTTTCGCCTCAAATCTTCAAATTTGTAACCCAAACCCCACTGAACTTTTAGATACATTGGCTTTTTAGGGTTAACTTCTACTTTTTCTCTTATTCTTCTAATGTGAACTGTGACAGTCTTTGCCTCCATTGCAGGCTCATTCCACACGCTTTCATAAATTTCTTCAATAGAAAAAACTCTATTTGGATTTTTCATCAAAAGTTCCAAAATTTTAAATTCGATAGAAGTTAAAGTGACAGGCTTCTCATCTACGTAGACCATTTTTTCTGAAAGGTCTAATCTTATATTTCCTATTTCAATAAAATTTCTTTCATTTTTTAAATCATAGGCATAGAATCTTCTAATATTGCTCTTAACACGAGCAATAAGTTCCATGGGACTAAATGGCTTTTGAATGTAGTCATCAGCTCCAATATTAAGTCCAAAAATTTTGTCAGTGTCCTCTGATTTTGCAGATAAAATAATTATTGGGACAACAGAAATTTCTCTAAGTTTTACAATCGCCTCTTCCCCAGTTAATTTTGGCATCATAAGATCCATTATAATTAGGTCAATTTTTTCACTTTTAAAAACTTCTATTGCTTCTAGTCCATCATATGCATAGAAAATATTAAAATTTTCATTTTTTAAGTAAATTCCAATAGATCTGGCAATTTCTTTGTCATCTTCTGCAACTAAGATATTATAATTTTCCACTTCATCCCTCCTTGTGTAAATATAATAACAAACAAAAATTACAAAAAACCGAACAAAATTCTTACAAACTTATTAAATTAAAATCTTCCAAAAATAATATATTTTGCAAGATAAATTAAAATAATTGAGAAAATTATACTTGCAAGGGGATAAAAAATTGTAAAAAATATATTTCCATTCTTCTCTAAATTAAATATTTCAAAAGCAAATGTAGAAAATGTTGTAAATCCTCCACAAAATCCAACTTTTAAAAATAAAACCAATCTGCTGTCTATTTTATTTTTTTCTACATAAAATGAAATAAGTGCAATTAAAAATGCTCCAAACAAATTTATGATAAAAGTTGGAAGCGGAAAATTTCCTCCATCTTTTATATTACTACTTAGAAAGTATCTAAACATTGAGCCTAAAGCTCCTCCTAATGCTACAAATAAATACATTATACCTCCATTAAATTTATCGTCAGTGATTTTTATATATACTAAAATTTATTTACTATAATTATAGTAGATAAATTGACATTAGAAAAGGAGTTTGCTTTGAAAAAGTACAATACAATGAAACTTGAATATAATGAGTTTTTGTCCAAAACTTGAAACTCTAGTTTCAATTATGCCTACACCAATACTTGGTGGTGCAGGAATTTTAATGTTTGGAACAATTTTGGCATCTGGAGTTCAATCTTTAAGTCGTGCAAAATTTTATACAAAAAATATTATAATAATCTGAAGGAATTGGAGTTGGAATTGGAATCACAATGCGACCAGATATTATTTCAAAACTTCCAACAATTATAACTTCACTTCTTTCTTCGGGCATTTCTGGAGGAACAATATTAGCCGTAATTTTAAATATACTGCTTGTTGAAAAAGAATATTAATTTATGACTTCCTTTTGGCAGTTTTTATTTTTTAAATTTTTGTATTCTTCAATGTGATATAATGTTTAAAGATTATAAACAAAGAATGGAAAGGAAATTAAAATGAAAGATTTTCTAACAAGACCAGCATGGATTGAAATAGATCTTGATGCTTTTGAAAACAATATGAGAGAAATTTTAAATAAATTAAGTCCAAATACAGAAATTATGAGTGTAGTAAAAAGTGATTCTTATAAATTGGGTGCAAATCCTTTAAGCCATGTATCTTGCGACCTAGGAATAAAATATTATGCAGTTGCAACTTTAAATGAAGCTTTAGTTTTTAGAAAAGAGTTCCCTAATGTAAATATACTAATCCTTGGATACACTCCTCCATATTTATTTGAAGATTCAATTAATAACAATATAACTCTTACAATTTATTCTCTCGAAGATGCTCTTAAACTAAATGAAACTGCAAAAAAATTAAACAAAAAAGCTACAATTCACATTGCAGTTGACAGTGGAATGTCTAGAATAGGATTTTTTCCAAAGGACGAGTCAATAGACGAAATTTTAAATATTTTTAAATTAGAAAATATTTATACAGAAGGAATTTTTTCTCATTTCGCAGCTTGTCACTCTGATAAAGAATTTACTAAAAAACAATTTGAAATCTTTAAATCTTTTACAGATCAACTTATAAAGAATGGTTGCTACTTTAAATATAGACACATAGCAAATTCTCTTTCTATTTTATTTCACAGAGAATACGATCTCGATATGGTAAGACCTGGTATAATCCAGTATGGCTGTACAGATGTCGAAAATCTTCCAGAAGAATTTAATTTAAAAGAAATACTTTCAATAAAAGCACAAATTGCTTCAATAAGATATGTAAAAAGTGGAGAAACCGTTGGTTATGAAAGATATTATAAATGCGAAAAAGATACAAAAGTTGTAACCCTTCCCCTTGGATATGCTGATGCATTTCCAAGAATTTTGTCAGGGAAAATTGAAGTTTTGATTAATGGCAAAAAGTGCAAGCAGATTGGTTTAATATGTATGGATCAGATGATGGTTGATGCCACTGGAGTAGATTGTGAAATTGGCGATGAAGTAGTTTTAATTGGTAAACAAGGTAGTGAAGAAATAAAAGTTCGAGATATTTGTGAATACTCTGGGGATTGCGAAACATCTTTTATAAGTCATTTTAATAGACGACTTCCTAAATATTATTACAAAAACAATGAAATAGTTTTTGTTAGTGATATAAATTAAAATTTAATTAAAGAATTTTTTAAAGGTTAAGAAAAAACTTCAATTCTTAACCTTTTTTAATTAAAAAGAGAGAGATAAACTCCCTCTACGCCTTTAAACATACTATTAAATTAATTCTTCTTTTTCTTCGGGAATGCTTTCCTCAAATTTTTCTTCTTCAGAATCTAGCTTTTCTTTTACTTCATAATATTCTTTGAAAATTGCATCTTCAAGTTCTTTTCTTGCTTCAGAATTAATAGGGTGTGCGATATCTCTGTATTCTCCATTTGAAAGTCTTCTACTTGGCATTGCTAAAAATAAAGATTCATTGCCCTCAATTATTTTTATGTCATGAAGCACAAATTCGTCATTAAAGGTTACAGATACTATTGCTTTAAGCTTCCCTTCTGTTGGTAATTTGCGAAGTCTAACATCTGTTATGTTCATACAAGTATCATCCTCTCTTTCTTTATCATATTATAGCACAAAATAAATATATATTAAATATATTAGTTAAAAATCTAACCTTATTTTACTTAATTTTTGAGATTTATTATTTATTTTCTTTATGAAATTTATGTTATAATTATAAAGAATTGGAGGAAGTAAATTGTTTGAAATAAATATAGATAAAAGTACTTATAAAAATATATTTTTTATAGGAATTGGTGGAATAAGTATGTCTGCCCTTGCAGAACTAATGCTTGAAAAAGGCTACAATATTTTTGGAAGCGACAGAAGTCCTTCCGTTAATACAGAAAAATTAGAAAAAAATGGAGCTACCATTTATTATGAACATAAAAAAGAACACATAAAGGGAATGGATTTAGTTATCTTTACAGATGCAATTAGTTTTGACAATGAAGAATATAGAGAAGCTGTAAAAGAAAAAATTGATCTTGTAGACAGGGCCACTTTTCTAGGTGCTATAATGAAAAATTATAAAAAATCTATTGCTGTTTCTGGAACTCATGGCAAAACTACTACGACTTCAATGATTACAGAGATTATAAAAGATCTTGAAATAAATCCGACTATTATGCTAGGTGGTCAATTAAAAGATATAAATGGAAATATAAAAATTGGCGATTCAAATCTATTTTTAACAGAAGCCTGTGAATATAAGGCAAATATTTCGAAATACTTTCCAACTACAGAAATTATTTTAAATATTGATGAAGATCACCTCGACTTCTTTGACAATATTGATCATATAATTCGAACTTTTAAAACTTATGTTGATAATCTTAAAAAAGACGACTATGTAATTTTAAATATTGACGATGAAAATGTAAATACTCTTTTTCCGATAAATAATTGTAAAGTTGTAAGTTTTGGTATAAATAATGATGCCGATTTTATGGCAAAAAATATTAAATTTGATAAATTTGGTTTTCCTTCTTATGACTTATACCTAAAGGGTGAAAAAGTTAATCGTGTTGAACTTTCTGTTCTTGGAAAGCATAATATTCTAAATTCTCTAGCAGCAATTGCCGCAACTTATGTAAATAATATTTCATTGGAGGATACAATCATAGGAATAAAAAATTATAAAGGCGTAGAGCGAAGACTAGAAGAAAAAGGTTTCTATAATGGTGTTAAAATAATGGACGACTATGCACATCATCCAACTGAAATCAAATCATCTGTTCACGCAATTAAAAGAAGTTGCAAGGGCAAATTATATGTAGTTTTCCAACCTCATACTTTTACAAGAACTAAACTTTTATTAGACGCATTTGCTAATTCATTTGATGAATCAGATGTTATTATAATAACAGATATATATGCAGCTCGAGAAAAAGATTATGGAGATATACATTCAAAAACATTGAGAGATGCGATTTCTTCCCACAGAGAAAATGTCTTTTATATTTCAGGATTCGAAGATATTTTAAAATTTTTAAAAGAAAATACTAAAAAAGATGATACCATTGTCACAATGGGTGCTGGCGATGTTTATAAAATTGGTGAAATGATATTAGAAAATTAAAAAGAGAAACTACTTTAGAGTTTCTAAGTTTAATAATAGACCCAGGAAATTTTCCTGAGTCTATTTATTTTACTATTATTATGTTCTATCTACTTTTTTAGCATATTATAGTAAGATCTACCAAAAGAATGTCCTTAGTTAAATGAAATCACATTATTAGAATCATTATCTTCATTAACTAATTTATCATTATTTTTTCCATCATTATTTAAATTATTTTTAGAATTAACCTCTACATTCTCAACTACATTTTGGTTTTCTTCCACTTGATTTTGGTTTACACTATTTTTATTTTCTAATTTATTCTCTTCTTGATTCATATCTAAGACATCAACTTCATTTTTGGTTCCGTAAGAAGATATCTCAATTTCACGAGTTTCATTTATATAATTTACACTCATATCCAAATTTTCTGCAATAAATCTAATTGGAACATAAGTCCTGTCGCCCTTAATTATGGCAGGTTGATCTATTTTAAAGCTTTTGCCATTAATTTTTATTTCATTTGAATCAATTGTAAGTTCAATAACTTTTCCATTATTATTAACTGTAACGACTCTACTTTCGCCATTCCAATTAACTTCTCCGCCAATTGCTTCTACAATAAATCTAAGTGGAACTAAAGTCCTTGAATTTCTTATAAAAGGTTTGGCATCCATTTTTTTAGAGATTCCGTTTATTTTATAATTCACATCATCAACTTTCATCTTTATTAATTTTGTATTTTCATCATATAGTGAAAGAGTTGAAACTTTATTTCCAATTTTTGCAATTATTTTTGGATTTTTACCATAATCTTTTATATTGATATTAAAATTATTAGGATCGACACTTGCGTTTAAATCTTCAAAGGAATAATTTATTACTCTTGGAGAAATATTTACCTTTCTGCCATTATATTCTCCAGTAGCATTAATTTTTAAATTCATTCCCCTTTTTATAATGTTATTTTCTGTTGTAATATCAAATTTACTATAATTTGAAGCATCAGCTACATTTATTTCTTTTGTGAAACTTTCTCCTTTATTTGTTTTAAGAGTAATAGGATATTTTCCTGGGACTTTTGATAAATAAGTAGATCCATTTAAAATATTTTCACTTTTTTGATTTTCAGAGATACTATACGTTCGATCTTTAATACCAATTGGATTTAAAAATTCATCCCATGCTGATTTTAATTTTAAGTTAATTTGTTCTCCAACAATTGTATTTAAATCGCCTTCAAATTTTCCATCTACAATTATTCCTGTATTATTTGTAGTATTAAAAACTCCAAGACCATTTACAACTTTTCTCTCTGTCCCATTTTTTTCAGGGTTTGTTACTCTAGTTCTTTTAATATCACCTAAATTTCTAACAGACATCGCAGTTGAACCGCCACCATCTAAATTCATAGCTTTATATGAACCAAGTTCTAACATGAATTGTGATAGTTCATCTAGCGAAAGTCCTGCTGATCTACTAGTCCTTCCTTCCGAGGTAACAATATAAACAGTTTTTCCATCTTGACTAATTCCTACTGCAGTCCTAGCTCTAACTCCGCCAATTGATGTAACATCTTTTGTATATTTTTTTATGGCACCGTCATCGACTAAAAGAGCATGTCCGCCTATCATCATTTTCCAATTTCTATTGGGCTCAATATTAGTTTTTATTTCTAATTTATCTCCAACTTTCACATTATCTCTCATAAATCTTTCAGATCCACCGCTTACCTGTAAAATTTTCTTTCCATTAGGTATTTTCATATCTAAATTTTTTCTATATACAATTTGTTCTACAACATTATTTTCTGAAAGGAGAATTTCTCCAGCAGTGCTATCTCCCCTTGATTTAGATGTCCAAAAAGAATCATACATTTGAATTTTTGATTCATGAGAGTATTCCTTTGATGGTTGATACCAATAATATGTCTTATTGAGTCCATCAATTGGATAAGATTTTCCATTTGGTGCAGTAACTACTCCAACAAATTTTGTACTATCTATAAAAGCTGTATTGTTTGAATCAATTCCAAAAGACCAAATATCAGTTAAAACTGCAGGAGAAGATTTGATTTCTCCATCAATTATAGAAGCACCAAGAGGCACTCCTTGAAGCTGCATAGTAAAAAAATCTCCATTTACAAGAGCAACTGCATTAGTTCTATCTGCCATTTGTGAAACAGTTGCTCTGTTTGTATAAGTCCCTCCTCCTGCAACTGTATTTATTTTTATATGTGGATTATTTAAATCTACTGTAACTACATTTGCCTGAGCACTTTTTTTATTTTTATGAATTTCATATTTATACCTGACAACTCCTGGAGCAATTGGCTCTTGAAATAATAAGCTATTATCCGCAAAAACCTCTGTCATAAGAGTTAGCATAAATAAAATCATAATAAGACTAATTCTTTTTTTATTCATTTTATCAACCTCACTTACTTAAAAAGTATAAATCATGTGAAAACTTTTCTCAAAGCCTTTTTACATTTGTAATAAAAACTTAATTATAAAGTACTATACTATTAAGAATAAAAATTATTTATAAAAAACTCTGCACAAATTTATATTGCACAGAGTCATTAAATTAATATTTTAATTTTGCAAAAATCATTTTACCTGCAGAAGTTTGAAGTGCACTTGTTACAATAACACTTACACTTTGACCAATAAAGTCCTTTGCATCTTCAACAACAATCATAGTTCCGTCATCTAAATAAGCAAGACCTTGATTTTGTTCTTTACCTTCCTTAACAATTAAAATATTCATTTCTTCGCCTGGAAGATATAGTGGTTTAACCGCATTTGCAAGTTCATTTACATTTAAAACTTCTAAATTTTGTACTTTAGCAACTTTATTTAAATTAAAATCATTAGTAACAATCTTCCCACCTAAATCAGTCGCAAGTTTTAAAAGTTTCGAATCAACTTCTGGAATTTCTTCTATTTTTCCTTTATATATAATAACTTCCACATTTTTAAGCGCTTGTATTTCTGCAACTGTATCGAGTCCTCTTCTACCTCGATTTCTCTTTAAACCATCAGCAGAATCTGCAATATGTTGAAGTTCTTCTAAAACAAAAACTGGAACAACAAGAGGTCCTTCAATAAATCCAATCTTAGCAATATCTAAAATCCTTCCATCAATAATAACAGAAGTATCGAGTACTTTTGGAATGCCTTCACCTGTTTTTATAACTTCTTTGGCTTTATTATTTCTTTTAACTGCCAAAGAATTTAAATCTTTTACCTTTTCTGAAATAGTGTCCCTGTTAGACATTCCAATACTTAGACCTAAATATCCAAGCATTCCATATAAAAGTATAGAAATTATTGCACCTACATAGGGAATTGGAATCTTGTATATAGGTTGAGAAATTAAAAACGCTATTATAAGTCCAAGAATAAGACCTACCGCACCAAGGATAATTTCTGTAATAGATTTCTTTTGAATTCGTCTTTCCCAAAAAGCCAAAAGATCTTCCAAAGCCTTAAAAACTTTTGAAGATAGTAAAAAAAATATAAATCCAAATGATAATATAACAACAGTATTTATTGCTGTAACAAATCTTTGACTTCCAATGTTCTTTACAAATTCAATTTCTGATAAAATCGATACTACAAAAACACCTAATAATGCTCCCAATAAAGTAAATAGCACTTTAAATATTCTGGACACAATTCTTTGGTTCTTGCTAATAAAAATCCCTCCTTAACCAAAAATGGCATTATCAACTAATTTAGTTACTTCTTCCACCTCTTTATCAAAAACAAGTGCCATTTCTGAAATAATAATTTGCCTTGCTTCTGTCAAAATTTTTCTTTCTCCTGTCGATAAGGATTTTTTGCTATCCAAACTTTCTAAGCATTTTATAACATGAGCAATTTCTATCAAATCTCCTGATTTAATTTTTCCCAAATTAAATCTATATCTTCTGTTCCAATTTTTGGGCATAGAAACTTTTTCATCAGAAGAAAGCACTTCTAATATATTTTCCATAGTTTCTGTATCAGAAATTTCTCTTACTCCTATTTCTTCTGCATTTTTTACAGGTACCATAACCTTAAGTTCGTTAATTGGAAGACGCATTATGTAGTATTTGTGAACATTGCCAAGAATTTCTCTTTCCTCTATCGCAATTATTTCACCTGCACCATGCATAGGATATACAATCTTATCACCAATATTAAACATATTTTACCTCCTATTGTCCCTATTATTAGTATATCAAACAATTTTTAGAAAGTAAAATATTTTACTATATCATAGATTTTTATATTATGCAAAGACTTTTTTTAGAAAATCTTTATTTTTCAATTTATTAATTTAGTATAAAATTATATTGTGAAATCTAATAAAGATTTATGTGAAATTTTTAATCAAAATTATAAATTTATAATATTTTTAAATACTAAAAATAAATAAACCGAAGCAATGCTCCGGCTAAATAATTTATAAATCTCTTATTCTATCAACTAACGATTCTTTTGTATTCTTCTTATAAAAATATATTGTAAATAAAACTCCGATTAATATATTTGCTATATTTACTATAACAAGTGGCATTATAGTAAATTTATATTCAGCCCAATTAAAAGAGTTGAATAAATATCTCAGAATAAAAGAGTCAATTAAAATCATTAAAATAATTGAAAATACAAAGGAACTAATAGAGTAAATAAAACTTTTTTTAATCAGATATTTTTCAATATCTCTACTAGTCATACCAATAGATTCTAAAATCGAAAGATTAATTTTATTCTTCAAAATTTCTGTAGAAATAATATTTATAAAATTTAAAATTGATATTAAAAATAAAATTGACGAAATACTTAAACCAACAAACTCTACTAAATTTTTCATATTTTCAAAGGAATTTATCTGCCTATCTCTTGAATCATACGAAAAATCTGGATTATTTTCCAAACTGCTTAATAGTGAATTAAATTTCTTCTTATCTGACTCTTTCACATCAAATCCAAAACTCATTATATTATTATTTTTCATAAAATTTTTATAATTTTCTGGAGAAATATATACATATAATTCTTCTAACTTTTTATTTTTCTCAGTTATCTCTGATGTTCCATCCTCTCCTATTATTGAGAAATATCTAAGTCCATTGGCAAAATTGTAATTCATCTTTCCCATTACTTTTAAAATAATTTCATTTCCCGAATAATTTAATTTAATCTCGTCCCCGACTTTACATTTAGATTTTTTATTTTCAAGTTCCCCTATTAATGCATAATTTCCACTATTCCATTTCTCTTTGTCAAATTCTCCTTCAACAAAGTTTTCCCTTTCGATTAAATAATCATCAATTCCAAATACTATTGGAGAAAGTTTTTTCTTTTCTATTTTTATTTTAGGATAATTGATTTCACTTCCAGCTGAATATATTAAACCTCCGCCAATATAACCCTCTTCATTTTTAATCTCTTCAATATATTTTTTATCTAACTTACCCTCACTATCATAATACATATATCTAAAATATCTAGGAGTCGCAACATTATAATCAGTAATTATTACATCAGAAAGTCCTTTTTTTATATTTATGTTACTTGTGTATGAAATAACACTATTTAAAATAATTGATGAAAGTGCCATTGATAAAATTATGGAAACAAATCGAAACTTGTTTGACAAAATCTGCCTTCTTACAAGTTTATTAATAGAAATATTCTTACTTTTTATATTTTTTATTTTCACATTCTCTGCACTTCTGCTTGCTTCTATTGGACTTATCTTCTCAGCTTTTTTTGCAGGTCTATTTGAAGAAATAAGAACTGTAATAACTGAAAATAAAATTGAAAAAATTATTACCAATAAATAAATTTTTAAATCAAAATTTATACTTGCTAACATAAAATTATTTTCAAAAACTTTTTTCAAAATAATTTTTCCTAACAAAAATCCCGCTAAATTCCCAATTACAACAGAAGGAACTAATAAAATAACACCCTGTAATTTTACAAGTTCTTTGGTCTGTTCTCTTGTCATTCCAATAGTTTTTAAAAGTCCATAAAATTTAATATCTTCATTAATTGAAATCTCAAAAATATTATTTATTATTAAATATCCTGATAAAAATACAATAAAAACAAAGAATAAGATTGGCAAAAATATTTTATAATCAAAATTATCATCATTAGAAAAATATGCAAAATTTACACCAATTTTTAATTCCTTTTTATTATCATCTGACATATCATTCACAACATTATATCCACAATTATTTGCAATTTTTGTAAGTTTTTCTCTTATTCTAAAAGAATTTTTTAACATAACTTGCATATCTTTTGAGTTGCTCGGCAAATTTAATGAATCTGCGTAATCTTTTGAAACATAAAATTGTCCAACACCAACATTTGAATCAATAGAATTTTCAAAAATTCCCGAAACTATAAACTCATCAGATTTTTTCTCCAATACTTCAAATCTATTAGGTTCTAAAATTTCATAATTTAATTTTATTTTTTCTCCAATTTCCCCTTTATATCCCAATTTTTTCAAGGTATTTTTATCTGCAAAGATCTCTTTAAAATTTTTAGGAGGTCTACCCTCTACATTTTCTATTAAATCCCATTTAAATCCCAAATCATCTTGATTTGAAATTTCTGCCATAATTTTATTATCATCAATTATTCCAACTTTAGTCCTAATAGAATAATTTTTTATATCAGAATTTTTTGAAATAATTTTTATATCTTCATCTCTTAAATTTTTAAAAGATCCATGGCTAATTGTGCCAACAGATTTCATAGTTTCAAATTCCATGCTCTTTAAAATTCCAAATACGACTGCAAAGATAGTTGTAAATAAAATTGAAGTTAAGATAATAGCAATCATTAATATATTTCTTCTAATCTTATTTTCCTTCAAAATATTCTTCGCAATTTTTCTTATAAAACTTTTATTATTTACTTTCATAACAACTTACCATCTTCAATTCTTAAAATTTTTTCCGCCGATTGAGCTACTTCATCATCATGAGTAATCATTAAAATTGTATTTCCTAGTTCTTTGTTTATTTTTTTAAGAAGGAATACAACTTGTGAAGACGACTTTGAATCAAGGTTTCCTGTAGGCTCATCTGCCAAAATAACTGATGGTTTAGTAACTAGTGCCCTTGCAATTGCCACTCTTTGCTGTTGCCCTCCTGAAAGTTCATTTGGCATTTTATAAATTTGATCTTTTATCTCCAAAATATTAATTACATAATCAACATAATTTTCATCAATCTTTTCTCCATCAAGTCCAAATGGCAAAACGATATTTTCATAAACATTCATCATTGGAAGTAAGTTATAATTTTGAAATACAAAACCAATATTTCTTCTTCTAAAAATTGTTCTCTCGTCATCTTTTAAATTATAAATATCTACATCATCAATAAAAACTTTTCCACTTGTAGGATAATCAAGTCCCCCAATTAAATGAAGTAATGTCGATTTACCTGAACCTGATGCCCCAATTATAGAAATAAATTCACCATTTTTAACTTCAAAAGAAACTCCATCTAATGCCTTTGTGATCACTTTATTTTTTTCATAATATCTCTTTAAATTTTCTACCTTTAACATATTTCACCTCACTTTTATTCTAGCAGCCATTTCTTACAAAACTCTTTCAAAATTTCTTACAAAATTGTAAGAAAAAAGACTTCTCACAAAGGGAAGTCCACTTCAAATTTTATTTTATTACTATCTAATATCGACTTTATAGTTCCACCTTGTTTTTCAATTATTTCTCTTGTGATAAAAAGCCCAAGACCAAGTCCATCTTTTCCAATTGAATTTTTTCCTCTGTAAAATCTTCCAAAAATTTTTGCACTATCATCTTCATTTAATTTATCACAATAATTTTCTATATCAAGATTATAATTTAAATAGGATTTATAAATTTTTATATCAATTTCAGAATTTTCTGGTGTATATTTAATCGCATTTTCAATTAAATTGTGTATAGCTTCCTTCATCCATCTCTTGTCGACATTTAACCTTAACTCTTCAAAATAAAAATTAATTTTTAAATTTTTTTCATCAGTAAAAGCTTTTAATTCATCTATGACCTCTGCAACCAAATTAGCAAAATCCTCTTCCCTCTTGCACAAATTTATAATATTTGACTCAAGCCTCGAAGACTTAACTAAACTTTCAATTAAAAATTCTAATTTCCTCAACTCTTCATCCATGATTTCCATATACTCAAGTTTATTTTCTTTTTTCATTAAATTATTATACAAAACTAAATTTGCTATTGGTGTTTTTGTCTGATGTGAAATATCAGAAATCAATTTATTAGTTTTTTCTTTTTCATCATTAATTTTACTTTCCCGAACTGCATTTGCTCTTAAAAATTTAAGCACTTTGCTCTTTAATTTTGAAATTTCTTTTTCATCAAATCCAAAAAAATCAAAATTATCACCTTCAATATCGTCAATAAACTTAGAAAAGTCTTTTAATTCTCTTCTAAGTTTTAAGTCATCAAAAGTTAAAAATAAAACTGTAAACATTAAAATAACAATCAAAATTTCCACTTGTAACCAACTCCAAATATAGTTTCTATGGGATTTAATGGTTTTAATTTTGATCTGATTCTACTAATATTCACACTAAGAGTATTTTCATCTACAAAATTAAAATCACTATCCCATATTTTTTCAACTAAAATTTCCTTAGCGATTATTATATTTTCATTTATAGTTAAGTAATAAATTAAACTTCTTTCTATTGGAGTAAATTCAATTTTCTTATTATCTTTCATAAAAATGTTTTTAGAAAAGTCAAAATAAAGAGATTTCTTGCTATAAACTTTTTCGT
The DNA here is from genome assembly GCF_900106515.1 of Peptoniphilus lacydonensis. GTDB lineage: Bacteria > Bacillota > Clostridia > Tissierellales > Peptoniphilaceae > Peptoniphilus_A > Peptoniphilus_A lacydonensis. Next base: position 195,196 of record NZ_FNWF01000002.1, read on the forward strand.
CAAAAGTCTTATTTTTCTCTATTAATCTTGCAATCTTTGCCTGTAAAATTCCCAGAGAAAATGGCTTTGTCATATAATCGTCTGCGCCAAAATTAATTGCAGATATTATATGTGTTTCAAAATCAATTGCAGACAAAACAATAATAGGTGTACTTGAAAATGTCCTCATATATCTTATAAATTCGAGCCCATCTCCATCAGGTAAATTTAAATCAAGCAAAATCAAATGAACTTCATTTAAAAAATTTTTCGCATCTGCAACTGTAAAAACAGACTTTACATCATAACTTTCTTTTAAAGCAATTGAAAGCCCTCTATTAAATTCTTGTCATCTTCAATAATTAAAATCTTTTCCATAATCTCACTTCTTTTATTATCTATAAAACAATTATAACATTTAATCTTAGATAAATTTTTAAAATTCATATTTTATATTTAGGCTTGACAAATTTTAAAAACTTATTTATAATCCAATCATAGACTTTGAAGAGGAGAGTACATTGTAAAAGTTTCTACAGAGAGGTTTCGTTTGGTGAGAGAAATCGAAATGGATACTTTGGAACATGGCCTTGGAGTCTTCGCACCGAGACTTTTGTTTAGACTGCGACAGGTACGCCTGTTATAGCGTTCGGAGTATGTTGGTACTCTATGAGGTTATTTTAGCGATAAAATAATAAAAAAAGGTGGTAACACGAAGTTTAGCTTTCGTCCTTTGTTGGACGGAAGCTTTTTTATTTCAATAAAATTTTTCACCTTAAATATTTTTTTAATCCTCTTTGAGATGCCGATATAGTTTTATAATTAAACTTTAGGAGGAAAACTATGACAAAGAAAAATTTAGGAACAATATGTGTTCAAGCAGGATATGAACCTAAAAATGGAGAACCAAGAGTTCTTCCAATAATTCAATCTACAACTTTTAAATACGATTCATCAGAACAAATGGGAAATTTATTTGATCTAAAAGAATCCGGTTATTTTTACACAAGACTTGCAAACCCAACAAATGACGCAGTTGCAAATAAAATCGTAGCACTTGAAGGCGGAGTTGCAGGAATTTTGACATCTTCAGGACAAGCCGCAAACTTTTATGCACTTTTAAATATTTTAAAATCAGGCGACCACATTATTTCTTCTTCAGCAATTTATGGTGGCTCTTACAATTTAATTGCCCACACTATGAAGGATATGGGAATTGAATCAACTTTTGTTGATCCAAACATTTCTCTAGAAGATTTAAATAAAGAATTTAAAGAAAATACAAAAGCTGTATTTGGAGAAACTCTTTCCAATCCGTCATTAAAAGTTTTAGACATAGAAACTTTTGCAAAGGCAGCACATGAACATGGAGTTCCTCTTATTGTGGACAATACTTTCCCTACACCAATATTTTTAAGACCTATTGAATGGGGTGCTGATATTGTAACTCACTCTACTACAAAATATATGAACGGTTTTGCAAATTCAGTTGGTGGAGCAGTAATAGATTCTGGCAATTTTGATTGGTCAAAATATAAAGAAAAATATCCTGGACTAACTGAACCAGATGAAACTTATCATGGAGTCACTTACACTGAAACTTTTGGAAAAGCTTCATACATTACAAAAATGACTACAACATTAATGAGAGATCTTGGAAGTATTCCATCTCCTCAAAATTCTTTTTATTTAGGAATTGGACTTGAAACACTTCATCTAAGAATGCCAAAACATTTTAAAAATGCCCTTGTTGTTGCTAGATTCTTGGAAAAAAGCGAAAAAATTTCTTGGGTTTCTTTCTCTGGTTTAGAAAATGATTCACAATATAAATTGGCTCAAAAATATCTTCCAGATGGATCTTGTGGTGTAATTTCCTTTGGAGTAAAAGGTGGTAGAGATGTAGCTACAAAATTTATGGACAACTTAAAACTTGCATCAGTTGTAACTCATGTTGCTGATTCAAGAACCTGTGTACTTCATCCTGCAAGTACAACTCACCGACAAATGAATGATGAAGAACTTTTACAAGCAGGAGTAAAACCTGATTTAATTAGATTGAGCGTTGGTATAGAAGATGCAGAAGATATAATAAGAGATATAAAACAGGCACTAGAAGTACTTTAATTAGATTTAATAATTTAAAAATTATAAGCTTTCTTCGACTATAATAAAATTACTAAAAAATAATAATATTTGTATTTTTACAGATTTTAAGATAAAAATCTGTAATTAATTAAAACTTTGAAATCAAAAAAAGACGGACTATAATTCTTTTTTATAAACTATAGCCCGCTTTTTATTTTTTATATTTTAACTATTTTTTTCCTCTTCAAGTTCTTCTTTTACAGCTTTCTTTATTTTTTCATTATCTATTATTGAAGATTCTGCAAGCTTGTCTAATTTTTCTTTCTCCTTTTTACCAAAATTTTCATCATCATCTAACTTTTTTCTAGTTAAATCACTTATCTTAGACCTCTTTTTATTCTCATGCTTTATTTCATCTCTTTCTTTTGACCATTCTATTACAAGAATAATTATTAGAACAAGACCTAAATATCCAAGTATAGGATATAAAATTGACATTAATTTTTTAAATCCGAAAAAAGAAAGACCAAAACCTAAAAGAGTAAATATAATTAAATTTCTTTTGAACTTTTCTTCTGTTAACGAAAGCCTTCTAGCAGCTGAATAAAAAAGCGAAATAGATGTGTTAAATATCATCCCAAAAATAATAAAAGACATTGCTATTCCCATATAGGGATTGACTTTATTTAGTATAATTTGCATTGGAATGTCTGCATCTTTTACGTCGTTAATTGAAAGAAAAAGTGTAATTCCAACAAGTCCAGTTAGGATTGATACTAAAGCACCGCCTAACATTCCTCCAACTCTTGCTTGAGAGGAATCTGTTTTGCTACCGCCTAATACAAATGCCATAGAAACGCTGCTTATCATGCAAAGTCCAAAGTAATTTATAGTAGATAATACTACATTTGGAAGTGGTGAACTTACACTTTTACATATAGCATCTAAATTTTCAAAATTTGGATTCGAATTTACAATTGTAAAAATCGCACCAATTAATGTGAATACTAATACTAATGGAGTGAAAGATCCAATGACTTTAGTCACTTTATCGAAATCAAGCATACCAACTACAATAATTAAAATTGTACATATTAATGAACCTACCCATGGCTCTAATCCAAATTGTTGATTGAGATTTGAACCTGCTCCTGCAAGCATTACAAATCCCATTAAAAAGCAATTTAGAATTAGTGAAAAATCCATAAACTTTGTAAATGATTTTCTAGAAACTTCTTCTAGTACATCAATATGACTTTTTGCTATAAAATGACTTCCAAGTTGCAAAATAATTCCACCAACAAATATGTGAAGTATGGCAATGCCAACTAATCCAAAAAATCCTGACTTTCCAAAAGATGTAAAATACTGCATAATTTCTTGGCCACTGGCTAGTCCTGCTCCTGTTAGAACTCCTACATAGGCAAATATTATGCTAATTGTTTTTTTATTCATGAATTCTCCTTAATTTTTCATTTGCATTTAACTTAACTTTTACATATTATCACAAATTTAATATTTTACAAACTTTTGTCAATTTTAAAGCAATATAATAAACATACTTATATTTTTAAGCTAATTTATTTCATCCAAAATTATTTTTCTTATATCTTTTATCAAATAAAGTGAACCACACCAAAGAATTAAATCTCCTTTTTCTGCAATTTCAAAAGTTTTTTTCACTGCCTCTCCTCTATTTTTAATAGCAAATACTTCTTTATCTGAAATCTTTTCAAATTCACTATAAAGAGATTCTACATCTGTAAATCTTTCATTATCTATCTCTGTCAGAACTATTTTATCTGCAATATTCTCAACTTTCTTTAATATATTCAAATGGTCCTTATCTTTTAAAAGACTAAATCCTAAAATTAACTTATTGTACTTAAACTTTTTTATATTTTCTACCAATTTTTCAATTGAATCTAAATTATGCGAGCCATCAATAACAATTAGTGGGTTTTTTGAAAGACATTCGATTCTACCTAAATTTTTTGCTTTTTTTATACCCAATTTTATTTTTTCATCATTTAAATTATATTTTTCTTTTAATGAATCTAGAACCATTAAAGCAAGAGATGCATTGTAAATTTGATGCTCTCCAATTAAACTTATTTCTACATTTTTATAATCTCTAAAGTTAAATTTACTTCCAAACTCATCAGAACTTAAAATTTCAATTTCATTTTCTTTGAATTCATTAAAAATAGAATTTTTTTCTCTACATATTTTTTGAAGTTCTTCCTTTGCTTTCTGATCTTGGGGGTAACTAAACACATTTGAATTTTCTTTTATTATTCCCCCCTTCTCGCGGGCAATTTTTCCAACTGTATCTCCTAATATATTTGCATGATCAAGAGAAATATGAGCAAAAACTGGAATTGATTTTTTCATTACATTAGTGGCATCAACTCTACCGCCCATTCCAACTTCCATTATAGCAAAATCAACGTCTTTTCTTACAAAATAAATATATGCAATTGTAGTTAGTATTTCAAATCCACTTACAAAAATTTTTTTCTTATCTAATAATTCAACTTTTTCTTTTACTTCCTCTGCTATTTTTGCAAAATCCTTCTCTGAAATTTCTTCACCATTTATTTCTATTTCTTCACAAATATTTGTAATATAAGGAGATGTAAATTTACCAACTTTATAATCATTTTCTTTTAAAGAAGATGATATAAAACTTGCAACTGAACCCTTCCCATTAGTTCCTGTTATGTGAATAATATTTAATTTATCTTGAGGTTTTTGAAAAAATTTCAAAAGTGTCCTAATATTATCAGTAGTAAATTCACCAAGAGGTATATTTCTGTTTTCTAACCAATCAACTAATTTCTTGTAATCCATTAATACCTTCCTTTCATTATAAAAATATTATCAAAATTTTTAATAGTAATCAATATTTTAGTGTGTCAAATTCTCTTTAAATGTGGTAGAATGTTAAAAATAACTAAATGGAGGTAAAAAGATGAACAAAGAAATTCGTGCGAAAGATTTATTTGTAATTGGCTTTGCACTTTTTGCAATGTTTTTTGGAGCCGGAAATTTAATCTTTCCACCTTACTTAGGTTTAATATCAGGTCACCAATGGTGGGTTGGATTTTTGGGATTTACAATAACAGATGCAGGTCTTGGACTTCTAGCAATTATTGCTCTTTCTAAATATGATGGTAATTTAAATGCCTTGGCATCAAGAATCAATAAAACTTTTGCAATTATTATTTCAACTGCTATTATTTTATGTATTGGACCTTTTTTGGCAACACCAAGAACTGCTGCTACTACTTATGAAGTTGGAATCCTTCCAATTTTTGGAGAATCTGTTAATAGATATTTATTTTCTGTAATATTTTTTATCGTAGTTTTTCTTTTAAGTATTAGGTCAAGTAAAGTAGTTGACATCATTGGCACATTTTTGACTCCATCTTTACTTATTTGCATGATAATACTTATCATAAAAGGAATTATAAGTCCAATAGGAAAAATTTCTGAAACTTCAATGATAGATAATGTTTTGCAAAGAGGTATCACTGATGGATATCAAACTATGGATGCTTTAGCTGGATGCATGTTTGCACTTGTAGTTATAAATGCTGTAAAAACAAGAAATTATTCTTCACAAAAAACGGAAATAAAAGCAACTATACTATCTGGTATAATTGCTGCTGTGTTTTTAGCACTTATTTACGGAGGACTTCTATACTTAGGTGCACAAACTTCTACACTTGGAATTTATGATGTGAGTACTGATAAAACTAGTCTTCTTGTAGACATCACGAATACAACTTTAGGTGGCGTTGGTGTTTATATTTTAGGAATTATAACTGCTCTTGCATGCCTTACAACTGCAATTGGATTAATATCTGCTACCGGAAATTTCTTCCACGATTTAAGTAAAGGAAAAATTTCCTATGAGGCTGTTGTAATTATCTGTTCAATTGTATCTTGTATAATTTCTATGCTTGGAGTTAACCAAATTATAAATATATCCGCTCCAATACTTGAAGTTCTCTATCCTTGTACTATGACAATTGTGCTTTTAGGATTATTCAATGAAAAAATAAAAGATGATATAGTTTTTAAAATCCCTTCATTAGTTTCACTAATTTTTGGTTTTTTATTTGTACTTCAAGAAAAGGAACTTCTTGGAAAATTTGGTCAAACTTTAGAATCTTTTCCACTTCAACAATTTGGATTAGGATGGGTTTTCCCAATGCTAATTGGGCTCTTAGTTTCAATAATTATAGCCAAATCTAAAGAACTTTAATAATTTTAATAAAAAAGATCTGTTATAGTTTTTTTTCTACAACAGATCTTTTTTTAGCTTAAAAAATCTTTTGAATTAATTCAGAAATATTTGATACTTGTATAATTTGTAAATTTTTATAATTTTCTTTTTTTACATTTGCATATTTAGAAATATAAGCTTTTCTAAAACCCATTCTCTCAGCTTCTCTAAGTCTAATATCTAGAGCTGGAATATTTTTAAGTTCTCCTGTAAGGCCAACGTCTGCAACAAAAACTGTGTTAGACTCAACTGGCTTATTAAAAGTTGATGATACAATAGATACCATTACAGATAAATTTGATGCTTGTTCTTTTAATTTTATTCCACCTGTGGATTTAACTACAATATTCTTATCTAAGAATTTAATTCCTGCTCTTTCTTCTAAAATCGAAACTAAAGTATTCAAATGTTCTCGTCTTATACATTCAGAAATTCTAGATGGATATGGCAAAAAAGTTTTTGATGCCAAAGCCTCAGTTTCAAGTATAATTGGTCTTGTTCCCTCTCTTATCACTGAAAGTGATGACCCTGCAACTTGTTCATTTGTTGCTCTTTTTGTCATAAAATATTCAGAAGGATTGTCAATTGAAATCATTCCTTTTTCTGTCATAGAAAAAAATCCAATTTCTCCAGTAGAACCATATCTATTCTTTGTAGCCATAAGAGATCTCAAATCTTCTGAAGAATCCCCTTCAATTAATAAGACTGTATCCACTAAATGTTCTAGACTTCTAACTCCAGCAAGTTCATCTTGTTTTGTCATTTGTCCCACTAAAAAAACCATCCTAGGTTTATCTATATTTTTTGCAACTTCAGTCATCTTATAAGCACATTCCATAGTTTGAGTTGGTGTACCAGGCCTTTGGGAAAACTCATCGAGAGTAAATGTTTGTATTGAATCAATAATTATAAACTGAGGGTCAATCTTTTCAACTTGATCTAACACTGAATTTAGAGAATTTACAGAATAAACCCAAATATTATCTGAAAGTTTATTCAAAATTCTTTCAGCTCGCATTTTTATTTGAGTTTCAGACTCTTCTCCAGAGGCATAAAGCACTCTTATTCCCTTCTCTGCAAGATCATTTGCAACTTGCATAAGTAAAGTTGATTTACCTGATCCAGGCTTTGCAGTCAAAATACTAACAGAATCATGGACAATTCCACCGCCCATGACTCTATTAAACTCCTCAATACTTGTTACAACTCTTTCATCTGAAGAAGACTTAACAGACTTTAATTTAAGAGCATCTTTTTTTATTTTTTTATTTCTAACTGAATCTTTCTCATCTTCTTTTTCTTCTAGGGTATTCCAAGAATTACAGTTTGGGCATTTGCCAAAAAATCCTTGTGAAATATATCCGCATTTACTGCACTGATACACTATTTTCTTTTTCATTTTTAGATTTTTTATTCCTCTTTACTTTATTTATCTGAATTTTTTTGTACTTTACATCTACTGATATTTCATCGCCTGATTTTATATTTCCCTCTAAATATTCATCAGCAACTTTATCTTCAATTAATTTTGTAATAGTCCTTTTAAGTGGTCTTGCTCCAAATACTTTATCATAACCTTCTTCAACTAAGAAATTAATTAATTTATTTGTATAACTTGATTTAATTCCCATTTCAGATAATCTTACATTTAAATCTATAAGCATATTATTAACAATTTCTTTTATTTCAGTCTTTTCTAAAGTTTTAAATATTACTACATCGTCAACTCTATTTAAAAATTCTGGTCTAAACTTTTCCTTTAAAGACTCATTTATAATATTTTTCATATTCTCAAATTCACTTTTCTTTTCAGATGAATCAGAAGTAGAAAAACCGAGCACTGAATTTTTAGCAAGTAAATTTGCACCAGCATTAGAAGTCATAATTATAACCGTATCTTTAAAACTAACTGTCCTGCCCTTTGAATCAGTAAGTCTTCCTTCGTCTAAAATTTGCAAAAGTATGTTGAAAATATCTGGATGAGCTTTTTCAATCTCATCAAGTAATATTACTGAATAAGGATTAGTTCTCACTGCTTCAGTTAATTCTCCACCCTCATCATATCCAACATATCCAGGAGGAGATCCAACAAGTCTTGATACCGTAAACTTTTCCATATATTCAGACATATCAAATCTGATCATATTTTCTTCCATTCCAAATAAATTTTTAGCAAGACTTTTTGCCAAGAAAGTTTTACCCACACCTGTTGGCCCAACAAAAATAAAAGAGCCAATTGGTTTATTTGGATCTTTAAGTCCAATTCTTGAACGTTTAATTGCTTTAGCAAGAGTTTTTACAGCATCATCTTGTCCCTTTACATCTTCTAAAAGTTTTTTGTCCAAATCTCTTAACTTTTCTGTTTCTTCTTCAGTCATATCTGTAACTGGAACTTTTGACCACTCTGAAACAATATTTGCAATGAGATCAGGTGTAACTTCCTTTTTAGATTCTTTTTCTTTAAACTTTTCTATTTCTTCTTTATATTTTTCTTCAACTTTTCTTTGCTCATCTCTTAAATTAGCAGCAAGTTCATAATCTTGATTTTTTACAGCTTCTGATTTTTTATTTTCAATTTCTTGAAGTTCTTCTCTAAACTCATCTTCAAATTCTGGAACTTTAAAAGATTCAATTTTTAATTTAGAACTTGCTTCATCAATTAAATCAATAGCTTTATCAGGTAAAAATCTATCATTTAAATATCTATCAGAATATTTTACAGCAGCTTCTATAGTTTCCTTTGGTATAATAACATGATGATGCTCTTCATATATATCCTTTAGCCCTTCTAAAATTTTTATAGAATCAGATACACTTGGCTCATCTACCATAATTGGCATAAGTCTTCTTTCAAAGGCAGTATCCTTTTCAATTTTTTGTCTATATTCAGAAATTGTTGTGGCACCAATGACTTGTAAAATTGACTTAGTTAGCATTGGCTTTAAAATATTTGAAGCATCCAAAGAACCTTCTGCTGAACCTGCCCCAATAATAACGTGCATTTCATCAATAAATAAAATTATATTTTTATTTTTGCTGGCTTCATTTGTTACATTCTTAAGTCTTTCTTCAAAATCTCCTCTATATTTTGAACCTGCAATAAGAGCAGAAATATCTAAAGTTAAAATAACTTTATTTTTCATAACTTCTGGAACATTTCCTGCCACAATTTCTGCAGCAAGTCCTTCTGCTATGGCAGTCTTACCAACACCAGGTTCTCCAATTAAAACAGGATTATTTTTAGTTCTCCTAGATAAAACTTGAATAATTCTTTTTATCTCTTTATCTCTACCTATGACTGGATCAATTTTTCCTTCTTCAGCTTTTTTGTTTAGATTCGTAGTATATTTTTCAAGTTCTTCAGAAGAAAATCCTAAATCCTCTTCATAATCATCATAATCTTCCATATTATTTAAAATATCATTTTCAAGACTCATTATATCTATACCAAGTCTTTTTAAAACTAATATAGCAACACCTTGTCCTTCACGCAAAATTCCAAGCAAAAGATGTTCTGTTGAAACTGTAACTTCTCCCAAATCCTTTGAAATGTCAAATGCTAATTCAAATATTCTCTTAGTTCTAGGCGTATATGCTATACTTGAAACAACAGGACCTTGACCACTACTAACTATATCAAGAGTCGCTTCCTTTGCCTTTTTATAATCTATTCCCAACTTTGAAAGTATATGAGCTCCATTGTCAGTCCCTTCTCTGATAATTCCAAGAAGGATGTGCTCAGACCCTATATATGAATGTTTTTGCTCTCTTGCCTCCTGTTGTGCAAATAAAATAGCTTTTTGGGACTTCTCACTAAATCTACCAAACATACTCATTTGAAAACCTCCTTCATGAGAGCTCTCGATTTATTTGCCCTTAAAATATCTCTAGACTTCAGGTCTAAAATCGAGCCTCTCTCAATTTGCAAATGTCCATTTCTAAGTTTCATAATCTCATCATAAAAATCAAAATCTTTCTTTGATTTTAATATTGAAAGCTCAATTCCAAGATTAATCATACTCATGGACTGCATCATCTCTTCTTCCGATAAAACTCTTGCATTTGCAAGAACTCCAAAGGATCTATTTACCATATCCTCAAGAGTAATAATATGATCTAAATAAAGTTTTTTCCTATTTTCCATTTCAACATCTGAAATTTCCTTTGTTATAACTTTTAATTTCTCTATATAAGACTTTTCTTCTTCTCCAAAAGTGGATTCAAAAGACAAAGTATAGATACTTGCCAAGGCTCTATTAGAACTATCTCTATAAGAACCTAAAACATATCCAAGTCTTGAAAGTCCTCTTGCCATTTCATTTATTCCAAAATAATTTATTGCCGGCAAATACATTATAGTAATTGGTTTAAATCCAGTGCCAGAATTTAAGACGTTTGAACTTAAATACCCAAAATTTGAATCAAAAGAAAAATCAATATCATCTTCTAGTTCAGATTCCAAATCATCAATTTCTTTATACAAATCATCAATAGAATCAGTCCTCGAAAATTTAGAAATTTCAATATGTTCCTCAGAATTAACTAAAATATCAGGAAAATCTTCTTTTTCATAGAATCCAATATTCTTACCATCAACAAAATTTTTACTAAATCTTCCTTCTTCAATATATTCTAATTTTTTTAGCGAAGATGCACTTTCTATTTCAGTTTTTTTATATCCTTGTTTTTGAATAATAGGATCTAAAAAATCCAAGTTTCCTTTTAATTCATCCTCATTCATCTTATTAACAAACTTCTTGCCATGTATATTTCTGTATAACTTTATCTTGTTTCCTAAAATAATTTTAGACACTTACATCTTCCTTTAATTTTTTTATTTCATCTCTTAACTCTGCAGCTTTTTCATACTCTTCCAAATTAATTGCAAGTTCTAGTTTAGATTTTAAATCATCTAACTTTCTGTTGTAAATTATATAAGATTCTGCATTCTTAGGTATCTTTCCTCTATATCTAAAATCTATATTAATTGTTTTTAAATATTTCTTTATTTCTTCGCCAAAAGATTCATAGCACTTTGGGCATCCTAAAGTTCCAGTATTTTTCAATTCTGAAAATTTAGTTCCACAAAATTCACAAGCTATATCTTCTTCATCATAATAATTGGCAGTAAACTTAAATATATTTTTAAGAGCATTTTCTAGTTGTGGAATAATATTCTTATACCCTTGAAACTCCTTTTTTAATTTCTCTTCAGCGCAAACCTCGCATAGATGCACCTCTTCAATTTTATTATCATTTATCTTTGTATAAGAAATAACTGATTCTCTCTCTTTACAATTGTCACATAACATAAAAATTCCTCCTAACTGAAAATAACAAGCAGCATATTTTTTAACAAATCTGCTCTAATCTTATTTTTATTTTCACATTGACTAAGTGCTCTATCTGAAAGTGCAACTTTCATAAGCTCAAATTCTTTCTCAGTCACTTTCTTAAGTCTTAAAAGCTCTTTCAAAAGGTCATCAGAATTATTTTTTGTAATTGAATCGCCTATAAAACTTAAAAAAGTATCTAAAGTGTCATCATCATCTTCAAATTTTACTTTTACTATTCTAATATATCCACCCCCACCTCGCCTGGACTCAACATAATATCCCTTTAAAGGTGTAAATCTAGTAGTTAAAACATAATTTATCTGTGAGGGAGCACAATTAAAATGATCTGAAATTTTCGATCTCTGTATCTCAACTACTCCACCAGATTCAAAAATAAGTTCATTTAAAAAATCTTCAATGGAGTTAGAAAGTTTTGCCATAGTACCATTCCTTTGACTATCTTTGTCTTTTACTTTATAAAAGTTTGACTATCTTTTACTAATTACAGTTTAATATAAATCACCCTTTTTGTAAAGTATTTAGTTTCTAAGTTTGCGCAAGTGAATCTTTCAATCAAAAAACAAAATATTAATAATAAGTTAATCCTATTTATATAATAAATGATACAATAATTTTAAAACTCAAAATTAAAAATATTTAAAAATTTAAAAGTAATTATAAAAAAGACTGAGCTATGCCCAGTCGAAAAATTTATTTAAATTTATTTTTCTGATTTTCTTTCTTCAACAATCTTTTCTGCAATATTTTGTGGAACATCTTCATACCTTACAAATTCCATACTAAATGTTCCTCTACCTTGAGTAAGAGATCTAAGGTCAATGGAATAAGTGAAAAGTTCTGCTTGTGGTGCTTCGGCAATTAAAACTTGTGTGCCATCATTTTGTTGATCCATTCCAAGAATTCTGCCACGTCTTTTGTTCATATCACCCATTACATCTCCGAGATATGCTTCAGGAATAGTTACTTCAACTTTCATTATTGGTTCAAGTAAAACAGGATTTGCTTCTTGCATTCCCTTTTTGAAAGCTAAATTTGCAGCAAGTTTAAAACTCATCTCATTGGAATCTACATCGTGATAAGATCCATCGTATAAAACTGCCTTAAAATTAGTCACAGGATATCCTGCGAGCACTCCTTTTTCTTTAGATTCTATAATTCCCTTCTCTACTGCAGGAAAATAATTTTTAGGAACTGCTCCACCAAATACTTCTTCGTCAAATTCGAAATCTTTTTCAGATGGTTCAAATCTAATCCAAACATCTCCATATTGACCTGCACCGCCTGATTGTTTCTTATGTTTTCCCTGTACACTTGCTGTCTTTCTAATTGTTTCTCTATAAGGAATTATAAATGGAACAATTTCTACTTCAACTCCATAAGTGTTCTTTAATTTTTCAAGAATTACATCAAGTTGAACTTTTCCTTGTCCACCAATTGTCATTTGTTTAGTTTCTGAATTTCTTTCTATTGAAAATGTTGGATCTTCTTCAGCAATTTTTTTAAGTGATTGAGATAATTTTTCTTCATCGCCCTTAGTCTTAGGTTCAATTGCGTAATATAAAACTGGAGTAGAATATTTTAATTTTTTATACTCAACTATATGATTTTTGTCGCATAAAGTATCTCCTGTAATTGTCCTTACAAGTTTAGTTGTAGCACCAATATCTCCAGCGTGAATCTCATCTATTTCAATTTGTTCTTTACCTCTCATTACATAAAGACCGCCAAGTTTTTCACTTTCTTCTGAATTTACATTATATATAGGTGTATCTTTCTTTAAAATGCCAGATATAACTTTAAATATTGAAATTTTTCCAAGGAATGGATCAGAAATAGTTTTAAATACTACTGCTGCAAGAGGATCTTTTTCAGAAACTTTTCTTTCTTCTCCATCTTTATATCTAAATCCTAAATGCGCACGAGTATCATCTGGTGATGGCATATAGTTTACAATTGTATTTAATAAAATATCAATGCCAATTCCCTTTTCACCACTTCCAACAAGTAGAGGAACTGCATCACCTTCAAGAAGAGCAGTTGTAACTCCTCTCAAAAGATCTTCTCTTGTAAATTTTTCTCCAGAAAAATATTTTTCCATTAAAACTTCATCAGATCCTGCAACAACTTCTGCAATTTCCTCATACATCCTTTCAGTTGCCTTTACTTGATCATGATTTAATTCTGTTTCTTGCGGAGCTGAATCGACATATTTATAACCTTTTTGAAAAATAACATCAGTTACGCCTACAAAATTTTCTCCTTCACCAATTGGAACAGAAAAAGGAATTACTTTTTTACCAAAAGCAGCTTCAAGTTCATCCATTAACTTTCTAAAGTTGACATTTTCACCATCAATTTTATTTATAAAAATAATTCTTGGAAGTCCAATTTTTTCTGTATACTTCCAAGTTCTTTCAGTACCGACTTCAATTCCCTTTGTTGCATCTATAACCATTATTGCTGCTTCACTTGCTCTTAATGCACCATGAGCTTCTCCAACAAAATCTAGAAATCCTGGAGTATCTATTACATTAACTTTGTAATTTCTCCATTCAATAGGAATTATTGATGTTCCAATTGATGTTCCTCTTTCCTTTTCTTCTTTTGAAAAGTCTGAAACTGTATTCTTATTAGAAACATTTCCAAGTTTTTTAGTTGCTCCACTCTGGAATAACATAGCCTCAGTTAGGTTAGTCTTTCCAGAGCCAGAATGCCCCACAAGAGCAAGATTTCTTACCTTATCTGTTGTATAAACTTTCATTGTTCTCCTCCTAATATGTAAATTTTTTGAAATCGTTTCTATAAATAAATTATAACACAGATTTTACTATTTGAAAACTGTGTAAAAATATCAATTTAGGGTATTAAACTTTTGAAATTATTATTTATTAAATAGAAGTGTGATATAAATGAATTTTAAATTTTTTAAAAAAGATAATATTGTTTACATAATTATTATTGTTTTATTTTTAATAATTGGATATCAATATTATGAAAATAAAAACTATGAGAAATCAGAATTTCTAGATATTAATACTGCTGAATTGTCTTCTAATAAAATTAAAAGTAAAAATTCTAATGAAGTTCTAATTGGAAAAGAAGAAGAAGAAAATAAGGAAATAATAATTCATATTTCTGGTGCAGTAAAAAATCCTGGCATATTAAAAATGGACTCTTCTAAAAGAATAGTAGATGCAATCGAACTTGCTGGAGGAGCAACTAACGATGCAGACCTAGATAGAGTTAATCTTGCTGCTAAACTTCACGACGAAGAAAAAGTTTATATACCAAAATTTGGAGAAGAAAATAGTAATAATTTAGTACCAACAACGTCAAGTGTGAATTCAAATCATAATGGCACAGAAAAAATAAACATTAACAGTGCCGATTCATCAGAACTTCAAAAGATTCCTGGAATTGGCGAAAAAACTGCCCAAAAAATTATAGATTATAGATCTAACAATCCTTTTTCATCAATAGAGGATATTAAAAATATTGATGGCATTGGAGATAAAAAATTTGAATCTATGAAAGAATATATCTCTATATACTAAATTTATCTTACTTTTAAACTCAAGATATTAAATAAAAAAGAAGCACAAAGTGCCTCTTAAAAATTAAATAATCTTGAGTTTATTTTTTTCTATTATTTTTTGGATATCTATTTTTGTCTGAACTTGCAATTCCAATAATAAGAGCAAAAATAAGTGATACAAGACCAGATGAAACCCCAACTACAAAAACTATAATATTATCAAGACTACTTGGATCGAAAAGTTTATTTATCACCATAAATAGAGAAATTATCCCTACAAATACTAGAGCAAGTCCTGGTAAATACTTAATAAACTTTAAATCTTTTGCTGCAAAATTTACTATAAATGTTAGAAAAATTCCTATTAAAATTGCACCAACAGTTAGGAGCAAATAAGTTGAATTTTCCATCACTATTTCCATAATTTTATTCATTCTACACCTCGTTTATTTAGATGACAATTCTTTTTGCCAAATATTTGAATAGCGACCTGTCGCCCATTCTGTCATAATAGTTGAAGCTTCATTTCCAATTTCTCTTTCAAAAATTGGTTTAGGTAAAATTTTGTTGTCCTCTATATTATATATTCTAATGAAATTATTTTCCAATGTTATTAAAAAATTACTGTCAGGAGATACAAATCCATCTTTGATATTTGATTTAAAATTTTTAATATCTGACATGGGAATATTTATCTCATTGTATTTATTAACTTCATATGGTAGAACTAAATTTAAATCAAAATCGTTAAATTTATTATTTTCTAAATTTACTCTACCTTTTAATTTCCAAAATCCATTGTTTCTATAAATACCAACATTATAGGGATCTTTCTTTAAAGCTTCAATTTTTTTGCCTTCATGTTCTAGAGTTTCTTCATTTAAAAAGTCCATATAACTTAATGGCTTGTTATCTTCTAAATTATCTACCCTATAAATTCTAAGATTTCTTTCATTTGTATCCCTATTTAAGCTTTCTATATTGATAAAATTATTAGTAATAAAATTTATTGTCTTTAAAGTATTATCTTCTTTTAATTCTTCAGTATCTGCTTTTACAATATCTAAATCCTTATTTTTTACTTTGGAATTATTAAAATCTTTTACTATAACTCTATCGGAAGTTTCATCACCTTTAGATTCTCTTTGAACGCTTATCTCCGAAAATCTATCTTTTCTTGGCAAAATTATATTGTTCATTTCATACACATTTTCCAATTTTAAATCAGAAAATTTTATATATAGAGTTTTGTAATTCCAATTTGGTACAGTTAAATCATTTCTAATTTTAAAGCCAATTAAAAATCCTTTATCGCCAGTGTAATCAAATAAATTTCCCCTAGATAATACATCGTCTTTTTTTGAAAGAATATAATTATTAATTTCATCATTTTTTATCTTATTATCAACAAGTTTAATCTCAAGCATTATTCCATTGTCAAATAAAAGAGCTGTATTATCACTTGTCTTTATAACTTCATAATACACATCCCCATTTGAATTTGAATCATATATATATGTCGTATATACATTTCCATCTTCTATACCCAAATTTTTGTAATCTATATTAAATTTTTTGTATAAATATTCTGAGAGCTTTACATATTTAGTCTTATAACTTACATCTTCAATATAATCATTCGCAAGAAGAACCTTATCATTACTAAAATACAAGTCTTCTCCTATTATATCTTTAAATAAAAAATTGTCTTGATTGATTTTTTTATTGTAAATAAATTTTGTAATTGTCCACTTTCCATAAAGAGAAGGTTGCCCTACCTCTGGTCTTTCAATATTAGTCCCTTGAGGGGTTAAAAAAGAGCAGCCTGTCAAAAAAATAATTAAAATTAAAACTATAATTTTTTTATTCAACTTTTTCACCCTCTCCCTTAGGAATTTCTATTGGTATTGAAACTTTTACAGTAGTCCCTATTTTTTCCTCAGAAAATATTTCTAGACTTCCATTGTGAAGTTTAGTTATTTCATCGCTAATAGAAAGACCAATACCACTGTGGCTCTTGGAATGCTTTCCCTTATAAAATTTTTCTTTTACATGAGCAATTTCTTCTTTTGTCATTCCCATTCCATTGTCAGAAACTAACATGATGACATTTTGATCTTCGCAATACATTTGAAATTTAACCCATCCCTTATCTGATGTGAACTTTATAGCATTATCCAATAAATTTATTAAAAGTTGTTTTATTCTGTTTTCATCAGCATACAAAAGTACAACCTCTTCTGGAAATTCAGTTATAAATTCAATATTATTTGACTTTGCCCGAGGTTTCATCTGTTTTGAAATATCTATACATGTTTGTGAAATGTCAAAAACATCTTTGTCTAAAGTTATTCTTCCAGAAATATATCTAGAGAAATCCAACAATTCTTCAACCATTTTTGCAAGTCTATCTACTTCATTTTCAATTATATTTAGTCCATCTTCGATTAAATCCTTTTCATCATCTTTTGCATCTTTTAAAACAACGGCCCAACCTTTTATTGATGTCAAAGGAGTTCTAAGTTCATGTGAGATAGATGAAATAAAATCATTTTTTATCCTATCTTTATTAATTATTTCATCACTCATAGCATTTAAAGTTTCTGCCAACTCTCCAATTTCGTCATCTCTATAAATTTTTGCCTTTTCTTCATAATTTCCTTTTAACATCTTTTTAGCTACCTCAGTAAGTTCCAAAATTGGTTTTACTATTGATTTAGAAATTAAAAGAGATACCATTGCAGTTATAAATGCAACAAATAAAGTAAAAATAAGAAGAGTTATAACAGTTTTTAAAATAGCTTTATTTGCTTTTTCCATTGAAGAAATAAATCTAAGGTACCCAACATTTTCTCCTTTATTATTTTTTATAGGACCAGTAACTGCCATTATAGACTCTCCAGTTTGAGAATCTTCACCACGCCAAGTCTTTATCTCACCCTTCTCTGCTGCTAAAATATCTGACGTATTGATTTCATTTGGTGATACTCTTCCAATAGAATCTAAAAGAATTACTCCATCATTATCTAAAATTTGGACTTCTGCATTTGTGTTGGAAAAAAATATATCACTGTCTTCGTAGATTAAATCTTCAATTGATTTATCAGAATAATCTCTTCTATAAATTTCTAGAGATAATTCCATTCGAGAAATAAGTTCCTTAGAAATATTATTGTAATAATAATAACTAAAAACAAAGAGCAAAAATATATCTATAATTGAAATTGTAATTAAAATAACTATTAAAAAGCTTTTAACTAGCCTTTTCCCAATTTTATTTTTCAATTATAGACACCTCTTATTTCCATCTATATCCTGTTCCCCAAACTGTTTCAATATAATCTGGCTTTGCTGCATTACCTTCTATTTTTGATCTGAGTCTTCTAATATTTACATCAACTATTTTCGAATCCCCCAAGAACTCATCGCCCCAAACAAGTTTTAAAATTTCATCTCTTGTCATTGCTTTGCCTGGATTAGTCATAAAAATTTTTATTATTTGATACTCTGTTGGTGTTAGTTCAAGTTCTTCATTATCTTTATAAAATTTCCTTGAATAAGAATCAATTTTAAAAGGTGGATCTATTATTAGATTACCTTCTTTTTCTTCTTCCGGTTCAAGTCTTCTCTCGATTGATTTTATTCTAAGCGTAAGCTCTGTTGGATTAAAAGGTTTTGTAAGATAATCATCTGTTCCATATTGTAAACCCATTATCTTGTCATAATCTTCTGCTTTAGCAGTAAGCATTATAATTCCAAGAGATGGAAACTCTCCTCTTAAAGCTTTGCAAACTTCAAAACCATCAATTCCAGGAAGCATTATGTCTAAAACTACAATATCAGGTTTTTCACTTCTTGCAATATCTATTCCTTCTTCTCCACTTCCAGCTTCAAAAATTATGTATCCTTCTCTTTCTAAATTTATTTTTACAAATTTTCTTATCGATTCTTCATCTTCAACTAGTAACACTTTAGTTTTCAAAATATCACCTCTCAATGTTAATTATAAATAAAATCCACTTCAAATTCAATTGAAGTGGATTTATCATTAATAATAATTTGGAGCTTCTCTTGTAATTGTTATATTGTGAGGATGTGACTCTGTAAGTGAGGCTTGAGTAATCTTAACATATTTTGCAGTAGCTCTTAATGTTTCTAAATCCTTGGACCCAAGATAACCCATAGCGGATTTTACTCCTCCAACAAGTTGGAATACAATGTCCCCAACAAAACCTTTATATGGCACCCTACCTTCTACTCCTTCAGGTACATATTTAGTAGTTCCACTTTGGAAATATCTATCAGATGAACCTGCACTCATAGCACCAAGAGAACCCATTCCTCTATACGCCTTAAATCTTCTTCCTTCAACAAAAATTTCTTCTCCAGGAGATTCATCAGTTCCTGCAAAAAGTGAGCCCATCATAACAACATTTCCTCCAGCTGCAAGCGCCTTTGCAACATCACCAGAGAATTTAATGCCCCCGTCTGCAATAATTGGCACTCCATATTTTTGAGCAGCTCTATAAGCTTCCATAATTGCAGTAATTTGTGGAACACCAATACCTGTTACAACTCTTGTAGTACAAATTGAACCAGGTCCAATACCAATTTTTACACAATCAGCACCAGCCTTAATTAAATCTTCTGTGCCTTCATAAGTTGCAACATTTCCTGCAATCAATTGAATATCAGGAAAAGCATCTTTAATATTTTTTATTGTATTTAGAACATTTTTTGATTGACCATGTGCTGTATCAATTACAAAAACATCAGCCTTTGCCTTTACAAGAGCTTCGATCCTATCAAGTACATCCTTTGTTGCACCAACTGCTGCTCCAGCAAGAAGTCTTCCAGAATTATCTCTAGCAGAATTAGGATACTGTTCATGTTTTTCAATATCTTTAATTGTAATAAGACCTTTTAATACATTATCTCTATCTACTAATGGCAGTTTTTCTATTTTATATCTTTTCAAAATTTTAAGAGCTTCATCGAGGGAAATATCAGGAGAACCTGTTATTAATTTTTCAGAAGTCATTACTTCACTTATTCTCTTAGAAAGATCAGTTTCAAACCTAATATCTCTATTAGTTATAATACCTTCTAAAACTCCCTTTTCAGTTACCACAGGAACACCGCTAATTCTATATCTTTCCATGAGTTCTGAAGCATCCTTAATTGAGTGATTTTTAGTTAAGGAAAATGGATCAGTGATAACTCCATGTTCTGATCTTTTAACTCTATCAACCTCAAGAGCCTGATCTTCTATGGACATATTCTTGTGAATAATACCAATACCACCTTCCCTAGCCATAGCTATTGACA
Organism: Peptoniphilus lacydonensis; assembly: GCF_900106515.1. Lineage (GTDB taxonomy): Bacteria > Bacillota > Clostridia > Tissierellales > Peptoniphilaceae > Peptoniphilus_A > Peptoniphilus_A lacydonensis. The sequence goes on from NZ_FNWF01000002.1 coordinate 215,774, forward strand.
TTCTGTGCTCTGTAACTGTATCCATGCCTGCAGACATTAAAGGTATGTTTAACTTAATCTTTTCTGTTAAATTTGTAGACAAATCAACTTCGTTAGGCAAAATTTCTGATTTTGCTGGCACAAGTAAAATATCATCAAATGTTAATCCTTCTCCAAAAAATTCCATATTACCTCCTGATTTTTAAATACACTATTATTCATTAGTTCTTTCTTTTTCTTTTAACTTAAAAATTGTATTTTCATCGACTAATGTAACCCTATCTGGCAAATTTAATTTAACTTCATATACACCACTTTTTATATTGTTGAAATTAATAGGCTTAGTTTCAATAAAGTCTATAGATTCAATCACATCAGAATTTCCTCTAATTGTAACAGAAGATGGCTCAATTGAAAAGTCATTTGGCACAATATTTTCTATTGTTTTTTCATCATATACTACCTTAATAGGAACAGTCTTGCTTTTTAAAATTGGGATATTTACTTTTATATTGCTAGGATCTATTTTAACTCCCTGAACAACCTTTCCCTCATCATCATATGCTAAAACTTCAACATCTAAAGTAGAAGACTCTGTAATATCGGAAATATCAATATGAGATTCAACATTACTTATCTTGTTCAAAATTGTACTTGGTCCTGAAACACTAACATTAAAATCTCTATCAATATCCCCCACAGATAACCCTTTTAAAGGTTTATTTTTTATAATTACATTTGCTTTCATATCCTCTTTAATTAATTTATCAATTCTAAAGGGAATTCTTCTAGGTGAAGTATTAGTAACAGTTATACCTAAATCCACATAAGAAACATTTACAGGTACAGAATGCTCTCCTTCTTTAAGTCTACTTAAATCAACTTTTGCCACAATACCATCTTTAGTCACATTTCTCATATAAGAATTATATCCTTGAAGCTTTACATCAACTGTTGCTTCCTTTGGCGATATAACCACTAAATTATTTTCTTTTAAATCAGAAAGACCTTCATAAGTAACTTCAACATTTTTAAAATTAGTTGAAGTAATAAAATTTGCTTCTTCTTTTACATATGACCACAATATAATTGCAAAAATAAGAGATGTAATTTTCATAATGATATTTTTATCATCTTTAAAATTTATCTTTTTCATTTTTACCTCCAAATTTTTTCAAAATTTGTTTCTCTTTATATTCTGGACTATATATTTCAAGGAGTTTTGCTTCAAGAGTTTCTATATCTAAATATCTAGAAAGCACTCCATTTTCAGCAGTCGATATTGTTCCATTTTCTTCTGAAACCATTATACTTAAAGAATCTGCTCTTTCAGAAATTCCAATACCTGCTCTATGTCTAGTTCCAAGTTCCTTAGATATTTTTTGATTATCTGATAAAGGTAAGAAACAAGCCGCTGCTTTTATTTTAGCTCCTTTAATTACAACGGCACCATCGTGAAGTGGGGTGTTTGGTATAAAAATATTTATAAGAAGTCCACTGCTTACATTTCCATTTATTTCTGTTCCAGTTTCAATTATTTCATTTAATCCAACTTCATTTTCAATAATGATAAGTGCACCTATTTTTTGTCTAGCAAGAGATGCCACAGCAGAAATAATTTCCTCAACTGTTTCAGGAACATTTTCTTTATTTTGATTAAAACTATTTTTAATATTTGATGTGAGTCCTAAATATTGAAGTCCTCTTCTAATTTCAGGTTGAAACAAAACAATTATAGCTACAATGCCGTCATTTATAAAACGGGCAAAAATCCAATTAACCGTATAAAGTTGAAAGAATTGAGAAATTTTTATAAATAATAAAATTAAAAGTATTCCCTTAAAAACTTGTTCTGCTCTAGTATTTCTTATTAACTTTAAAATGTAATAAATTAAAACTGTAACTATTAGTATGTCAACAACATCTCTAAAATTTATAACATTAAGTAAATTCCCAAAATTTTCCAATCTATGCACCTCTCTTCTTTGCTATAATTATAACTCCCCAAATTAATCCCAACGATATAATAATATCACCAATACTTACAACTGTTGAACTTCCTATTAACTTATAGAAAGGAATAATATCTGATAAAAAATAAAATTTAGGATTTTCAAAAATTCCATGACTTAAACTTTTATTATTTAATAAAATATAAATTACTCTTTTATTTTGTGTCTTAATAAGAGCATTTAAACTCACAGGCATTTTTCCATTTGCTATAACAGGAATTATGTTTAAAAATGTTCCAACACCACTTAATAAAAGACCCTTATTATAGCAATTAGATAAAAAAGAAACCCCAATAAGAGAAATAGAAACAATATGGAAAATCATAAAATTTTTTATAAAAAAATCTGTAATCTTTCCAAAATCTTTTTCTGTTATAAAATTTATAAATAACATTAAAAAAATTCCAAGAAAAGCCCAAAATATATTATTAAACTTAAAATTTATTAAATTATTTAAATTTTTATCTTTTATAAAAAATAAAATAATTGCAGCAATAATGCCTGTTTCCAAAATCATTTTACCACCATAATTTATAATATCACAAATAATTTACATTGACATTAAAATTATAAAATTGTAATAAAAAAAGATCCAAACCTAAGTCTGAATCTTTTCCTATTTAATTTTTAATTATTCTTCTGTATCTTCTTCAGATTCTTCTTTTTCTTCGCTATATGAAATTTCTTTTTCATCTGCGATAATTTCAGAATCTAAATTTGCATCAGAAAAATTAAGTCCTAGCATTTCTCCAATAGTCATGTTAAAGTCATCTTGTTTAGGTTCTTCGATTCTCTTTTCTCTTTTTGGAGCTTTTCTTTCTCTTCTAGGTTTTCTTTCTTTTGGTTTAGATTCTTCTTTTTCTTTTTCTTCAGGTTCAATAAGAGCCTTTATAGAAAGAGAAATCTTTTGGTTTTCTTCATCAATATCAGTTACTTTAACTGTAACTTCTTCGCCAATAGAAAGTTTATCTTGTGGTTTTTCAACATGTTCTCTTGAAATTTGAGAAACGTGAAGAAGACCATCTACACCTTGTTCAAGTCTTACAAAAGCACCAAAGTCAAGAAGATTTACAACTTTACCTTTAACAACATCTCCAACTTTAACTTCTTTAGTAAATACATCCCATGGTTTTTCCATAGTTTGTTTTAGTCCAAGTGCAATTCTATTTTTTTCTTTATCAACATTAAGAACTTGTACATTAACTACATCTCCAGGTGATACTACATCTTGTGGATGTTTTACTCTATTCCAAGAAAGTTCAGAAATGTGGATAAGGCCATCTACGCCTCCAACATCTACAAACGCACCAAAATTAGTAAGTCTTTGTACAGTTCCTTCAATTACATCTCCTTCATGAAGATTTTCATATACTTCATCACGTACTCTATCTAACTCTTCTTGAAGTACATTTTTTCTTGAAAGAACAATTCTTTTCTTTCTTTTATCAAAATCAATTATTTCAGTTTCAAATTCTTCACCAATGAATTTGCTCAAATCTTTTTGGAATCTAACAGAAACATGAGAAGCTGGAATAAAAGCATTTAACCCATTGTAATCTGCAGTAAGCCCACCTTTAACTTGATTTTTAACAGTTACAGTTATATTTTCTTTGTTGTTATAAAGTTCTTCAACTTCATCCCAAACTTTCATATCTGCAACTCTCTTTGTTGAAAGGACTACATTGCCATCTCCATCATCCATCTTTAGAACATAAACTTCAATTTCTTGTCCTTGTTCATAAAGATCTTGAGGATTTACATCAGGTCCTCCTGCAAGTTCATCTTTTGAAATGATACCATCTGATCTATATCCAAGATTCACCATTACCTCTGAATCAGTTATATATAAAACTTCTCCAGTTACTACTTCGCCCTTTCTAATTCTTTTAAAAGAATTATCAATGGCTTCCATCATCTCACCTTTGTCAAAATTTTCCATCCTACTAACAGCCTCCTTGATTACCGAATCCGGTGTGGATGCTCCGGCGGTAATACCTATTTTATTAAATTTTTTAAATATATTTAAATCAATATCATTGATTGACTCAATTAAAAATACATTTTTACAATTTAATTTTGCAATTTCTGCAAGCTTTTTTGTATTAGAACTTTTTTTTCCACCAAGTACAATTATGGCGTCAACTTTTTTTGATAAATTTCTAACACTTTCTTGTCTTTTGAAAGTTGCATTACATATAGTATTATAAACTAAAACTTCATCTTTGGAAATATCTTTTATAACATTTATTGCATTTTCAAAAAAATCTACATTGCTTGTAGTTTGTGAAACCACTACAATTTTTCCATCTGGAATCTTAATATCTTTTAAGCTAGATATTATTGTCGCAGAATCATTGCATCTGGAATTAATTCCTATTACTTCAGGGTGTCTATTATTCCCAATAATTACTATATTATAACCTTTTTCGTAAAAATTATCTACTATATTATAAATATTTTCAACTTTCGGACATACACAATTTATAATTTCATTATTTCTTTTTTTTAAATCATCTAAAATATTTTTGTGAACTCCATGGCTCCTTATTATAACTTTAGAATTTTCAATATTTGTGTCATCAATTTCTTCTACACCTTTTCTTTGTAATTCATCTACAACAAATTCATTGTGTACCAAATCTCCATAAGAGTAAACGCCTTTATCTGCATTATCAAAAGCCATCTTTACGGCTCTTTTCACTCCACCACAAAATCCATATACATCAGCTACAATAATTTCCATTTTACTTCTTCACCATATACTATTCTCATAACATCTTGAGAGATGTTTTCTAGATCTTCATTTGAATATTTTATTTCTTTATTTATCTTTACAGGTTCTCTAAAATAGATTTTATTCTTTCTAAATAATTTATAGTTACCTTCAATAAAAACAGGTAAAATCTCTGAATCAGTTTTTTGTGCAATAAGTGCCACTCCTGATTTTACTCTATTATAATCAATTTCTTTAACTCTTGCTGCCTCTGGAAATATTCCAAGAACTTTTTCACTTTTTAAAATTCTAAGAGCTTTTTTCACTGCCTTCAAGTCATTATTTCCTCTGTCAACTGGAAATGTTCCAAGTTTTGTGAAAAATGCGGCAGATAACTTATTGTTAAAAAGTTCTTTTTTTGCCATCCAACAAATTTGTCTTTCAAAAACAGCGGATATTGCAACGGGATCTAAATTGCTTTTATGATTTGCACATATTATAAGTCTTTTCTTTTCAGCAGGTATATTTTCTTCTCCAATAACTTCAATTCTATAAAAAATTTTCACAAAGACGCTAACAATAACTTTTACAAAATTATACAATATAAATCACCTTTTTATATAACTTAAAATTTTATCAATTGTTTCTTCAGCATCCATATTAGTGCTGTCAATTAATATAGCATCGTCCATCTTTATAAGTGGAGAGTTTTCTCTGTGACTATCGTTATAATCTCTTTTTTTGAGATCTTCTAATATTTCATCAAAATTATCTTTTCCACTATCAATCTGTTTAAATCTTCTCATGGCACGAGTCTTAACATCAGCTGTCAAAAAAAATTTATATTCTGCATCAGGAAGAACTACTGAACCTATATCTCTTCCTTCCATAACCACATCTTCTTCCTTTGCAATTTCTCTTTGCATCTTAACTAAATAATCTCTTATAATCTTTTTCTTTGAAAACTCTGACGTCTTGTTGGATATTTCATTTTCTCTAATCTTTTCCGAAACATCCTCTCCATCTAAATAAACTTTATCATCTTTAAAACTTACCTCTGTTTTTTTTAAAACATCTTCAAAATCTTTTTCATTAATATTTAAGAGTTTAAGAGTAATTGCACGATACATTGCACCAGTATCTACATATAGAATCTCAAGTCTATTTGCAACTTCTCTTGCCAAAGAACTCTTGCCTGATCCTGCTGGACCATCTATTGCAATTTTCATTTTTTACCTCCAAAAAAAATCACTACCATCGTAGTGATTAGTATAATTATATTTTAATTTCTCTAATAAGTAAAGCTAAAGGAATTACAAATTAATCCCACAATTATATCCTGTAGAGTTTGCAATTTGAATATTAAAGCCACCTGTAAGTGCATCAACATCTAATACTTCGCCAATAAAATACAATCCAGAAACTTTTTTGGATTCCATTGTCTTTGGATCAATTTCATCTATACTAACTCCACCACTAGTTATTATTGCCCTATTTATATCATCCAAAGAATCAAATAAAAGTTTAAAATTTTTAATACTCTTAATTAAAATATCTCTTTCCTCTTTTGTAATTTGATTTACTTTTTTATCTCCCCTAATATTAGCATAATTTAAAATATAAAAGATTAAATCTTGTGGAAGAAGTAATTTCAAAACATTTTCTATATTTTTATTTTGATTATTATTAAAATCTCTAAGAATCCTGTTGTCAAGTTTTTCATAAGTCAAAGCTGGCTTTAAATCAAGATACATTTGAAAATCGCTTAATCTATTAATTTTACTAGACGTAGTTAAAACAATTGGTCCGCTAATTCCTTTATGAGTAAAAATCATTTCACCAAATTCACTTGAAATTATTTTTTTATTTTTCATAATCTTTAATTCTACATTTTTTAAGCTTAATCCTGCTAACTCAAAATTATTTAAAAGATTTATCCCTATAAGTCCAGGCTTTAAATCAATAACTTTGTGCCCAAAATTTCTAGCAAATTTATATCCATCTCCTGTTGAACCTGTTAACTTATAAGAAATACCACCAGTTGCAATTACTACTTTATCAAACTTATCTTTATCATTTAAAATAAAAAAGTTTCCTTCCTTTTTTATACTTTTTATTTCTGTATTGAGTTTTATATTTACATTATTTTCCCTAAGCTTTTTTTCATAAATTTTTATAACATCAGAAGATTTGTCGCTCTTGGGAAAAACTCTGTTTCCCCTTTCTACCTTTAGTCTAAGACCCTCTTCTTCAAAATAATAATAAGTCATAAAAGGTGAAAAAGTGTAAATTGATGAATACATAAAACTTTTATTTCCTACTACATTTTTTAAGACTTCGTTTTCATCAGTATAATTTGTGAGATTACATCTACCCTTACCTGTTATAAAAAGTTTTTTCCCTAGTTTTTCATTTTTTTCAAATAAAAATACTTCATGATTCTCTGCTGCCTTTATAGCACACATCATGCCAGCAGGTCCTGCTCCAATTATTGCAATTCTCATTTTTTCACCTTTTTTCGATTAAATAAACTATTGGCGGGTTGTGCTTTTGATTGTAAAATTCTCTTTTTTCAACTCTAAAAATTCTTTGATCAAGCTCTTTTAAAAATTCATCCACAGCAACTCTTTCTTCAAAAGAATTTTCATGGCCCAAATAGGACACCACAATAATAATTCCGCCTTTATTTAAAATTTTTGTAGATTTTTCTAGCGAAATAATCGTAGATTCTTTTAAAGTAGTAATTTTTTTATCAGAACCTGGAAGAAAACCCAAGTTGTAAATAATTAAATCTGCTGCACCAATTTTATCTATATGTTCGTGACTTTCTAAAAAAAGTTTATAATTATTAAAATCCTTTAATAAAACCCTCGTCTTTTCTATTGCATCTTCTTGAACATCAAATCCATAGACAAAACCATTCTCACCTACAACTTTTAAAAGTTTTAAAGTATCGTTTCCTTTTCCAATTGTAGCATCTACTGCAACTTTACCTAAAAAATTATGAGATAGCACTTCATCTACTATCTCAAAATATTTTTCTTTAACAATCATTTTAATCCCTTTAAATATTTTATCTCTTTCTCACTCAGATATCTATAATTTCCAACATCAAGATTTAAAAGTTCAATCTCTCCCATAGAAATCCTCTTTAGTTTCTTTACTTTGTGACCTATATAGTCAAACATTCTCTTGATTTGATGATTTTGACCTTCAAAAATTTCAATTTCTATAATAGAATCTTGTTTAAAACTTTTTAGGATTTTTACATTTGCAGGAGAAGTTTTTAAATCTCTAATATCAAGACCTTCTCTTAAAATTGAAAGTTCTCTTGCATTAGGAGTTCCCTCTACTGTGGCGATATACTTTTTACCAATTTTATATTTTGGATGCATCAAAATATTGGCAAGTTCTCCATCATTAGTTAAAAATACTAAACCAGTAGTATCAATATCAAGTCTTCCAACTGGATAAACTCTATAATCATCAGGAACAAGATCTGTAACAGTTTTTCTATCTTTTTCATCACTAGCACTTGTTACAACTCCTATTGGCTTATTTAAAATAATATAAATTTTTTTATTTTCAAGAGTTAGCCTTTTTCCATTTAAATAAACTCTATCTACATTGGGATCAATTTTTGTACCAAGCTCTGTAACAATTTTATCATTTACCTTTACTAAACCAGATTTTATAAACTCTTCACACTTTCTTCTAGATGCAGCTCCACAGTGAGCCATATATTTCTGTAATCTCAATTAGATTCCTCCTCTAATCCTTTTAAATCAGGCAACTCCTCTAAACTTTTCATTCCAAATTTTTGCAAAAATTTATCTGTGGTTCTGTACAAATTTGGATGGCCGATTCTATCTAATTTTCCAGAAACTTCAATTAAATTAAAATCAAGAAGTCCCTTTATTGTACTATCACAATTTACCCCTCTTAATTCCTCAACTTCTATTTTCGTTACAGGCTGTTTGTATGCAATTATAGAAAGAGTTTCAAGAGCCGGTTTAGATAAATTTTTTTCATTTTTTTCTTTAATTAAATTTTTTAGATAGGGTTCATTTTCCTGTTTAGTTCCTATTTGAAATTTTCCATCAATTTCTCTAAGTCGAAGACCTGATGTATCACATTTATAATTTTCTTTCATTTCTAAAAGAATTTCTCTAGTATAGTCTTTTTTAAGTTCAAGAGTATTTGCAATATCTTCTAAGCTTATAGGATCTCCCCAAATAAAAAGTATGGATTCAATTATTGATTTTAACCTGTTCTTGTCCATTGTATTTTCGTTTTTCAATTAATATATCACCAAAATTATCCCTTTGATTTGCAATTACAAATTCATTTTTAATAAGTTCAAGCATTCCCAAAAAATAAGTTATAACATCTACCTTATATACAATATCTATCAATAATTCACTAAATTTTAGCTTTTCATTTTTAATAATTTCTTGCTTTATTTTTCTAGAGGCATCTTCAACTTTAAAGTATTCTCTATCAATATCTACTATTTCCTTATCTTTATACTTTTTTAAAATATTAAAAAAGGCTAGAGAAAGTTTATCCACACTAGATTCCTTCAAAAAATCCATTTCATTCATAGAAAATATTTCTGTTTTTAACTTGTAAAAAGATTTTGACTCATAATCCTCTTGAATTTTTAAAATTTCAGAGGCTTCTTTATATTTTTTATACTCCAACAAACTTTCTACTAAATCTTTTCTAGGATCCTCTTCGTCTTTATCTTCATTACTTAATTTTTTTGTTTTAGGTAGAAGCATCTTTGATTTTATCTCAAGAAGAGTTGACGCCATCAATATAAAATCTGAAGTTAAAGTTAAATTTAGCTTTTTCATATTTTCGATATATCTTAAAAATTCTTCAGTAATAGTAAAAATTGGAATATCATATATATCTATCTCGTTTTCTTTAATTAAATCTAAAAGAAGATCCATAGGACCTTCATAAGTTTTTAAAACAATATTGTATTCCATAATTTAATTCCCAAAGAAAAAATCCAATTTATAATATTTACAATTATTGGTTCTATAAATTTATTTACTGCACCAGAAAAAATCATAATGACAAGTACAAAATAAAAGTATTTCTCGTATTTATAAAATTTCATTTCTAAGCTTTCTGGCAAAAGTGTAGCCAAAACTTTTGAACCATCAAGAGGAGGTAATGGCACGAGATTAAACACTCCAAGCATCACATTATACCAGAAAATTGAAGAAAATAATGATATTAGATTTGAAGATTTATATTCTAAATAAACTAAAATAATTCCTGAGATAATTCCCAGTATAAAATTTGTAAAAACTCCTGCAAGAGATACTAAAAGAGAATCTACTTTTCTATTTCCTTTAAATCTATTAGGATTAATTGGGACAGCTTTAGCCCACCCAAATTTAAAAATAATCATAGAAATTAAACCCACAGGGTCAATATGATTTAGTGGGTTTAAACTAAGTCTTCCATCGTCTTTTGCAGTTGTATCTCCACACAAATAGGCAACATAACCATGAGCAATTTCATGTGGTATAATCGCTATTAAAAGTGCAACTATATTAATTGCAATTGATGCAATATCTAAATTATTCATCTCAATCAATCTCTTCTATAATTAATTTATAATCTTGCCTTTTATCGGAAAAAGAATAAGCTTTTGTAATCTTTTCTATTACACCTTCTACTTCATTTTCTTTTTCAGTGTAGATTGTGGCAATTTTTTCTCCCTTTTCTACAAAATCTCCAACTTTTTTGTGCAGATAAACTCCTGCATTTAAATCCAAGACATCATCTTTTTTATGTCTGCCTGCACCTAAATCTCTTGAAGCTATTCCTATTTCAATTGCCTCAATTGATTTCACATAACCAGATTCTTTTGAATAAATATCTTTTATTATGCTCGACCTTTTAAACTTATTTGTATCATCTATATAGGTCGCATCTCCACCTTGTAGAGTTACCATTTCTTTAAATTTTTCTATTGCAGAACCATCTCTAATTTTTTCTTCTAAAATAGACATGGCTTCTTTTTCACTGCTTACCATATTTTCCATTATCATAAATTTTGATGCAATTTTAAATGAAATTTCTTTTAAATGCCTTGAACCATTTCCCTTTAAAACATTTATAGCTTCTATCACTTCAAGACTATTACCCACAGCATCTCCAAGAGGTTCGTTCATACTCGTTATCATAGCTTTGGTTTTTCTTCCAAATTTTTTCCCAAGGCTTACCATTAACTTTGAAAGATTAACTGCAGACTCTACATCTTTCATAAAAGCACCGTTTCCAACTTTTACATCAAGAACTAAGGCATCTGTTCCAAGTGCTATTTTTTTTGAAAGAATGGAAGATGCAATTAAGCTAACATTATCTACTGTTGCAGTTGCATCTCTAAGTGAATACAAAAGTTTATCAGCTGGAACAATATTTTCACTTTGACCTATAACCGCAATATTGGATTTGTTTAGAATTTTAATAAAATTTTCGCTATCTATATTTATATTAAATCCTGGAATGGATTCAAGTTTGTCAAGGGTTCCTCCTGTGTGACCAAGTCCTCGTCCACTCATTTTGGCAAATATAAATCCAACAGATGCGAGAAGAGGTCCCAATATAAGTGTAACTGTATCACCAACTCCACCAGTTGAATGTTTATCAACTTTTATACCTGAAACCTCTGATAAATCAATTACATTTCCTGATTCAATCATAGCCCTTGTAAGATAATAAGTTTCATCTAAATTTAATTTATTAAAATAAATGGCCATCAAAAACGCAGAAACTTGATAGTCTGGAATCTTTCCATTTACATAATTTTTTATAAAATAATTTATTTCTTCTTCTGTTAAGATTCTATTTTCTTTTTTCTTTTGTATGATATCTAAAAATTTCATACAATCTCCTCAATTATTTTATCTAATAGTTCCTTAAATTTTTCAGAAACTTCTTTCCCAACTTCCATAACTTCTTTATGGTCAAGTGGCTTGTCCAAAATTCCTGTTGCCATATTTGTCATTGTAGAAATGCCTAGAATCTTAAGACCTCTGTGTCTTGCAGCAATTACTTCTGGAACTGTACTCATACCAACAGCATCAGCACCAAGCACGCCTGCCATTCTAACTTCTGCTGCAGTTTCATAACTTGGTCCTGTAAAATACATATAGACACCTTCTCTAATATTAATATTTAATTTTTTTGCACTTTTCTTTGCAACTTCAATTAAATCTCTGTCATATAAATTTGTCATGTCTAAAAATCTTGGACCAAGATTGTCATCATTTGGACCTATAAGTGGATTTTTACCCATTAAATTTATATGATCAGTTATTACCATAAGATCTGCTGGGTTAAAATCTTTATTAACAGCACCAGCTGCATTTGTTACAATTAAAGTTTTTATTCCAAGAGAAGCCATTACATTTATTGGGTAAACGACATCAGAAATATCATATCCCTCGTAATAATGAATTCTACCCTTCATTATACAAATATTTTTAGAATGAATTTTCCCAAAAACTAATTTCCCATCATGACCTTTTACAGTTGAAACTGGAAAGCCCGGAATATCTTTGTAATAAATTTCAATTTGGTCTTCTACTGAATCCGCAAAATCTCCTAAGCCCGACCCTAGAATAATTCCAATCTCAGGCGTATCTTTTATTTTTTCCTTAATATAATTTATTGATTTATCCATTTTTTCTCCTAAAACTATTGTAATATAAAATCCCAGCAACTGATTTTGAATCAATAATTTCTCCAAGATTAATTAACTTTATAGCTTCATCAAATTTTATTTTTTCAACTGAAAGATTTTCAAATTCATCTAAATCTTGTTCACCCAAAATTAAATCTTCAGCATAAAAAATAAATATTTTTTCATTTGTAAAACCTGGAGAAGAATAAGTTTCCAATAAATATTCTGATTTCTTTGCGTCAAAACCAGTTTCTTCTTTCAATTCACGAAGAGCTGCTTTTTGAGGTTCCTCTCCAAAATCAATCATACCTGCTGGAATTTCGTAAATTTCTTTGTCTATAGCTTTTCTATATTGCTTAATCAAAATAATTTCATCATCTTGAGTTATTGCAACAATCCCAACAGAAGAAGTCCTTTCTACAATTTCTCTTTTTGTGTACTTCTGACCTTCCATCTCAACTGTATCAACTCTAAGTTTTAGAACTTTTCCATCAAAAATTTTTGTCGACTTCATAGTTCTCTCTTCATAATTTTGCATTTAATCACCAATCATTTCTTTTGCTGTTTCTATTGCAACTTCGCTTAAATTCATTCCACCAATTAATCTTGCCACTTCTTCTACTCTCTTATCATAGCTTAATTTATCTATTGTAGATATTGTACTATTGTTTACAAAATCTTTTTTTATTGCAAAGTGAGTATCCGCAAGTGCCACAATTTGTGGCAAGTGAGAAATTACTATTACTTGCCTATCTTTTGCCAGTTCTTTTATCTTGTTACCAACAATTTGTGCCGTCTTTCCACTTATACCTGTATCAATTTCATCAAAAACAAGAGTTGGAATATTATCTTTTTCTGCAATAATACTCTTAAAACCAAGCATTATTCTGCTCATTTCACCACCAGATGCAACCTTTGCTAAGGGCATTAAATCTTGGCCAAGGTTTGGAGCAATTAAAAATTCTATACTGTCTACTCCATTTGCACTAAGACTTTTTTCATTTATTTCTATTTTAAATTTTGCATCTCTTATATTTAAATTATTTATTTCATCTTCTACTCTTTTTTCCAAAATTTTCGCAGTGGCTTTTCTATTTTTACTAATTTTTCTAGCAATTGTCAAAGCTTCTTCTTCTAGCGATTTAATCTTTTCAGAAAGTTTATTTAAATTATCCTCATAATTCTTTAAAAAAGAAAGTCTATTACTTATATCTTCGTAAAAAGAATTAATTTTAGAAACATTATTTCCATATTTTAACTTTAAGTTATTTACTAAATCAATTCTCTCTTTTAAATAAACGAGTTTCTCCTCGTCTACTTCAGAAGAGTTAATATATCTATCTAAATCAGAGGCAATATCAGAAAGTCTGAATCTTATATCTTCTAAATCTTCTTCTGTTTCTTTTAAATCCTTATTGTATTTTGTAACATCTACAATATTTGCTATAATTTTATCTAAAATATCTTCCACAGAGTTATTTTCATATCCCTCATTGATAAGAGATTTAGATTCAGATAATTTTATTATTGTGTCTGTCATATTATTTAAAATATTAAAATCATCATAAAGTTCTTCATCGTCATAATCACTTAAACCAGCATCTTCAATTTCATTAATTTGATATTCTAAAAGATCTATTTCTCTATCTTTATTTTTTTCAAGCATAGATTTTTCTTCATATTCTTTTTTTAAGTCATTAATATTGGAAACAATCTCTTTTAATTTTAAAATAAGAATTTTGTGATCCCTTCCAGAAAAATCATCAATTAAGTTCATCTGATTTTTATTGTTCATAAGTGCAGTTGACTCGTGTTGTGCAAAAATATCTATCAAATGCGTGGAAATTTTTGATAAAATTTGAGATGTAACAGTCCTATTGTTTATCCTAGTTATGGAAGGCCCCTTTTCTTTAATTTCTTTGGATATTATAATTAAATCTCCCGTTTCAATTCCATATTCTTTGAGAAATTCTTTAGTTTCTTCATCGTATGAACTAAATACTGCCTCTATAAAGGCTCTGTCCTTTCCTTTTTTTATTACATCTTTGTTAACTCTTTGACCGAGAACAAGTCCAAGAGAATCTATGATAATTGACTTACCAGAACCAGTTTCACCTGTCAGAACATTTAAACCACTTTCAAACTCAATCTTCATATTTTCAATTATTGCAAAATTTTCTATATTTAACTCCAAAAGCATATTTCACCTATTCACTTAAATTTTTATAAGCATTTTCTACAATTTTCTTAGAATCAAAATTACTTGAAACTCTACTTTCCTTTGATAAATAAATTAAAAACTCAATATTTCCACTTGTTCCCTTTATAGGAGAATTTGTTATTGCGATAATATTAAAATTTAAATCTCTTGCAAGATTTATTATTTTATCTATAACTTCAATATGTACTTTTTCATCTCTAACAATACCACCCTTTCCAACTTTTCCCTTGCCAGCTTCAAATTGTGGTTTTATTAGTGCAACAATTTTTCCTTCCCTACTTAAAATTTCTTTGGCAACAGGAAGAACAAGTTCAAGAGAAATAAAAGAAACGTCAATAGAAATAAAATCCACATCTTCTAAAATTAAATCGGTATCAAAATACCTAATATTCGTTCTTTCAAGAGATACAACTCTATCATCAGTCCTCAATTTATAATCAAGTTGATTATATCCAACATCAATGGCATAAACTTTTTTTGCTCCATATTTTAGCATACACTCAGTAAATCCACCAGTAGAAGCACCAATGTCGACACAAACAGAATCTCTCAAATCAATATCATAATCTTTTATCATTTTTTCAAGCTTGTGCCCGCCTCTTGAAACAAAAGTATTTTCAATTCCCTTTATATAAATTTTTACATCTTCTTTTAATTGTTCCCCTGGCTTTGCAACTCGATTAGTTCCAATAAAAACTTTTCCTTCCATTATAAGTCTTTTGGCTTTTTCTCTAGAATCTATTAAACCTTTTTCAACTAACAATACATCTGCTCTTTTTTTTGCCATTAATTGCTCCTATTTATTAATTTTGCAACAAAATTTTTTAGTAAATTTTCTTTTAATAAAAGACTATCAATTGTTTCATACCCCGAATTTGTAAGTTCAATAATTTCTTCTCTAAGTTCATCTTTATTTTTAAACATCAACATATTGACTTCACCACTATCTGGGTCTTTATCTTCATCTAAAAGATCATCCTCAAGTTGATATGCAACACCAATAGATTCAGCAAACTTGGAAAGTTTTGTTATAACATCGGCTGGTGCTTTGGCAATTATTGCACCAGAAACAACAGATGCTTTTATTAAATCTGCTGTCTTTAACTTATACATTGATTCGCAGATTTCCTCGCTATAACAAGACACATCAAAATCTATATCAATAGCTTGTCCACCAATCATTCCTCCAACTCCAGTTGCATTATAAATATATTTCATTGCCTTAACTGCAAATTTTAAATCTTCAGGATCTTCAATAGTTTCAATATGTCTTAGTAAAACTTCCATAGACATATTCAAAAGACCATCTCCTGCTAAAATTGCAATTCCTTCAGAATAAACCTTGTGATTAGTTGGCTTTCCTCTTCTAAAATTATCATCGTCCATAGCTGGAAGGTCATCATGGATGAGTGAATAAGTGTGTATCATCTCAATTGCAGCAGCAAAGGGAAGAACTTTTTTTATATCCTCATCAGAAAATTCACAAAACGTTATTAGGCATAAAAGAGGTCTGATTCTCTTTCCCCCAGAAAATAATGAATACTTCATAGAATCAATAACCTTTCTTTGTGCACTATCTGTATACTCAAGAAGGGAACTCAAATAGGCATTGAATTTTTCTAATAAACTATCTATATTTTCCATCTTTATCGTCCTCTAAAAAATCAGAATTTTCTTCTGCAATAGTTTTTATCTTGCCTTCATAAGCCTTCAAAGTTTTATTTAAATATTTATAAAGCTCAATTCCCTCTTCATATTTTTTTATGGAATCTTCCAGACTAATGTCCTTAGACTCAAGTTCCCTTATAATTTTTTCAAGCTCTCTAAAAGAACTTTCATAATCTTTATCCATCTAATCCCTCATTTTCACATCAAAAATCTTAGATTTTATATTTCCATCTTTTAATCTTAAGGAAATAATATCCCCAATATTTACATCTTTAATGGATTCTAATTTCTTTCCATCATGTGTAATTATCTCAATCTTATTTATTTTATCAAAAGCAGAGCCTAATCTTATATTTAAATATTCTAATTTTCTTTTTTCCAACAAAATTTTATTTTTCAAATCATAAGACTCTAAAAATTTACCAAATTTATTAAGATTTGAAACTTTTTCATCAATAAATAAATTAAAATAATAGTTTAAAAATTTATTTTGAAGGTCTAAATTATTAAAATATCTATCTAATTTTCTATTTGAATTTAATTCAATATTTTTAAGTCTATATCCAAAACTATCCAATTCTCTAGATTTATTTAATTTAAAATTTGTCAGATAAAACTTACTTTTGCTTAAATAACTTCTATTATCTTCCAAAATTTTTTTCATAGAATTGTTTAACAAATTTTCATAATAAATAAGTTCACGAGTCATAGAATTAATTTTATAAACTTGATTTTTAATGGAAATACTTTTGTAGAGATTAAATAATTTTAGTTTTTCCAAATCAACTTTTCTCTCGATTAAATTATTTAATGAGTTTTTCTTATTTAAAAGCTCCCCAAAAATCTCATTTTCACTTGTTGTAGCAAGTTCAGCTGCATTAGTCGGTGTCGCCGCTCTAAGATCACTTACAAAATCACAAATAGTGTAATCAATTTCATGCCCAACAGCAGAAATAATTGGAATATTAGAATTAAAAATTTCTCTTGCAAGACTTTCGTCATTAAAAACAAAGAGATCCTCAAAACTACCTCCACCTCTTGCAATAATAATGGTGTCAACATTTTGGGACTCATTAAAATATTTTATACCCTTAATTAAATTTTCACTTGCCATATTACCTTGCACAAAGCTTGGAAATACATAAATATCACAAATTCTATTTCTCTTTCTAAAAAGATTAATGACATCCTTTATAGCAGCACCACTTGTCGATGTAATAAGTCCAATTGAACCAGGAAACTTTTTGATTTCCTTTTTATGGGAAAGATCAAAAAGGCCTTCCCTTTCAAGTTCATCTTTTAGATCTAAAAACTTTTGATACAAATTTCCCTTTCCATCAAGTTCAATTTCACTGATATATAGAAAAATTCTGCCACTTCTATCGTAATAAGTAACAGTTCCCTTTGCCATGATACTTGCCCCATCAAATAGTTTTACATTGACATCTTTAGCACTTATCATGGCATCAATTCTTGAAAAATTATCCTTTAACGAAAAATAAATATTTCCATTAGAATGAATATTTAAATTAGTAACTTCACCAGTTATACTAATATCTCTTAAAATATAATCCATGGAAACTAGCTTTTTGATGTAATTATTTAATTCACTTACATTAAAAGCATTGCTCTTCAAATCAAAAACTCCTGTAAATACTTCCTAAAATCCCATTTATAAACTTGGGAGAATCATCAGATCCATAAATTCTCGCAATCTCAACAGCTTCATTAATAGAAACTTCAGGAGGTATATCATCTTTATATAAAAACTCATAGACGGCAATGCGCAGAATCTGTCTATCAACTTTAGCAAGTCTTTGAATAGTCCATCCCTTTAAATTCTTTTCAATAGTACTATCAACTACATCCATTTTGTCCAAAATATCAGGGACAACTCTATTTATATAATCGACTTCATCTCCTAGAAATAAATTATTTTCCATAAATAAATTTAGACTTTCAATAGAAAAGTCATCATTTATATCCATAGAGAATAAAGCTTGCATAGCGCCTATTCTTGCTTTCTTTCTGCTCATTTCACAATCGTCTTTTCAGAATCTTTTACAGCAATTCCACTTATATGAACATTTACTTCTACAACATCAAAATCAGTCATATTTTCAATAGCTTCCTTGACTTGTTCTTGAACTTTTTCAGAAACTTCTACAATTTTAATTCCATACTCAATAGTAATATAAACATCTACAATAGTTTCTTTTTCGCCAATATTAACCTTCACACCTCTAGCAAAATTTTTTGTATTTAAAATATCACTCATTTGAGATTTAAAATTAGTAGAAACTTTTACAACACCGTCAACACTTTCAGCTGCAACAGAAGCAACTGTAGCGATAACATCTTCAGAAATTTTTACCTTTCCTTCAGCTTCATTACCATTAACAAGATATTTATTATCCACTGTTCCACCTCCAAATTAACTAAAATAATTATACCAAAAACTATTTATATTATCAATTTATTGGATTTTCGCAAAATCCTAAAGTCTTTGAAATAAAAAATAATTTAAAGATTGCAAAATAAATTTTTAAAATAATTTTTACTGCAAAACCTGCCAATAAAAGTCAAGCTTAACCTGAAATTAATTTTAGGTTATTTGATTCTTTGAGTAATTAAATTAGTGCATGGCAAACAAACCGAACGTAATCAACTTATCTTTAATGCTTTTCTAAATGTTATGCTACTTTTAATTCTCTATTCTTAATTTTTAACTTCATGACTCTTGTATAGTATACTCTTAGGAATTTGTTTAATCCTGCAAATGTGCAAACTTTTTTCGTTTTTCCTTCTCTTTCTTTTTTTATCATGTACTTATATATTTCGTTTTCTTCGTCCTTCGCACTCATCATACATTTCATTGCCTGGTAGCCTACATTTCTTAGCATTGAGTTTCCTCTTTTGGTCATTTTTATCTGATCTGCTTTAAAGTTTCCTGATTCATAGGGTGTGGAGTCTATTCCTACAAAGGATATTAGAATTTTTTTGTTTTTAAATTTTGATAGGTTTCCAAATTCTGCTACTATTGGTACTGCTAGTTTGCTCAATATGCCTAAGAATTTTTTTACTTTTTTGATATTCTTCTAAGATCTCGGATATTTCTATCATTCGTGTTAAAATTCTATTTAGAATCTGATTTATTTGTTTTATCAGTTCTATTCCTTCTCTGATATTCGTTTGTCATTTTTACTTCTTCTTTTAATTTTTCTAGTTTCTCTAAAAATTCCTTTACTTTGGTTTTATTTAGATATATATCAAAGGGCCTCCAAATTATTTTACTTTCTTATTCTAATGCACAGGCTGTAAACTTTTCTTTTGATATGTCTATACCTATTGATATTATATTTTTCCTTCTTTCTTTTTATTTTGTAGTTTCTACCTGAACCATTACACTCTTTTTTAGCTCGTGACACGGACATTTTGTCCAACCTACTTAACCGAATATGAATAACGAAGACATAGTCGACAGCTTTTATCATGGATATTTTAACCTTAAAACAGACTTATCTTACTACTACTTCTTCATTATACAAAAATAGTGTAAGATAGGAATCATTTCCTATCTTACACTATTTTGGGTACTAAAAAGCACCTACCATTTTGTAATATAGTTGTCGAAATTCATTATTTAACTTTTTAATTTTTTAATAACCAATAATCCAATTAGAACAGTTAACCAATAACAAACCTCAGCTAAAAATATCATTAATAACATTTCTTTTGTATGAGTCTTATTTATATCATATTTCAAAAAATAAAAAACACCCATAATAAAAAGTCCAATGATATTATACATTAAGGCTCTTAAGAGCGCATTTTTCATTAATGATATCCCCTTTTACTCCAATGTAAACTCGTAATATATTCTCCGTCAGTGGTA
Organism: Peptoniphilus lacydonensis; assembly: GCF_900106515.1. GTDB lineage: Bacteria > Bacillota > Clostridia > Tissierellales > Peptoniphilaceae > Peptoniphilus_A > Peptoniphilus_A lacydonensis. The sequence goes on from NZ_FNWF01000002.1 coordinate 235,973, forward strand.
TAAAAATCTCCATAGAATCTTGTGTAATGTTTTCCTGTTCTATAAGGACTTGAATATACATCTACACTTGCTCGAACATTCCATGGCATAATACTACCTGCCCCTAGTAATCCAACAGAAGTAGCTGCCGCTACAAATTTCCCCCCAAGCGAAATCCCGACCTCAGGGGCTATTGCAAAGACTCCAGCTAATATAGATCCTACTACAAGAGCTGTAGCTTTTTTCCCAGTTAGATTTATCGTATATTCTTCGTGTCTTAAAAATTTCCCACGATCATTGGAATAAGTAACAAATACATCATGTGTCTCTTCATCAGATTCTGTTAGTTCTAAAATTTGATCAAACCTATAGCTTTCTGAGTTTATAAGCTCTTGATCTGAATTCCTGTTTTCAAAGTAAACAATACCAACTGATCTATCGACAGTTGTAATCTGAGTTTCTATTAATACTCCTTCATCAGTAAAAAAATTAGAAGTAGTTTTGATTTTATCTTCTCTAGATATCAAATCTTCTTCAACTTTATATCTTTTTCCATTTTCTACAAAAGTTGCCTCACTATGTTTAACATAATCTGAATACTCAGAGGCTTGAGCATAGCATGGAGACAAAATTGTAGCTACCATTACAAATGACATCAATAAACTTACTATTTTTTTAATTTAACTCTCCTTTCTTTTTTATTGGTATTGGTTATCAATTTCATTCTAATGCTTCAAGCATTTATTTGTCAATATCTCTCTAAAATTTATCAAAGTCTTCTTGTGTTGCTACTTCCTTGTATTTATATTCATCATTATTTTTTTCTGTAAACATATCATTTACAATACCAATCGTTAGAAGTTATAAATCAAAAACAAAAAGACCAAGTTCTACTGCCCTTAAAAGGAATAAGGGCGTAGTCATTGGTCTTTCTTTTTTTTAGGAACTTCTTCCGACTTTATGCTAAGCCCCCATAATTCAATTAGCTGAGATAAAATTTGGTAAATTGAAAAAGTAGAGAAATTATCTAACCATTCTTCTGGACTATAAGGGCGATTTCTAAATCTCTGTCATATCCCAATTGCTTGAAATAGTATAGTATTCAATTCCATCTGCGTAAAAGCTTTCTGGCTCTCCGTTTGTATCTAATGAAATTGAAACAGCACCCCCAATATTTGAGGCATAGAGCTATAAAAAAAGCCCGAAGACTTAATATTTTACATCTACTAGATATAAACCACAAGCTGGGGCTGTTGGTCCTGCTGCTTTTCTATTTTTTTCCTCCAAGGCCTTTCTCATGTATTCAATTTCTCTTTGGCCTCGTCCTATTTCCAATGTTGTTCCTGCAACTATACGAATCATATTTTTTAGAAAACTTTTACCAACGAAATCAATGTATAAAAATTTTCCATCTTCTATTACATCAATACTATTTATCGTTCTTATTGAATCCTTTACTATTGCTCCCTTTCCCATAAATGAATTAAAATCGTGTTCACCTATTAAATAGTTTAGGGCTTCTTGCATTCTTTTTGGGTCAACTTCATATGGATATTCGTAGGCTCTATTGTATAAAAGGGAATTTCTATATCTTGATCTATAAATTACATAGCGATATTTTTTTGATTTTGCATCATATCTTGCGTGGAAGTCATCTGTTACATATTTTGCATCAACCACTGATACATCTTCTGGCAAATTAAAATTAATAACCTTTGGGAGATTTCCTATGTCAATTGTTGTGTCAGAATAAAAATTTGCATACTGACCTAGTGCGTGAACTCCTCTGTCTGTTCTTCCTGCATAAAAAACTTTTACCTCTTCTTTTAACGTTTTTTTTAATGCTTTATTTAGTTCTCCTTCAACTGTTCTTTCATCTGGTTGAACTTGAAATCCATGGAATTTTGTACCATCGTAAGTTATTTTTATAAGTATATTCATATTTTTGAAATTATTATCACTACAGTAAAGAAAATTAAATTTCCAACAAAAATTACTACATCTTTTTTTACAATTTTTGATGTATTCATTTTTGTCCTTCCATCTCCACCTCTGTAACATCTTGCTTCCATTGCTGTTGCAAGTTCTTCTGCCCTTCTAAAAGAGTTTATAAAAAGTGGCACTAAAAGAGGTACTAAGTTTCTAGCACGCTTTGCTATATTTCCAGATTCAAAATCTGCTCCTCTCGCCATTTGTGCCTTCATTATCTTATCTGTTTCTTCAATAAGTGTTGGAATAAACCTAAGTGCAATTGTCATCATCATAGCTATTTCATGACTAGGTACTCCAATTTTTCTAAATGGCTTTAAAAGTGATTCTATTCCATCTGTAAGTTCAATTGGTGATGTTGTGTAAGTTAAAAGGCTTGTGCCTAAAACTAAAAGAACTAATCTTATTCCCATAAATACTGCTAAATCTATTCCTGCCTGAGAAATTTTTAAAAAACCTATAGTATATTTCACTTCTCCCGGTGTAAAAAATAAGTTTATTATAAATGTGACAAGAATTATCCATCTAAGAGGCTTTAATCCTCTAAGGACAAGTCCAACTGGTAGTTTTGCTACTTTTATTATTAAAAGTAAATAAATAACAATGGGAACATACATAAAAACTGAATGTACAAAAAACAATGATGCTATAAATAGAATCATTGTAAGCATTTTTAACTTTGGATCATATTTATGTACAAGTGTATCTCCTGGAAAATACTGTCCTATTGTAATATCTTTAAACATGAGAAACACCTCTCAAATACTTTTCCAAAGATTCTTTTGCTTCTTCTACTGTTATTGCATCTTCATTTATGTCAAGTCCCTTTTTCTTTAATGTCCTCATAAGTGAAGTTATTTGTGGGATACCAAGTCCTACTGAAAGAAGTTTATCCTCATTTCTAAAAATTTCTCTCGGATTTGAATCTAAAAATAATTTTCCTTTATCCATAACTATAATTCTTTCTGCAATCTTTGCCACATCTTCCATAGAATGGGAAACTAAAATTACAGTTATTTTTCTCTTCTCGTGAATACTTTTTATTTCACTTAATATTTCGTCACGACCTCTTGGATCAAGTCCTGCAGTTGGCTCATCAAGTATTAAAACTTTAGGTTCCATTGCTAGCACTCCTGCAATGGCAACTCTTCTCTTTAGCCCTCCTGATAAGTCAAAGGGAGATTTGTCTTTATATATTTCATAATCTAGACCAACTGAATCCATAGAATTTTTTACTCTTTTTAAGACTTCCTCTTCACTTAATTCTAAATTATTTGGTCCAAAGGCAATATCTTTTTCAATTGTTTCTTCAAACAATTGATATTCTGGATATTGAAATACAAGGCCAATTTTTTTTCTGAGTTCTGTCAAATTTGTTCCAGATTTGTCAATTTTCTTACCATCTATTATTATTTCTCCAGAACTTGGTTTTAATAGACCATTTAAATGCTGTATAAAAGTAGATTTGCCTGAACCTGTGTGACCTATAAGACCAATAAATTCGTTTTCTTCTATTTTTAAATTTAAATTATCAATTGCTCTTTTTTCAAAAGGCATACCTTCACTATAAATATGCGTCAAATTGTTAATCTCTATTAGCGACATATTTCTTTCACCATTTCTTCAATATTTAAAACTTCTGTTGAAATTTCAAAACCATCTTTTTTAAGTTCATTTGCAAGTTCCGTTACCTGTGGAACGTCAAGACCTAATTTTTTTATTTCATCCACATGAGAAAAAACTTCTCTAGGTTTTCCTGATAGTACAATATCTCCATCTTCCATTACAACTACCCTATCACTTATTGCAGCTTCTTCCATATAATGAGTTATCAAAATTATTGTCTTATGCTCTTCTCTATTTAATTTTATAAGAGTATCAATTACTTCACGTCTTCCACTTGGATCTAACATTGCAGTTGGCTCATCAAGTATTATATATTTTGGACTCATCGCAAGAATTCCTGCTATGGCAACTCTTTGTTTTTGTCCCCCAGAAAGAAGATGTGGTGCATTTCTTTTATAATCACTCATTCCAACATCTAAAAGAGCTTTGTCCACCCTCTTTCTAATTTCTGAGGGATCTATACCTAAATTTTCTGGTCCAAAAGCAACTTCATCTTCAACAACTGTTGCAACTAGTTGATTGTCAGGATTTTGAAAAACCATTCCTGCAGTTCTTCTTATATCCCAAATGCTCTCTTCATTTTTTGTGTTCATTCCATCTACTAAAATGTCACCTTCGCCTGGCTCTAAAAGTCCATTTATAAGTTTTGCAAGAGTGGACTTACCAGATCCATTGTGTCCAAGAAGAGCAATAAACTCACCTTCATAAATTTCTAAATCTATATTTTTTAAAATTTGCTTTGCATTTTCATCTTCATAATCATATTTAAAAGACAAATTTCTTATGCTAATCATCTTATCACCTGTTACATTAACCTATTATAAATCATAAGTTAACTAAAATCTATGCTTATTTTTTAGATACAAATTTATTATCTCCTATATAAAATCTAAGAGGAAGTTCTGCATCTTCTCCTGCATAATCTATTCCTACTCTTTTATCCACAACAATTTTCTTTGGAACTTCAAAATCTTCAATATACAAATAATCTTTAGATAAAACTTTTCCATTTAAGTTTCTGTCAATTGCCATTCCCATTGTAAGTTTCCCAGGGCCATTTGTAAGATTTTTCTTTTGATAATTTGAAAGATCTTCGTAATTTCTGTTAAACCTATTATTTGCAAATTTATCTAAATTATCAATAGGTTCAACTGCTCTTATAAGTACTGCTTCAGGTTCTTTTTCAGTCCTTGTCACTATATTTAAAAGATTATACATTCCATAAATTAAATATACATAGATGTAACCGCCGTCTTTATACAAAATTTCATTTCTTTTTGTAATATTGCCACCATAACTATGACAAGCCTTATCATCTAAGCCTAAATAAGCCTCAGTTTCAACTATTTTTGCACAGAAAAAATTACCAGAAATATTTCTGATAATTTTTTTCCCTAGCAAATTTTTTGCAACATCTGATGTATCTTTTTTAAAAAAATCACTTTTCAGCATTTCTTCTCCACTCATCATATTTTCCCAATTGTTTATCCAACTTCTTCACAATAAATTTAAGGACACTTAAATCATCAATAAATCCAAAAAATAAAATATAATCTGGTATTATATCTGCTGGGTTAAGAAGATAAAGTAAACCTGCAATTATCATTATAATGTCGGCTTTTTTACATCTCTATAATTTCCTCTCATATAGTCTGTTAAAAGTCCAAACATAAGCTTCAGTTCACGAGAAATCTTTTTAAATAATTCTATTTTATCAGTCTTCTCAATTGATTGTTGAACAACTCTGTTAAATCTGTTTTTGTCTTTATAAACCTCATTAGCGTAAGGAATCATCCTTCTTAGAATTTTATAATAATTCAAAAACTCTCCCCCTAATTTAAATTACAATTCTTCTTTACCCAAAATTGTATTTAAACATTCATCCAACTTGCGTCCTTTGGATTTTCTCTAAATAACTTTAATTTTTCTATTTCATTTTTTTTAATATATTCCATTTCATGGGCAACTTCAATAAGCTCGTCAAAGTTTGTAAGAGATTCGTTAGAAAACCCTGCTTCTTTAAAACTATCAGAAGCTTTTTTCATGTTATATGTGAAAATACTTATTATTCCAAGAACTTCATATCCTTCATCTTGCAATGCTTTTGCTGCTTCAATTGATGAGCCACCAGTTGAAAATAAATCTTCAATTACAACAACTTTTGCCCCAGATATTTTTGCTCCTTCAATTTTATTTTGTTTACCATGATCCTTATTAGAACTTCTAACAAACCCCATTGGAAGAGATAATTTGTCTGCAATTATTGCTGCATGAGGAATACCAGCCGTTGCTGTTCCCATAATATATTCTGCCTCAGAAAATTTTTTCTTAATTAAATTGACAAGACTATCTTCTACAAAATTTCTTTCTTTTGGGTAAGATAAAATAAGTCTGTTATCACAATATATTGGAGATTTTATCCCTGAAGCCCAAGTATATGGATCTTCTGGTGAAAGAGTTACAGCCTTTAATTCTAATAAAATTTTTGCAATTTCTTTCATTATTTACCTCCTAAAAATTCTCTTTTTATTTCCTTGTATTCTTTTAAAGGATCTTCTGCCTTAGTAATAGGTCTTCCCACAACAATATAATCCGAACCTAAATCTCTCGCTTCGCTTGGCGTTACAACTCTCTTTTGATCGTCATTATTTTTAACTTTTCTAATTCCAGGAGTTACAGTAATAAAATCTTCACCAAGCTTTTCTTTTATCTTTGGCACTTCAAGTGCAGAACATACAATTCCTGATAAATTTGCATCTTGTGCAAGTTTTGCATAAGAAAAAACAACATCTTCCAATGATTTATCTTTATTTATTTGAAGTTCATCATACATGGTTTCTTCATCTGTTGAAGTTAACATTGTAACTCCAAGAGTTATCATCTCAGGCTTTTCTCTACTAACTATTTCACTTGCTTCACTTAACATTTTCTTGCCACCAGCACTATGAAAATTAATCATATCAACATCAAGTGAAATCAACGAATTTGTTGCTCCCTTACAAGTATTTGGAATATCGTGAATTTTAAGATCTAAAAATATCTTGTGCCCAAGTTTTTTTATCTCTCTTACAATACTGGGACCTTCTTTATAAAAAAGTTCCATTCCAATTTTTACATAAACACTTTCGCCTTCAAACTTTTTCAAGAAATCTAGTGCTATCTTTCCGCTTGGAAAATCAAGTGCAATTATTACATCCTTTGCCATTTTTACCTCAACTTTCTCCAGTTGCCTTATCTTGTAAATAGGCATTTATAAACACATCTAAATCTCCATCCATTACCTTTTCCACATCTCCAACATCTATATTTGTCCTATGATCTTTTACCATTGTGTAAGGTTGGAATACATAAGATCTAATTTGCGAACCCCATGCAATTTGTGAATAATTTCCTTGAAGATCTTCGATTTTTTCTTTTTTTTCCTCTTCAGCAAGGGCAATTAATTTTGCCTTTAACATATTCATTGCTTTTTCTCTATTTTGAATCTGGCTTCTTTCATTTTGACATTGAACTACAATCCCCGTTGGTATATGTGTAATTCTAACAGCCGAATCTGTTGTATTTACGTGTTGCCCACCTGCTCCAGAAGATCTATAAGTATCTATCTTTAGTTCTTCTTCTTTTATTTCAACATCTGTGTCATCGTTAAGCTCTGGAAAAACATCAACTGATGAAAAAGATGTGTGCCTTCTCTTATTTGAATCGAACGGAGAAATTCTTACAAGTCTGTGTACACCCTTTTCGCCCTTTAAATAACCATAGGCATTATCTCCAGAAATCTTAAGCGTAACAGACTTTATTCCTGCTTCATCTTCCTTTAGAATATCTAGAGTCTCGATTTTAAATCCCTTATTTTCTGCATACCTAGAATACATTCTTAAAAGCATGCTTGCCCAGTCTTGCGCTTCAGTTCCACCTGCACCTGCATGAATAGATAAAATTGCATTATGAGAATCATATTCTCCATTTAAAAGTGTATTTAATTTAAACTCAGCAGTTTTCTTTTCGATCTCTTCTACTAAATTTCTAAAATCATCATATGAAGAATAATCTTCTTCTATTTCCATAAGTTCTATTAAATCTTCTGCATCAGTAATTAGTTTATTAAGTTCATCATATTGATCTATCTTTTTTTGATATGAATTTGTTTCATTTATAATTTTTTGGGCACTGTCGTTATCATCCCAAAAACCTGGTTCCATTTGTTTTTTATTCAACTCTACAACTTTATCCTTAAGAGAACTTATCTCCAGTGAATCTCCCAAAGCTAATGTAGTATTTTTGGAATTTTCCAGACGCTCTTTATCTAAATAGATATTTTGCTCCATAAAAATCCTCCTTTGTTTTGCTTATTTTAGTATAACACAGTTGTTATTCATGTTCTAATATAATTTCTTGTAAAGAAAATTTATTTTGAAATTAAATAAATTCTTCTAAATTGCAACAATAAATCTAAAAATTTTTATAAAAAAATTCGGTCATATCAAAAGATACAACCGAATTTAACATCCACAATAAATTTTTTATTATTTGTCCTCAGATTTTTCTTTAACTTCTCTAATTTTTTCCATAGACTCGATAATTGAATCAGCAAGAGCTTCCATATCATTTTCATTAGCCCTGTTAAGTGAAGAATTAAGAGTTACTCTTTCTCCTAAAACGTCAAACATTTTAAGATTTTCGTCAATATATTCTTCAATCTTATCTCCAACTGTACAAGCCCAAGTTCCATTTTCAATAATACCAACAGTTCTATTTTGAACATTTAAAGCTTCAAGATCCATCAAAAAATTCTTCATTACTGGATAAATACCTAAATTATAAGTTACTGATGCAATTACAATGTGAGAATACTTAAATGTATCGGAAATTAGGTAAGACATGTGAGTATTACTTACATCGTGAACTACTACATTAGTCATTCCCTTGTCACAAAGTCTTGATGCAAGAGCTTGTGCAGCACGTTCAGTATTTCCATACATTGATGCATAAACAATCATTACGCCTTCTTCTTCTGGTTCATATCTTGACCATTTATCATATTTATCAATAAACCATCCAAGATTTTCTCTCCATACTGGTCCGTGAAGTGGACATATATATTTAATATCAACAGTTGAAGCTTTTCTTAAAATATCTTGTACGAATGGACCATATTTTCCTACAATATTAGTCAAATATCTTCTTGCACTGTCTAGCCAATCTCTTTCAAAATCAACTTCGTCAGCAAAAAGTTTGCCATCTAGAGTTCCGAAAGTGCCAAATGCATCAGCAGCAAATAAAACTCCATCAGTTGTATCAAAACTTACAAGAACTTCTGGCCAGTGAACCATAGGTGCTTCTAAAAATACAAATTCGTGTTTCCCAAAGGATATAGTATCTCCTTCTGCAACTATAATTTGTTGTTCTTCGCTTACATGGAATCCATATTGATTCATGAATTCAAAACCCTGTTCACTTGCAATTATTTTAACATCAGGGTATCTCAATATTATCTCATCAATGGCAGCAGCATGGTCTGGTTCCAAGTGGTGAATTACTAAATAATCAAGGTCTTCACCATCAAGAACTTCAGAAACATTTTCTAAATAGTCTTTTACGATTGACCAGTCAACTGTATCAAATAAAACATTCTTTTCGTCTTTCAATAAATATGAATTATAAGTTACTCCCTCAGGAATAGGAAATATATTTTCAAATAATTCTAGTCTATGATCATTGCCACCAACATAGTAAAGATCATCTGTAACTTTTCTAACAGTATACATTATATCCTCCTTTATTTTCTATCAGCAGGGAAATCAGCTTCAATAAAGTTTTGTTTTTCTTCTTGACATTCTGGGCAAGTCCAATCATCTGGTAATTTTTCAAAATCAGTACCAGGATCAATTTCGCCTTCTGGATCTCCATAGTTTGGATCATATTCGTATCCGCATCCTGGACATACCATAACTTTATAGTTTGGGGCTAATTTTCTAGGTTTAGATCTTCTTACTTTTTTCATTGGAGGTGCTGGTTCTTTTTCTCCAGTTCCAAATGCTTCTGCAAGTAGTGGCATAATTTCAAACATATCTCCAACTATTCCGTAATCGCAATTTTTAAATATAGGTGCACCAGCATTCTTATTTATTGCAACAATAGTTGATGCGTTCTTAATACCTTTCAAATGTTGATTTGCGCCTGAAATACCACAAGCAATATACAAGTTTCCGTTGAACTTTTGTCCAGACATACCAACATATCTTTCAAGAGGTACTAATTTCATTGTTTCAGCAACAGGTCTTGAACTACCTAATGCAGCACCAGCAGCATGAGCAAGATCTCTTGCAATATCCATGTTTTCTTCTCCGCCGATTCCTTTACCAACTGAAACTACTCTTTCTGCATCATAAATAGGAGTATCTATATCAATTCCTACTGAAAAGTCGTATCCGTCTTTTTTTAAATTTTTAACTAAAATATCAACAGCTTCTTCTGCTGTGTCAGCTTTAATTATTTCTCTTTTTCTATCTCCAGTTATGGGTCCTGCCTTTTTATCTATTACAGCAGCTTTACCTTTTTTCTTAGGAGCTTTTCCAATAAGATTACTTGCAACAACAACTCTTTGAATTTCAGAAGTACCTTCATATATAGTTGTAATCTTAGCATCTCTGAAAAATCTTTCTACATCCATACCCTTTAGATATCCATTACCGCCATGGATTTGAAGAGCTTCGTTAACAACCCACATTGCAACTTCAGATGCAACAGTTTTTGCCATTGCAGCTTCCATTGAGTAATTTTCATGATTTTGTTTCATTTCAGCAGCAGAATAAACCATAAGTCTTGCGGCTCTAATTTTTGTAGCCATATCTGCAATCTTAAACGCAACAACTTGTTGTTGAGCAATAGGTCTTCCAAATTGAATTCTTTCTTTTGCATAAGCAAGAGCAGCTTCATAAGCACCTTGTGCAATACCTAATGCTTGAGATGCTATACCAATTCTACCGCCATCAAGTGTTTGCATTGCAATTCTAAAACCTTGACCTTCTTTACCAAGTAAATTTTCTTTAGGAACTTTAACATTGTTAAATTGAAGTTCAGCAGTAGTTGAAGATCTAATACCTAATTTGTCATAGTGATCTCCAAATGTAAATCCATCCCAACCTTTTTCTACAATGAAAGCAGAAATTCCATGAGTACCGATTCCTGGTGTAGTAACTGCATATACAACATAAGTATCTGCAGCAGGAGCATTTGTAATAAATATTTTATTACCATTTAAAATATAATAGTCACCATCAAGAACAGCAGTTGTTTCAGTTCCTCCAGCATCAGAACCTGCATTAGGTTCAGTAAGTCCAAAAGCACCAAGTTTCTTTCCTTGAGCAAGAGGTCTTAGATATTTTTCTTTTTGTTCTTTTGTACCAAAAGCTTGAATTGGATAAGATCCTAATGATGTATGTGCTGATAAAACAACGCCAACACCTGCATCTACTCTTGATAATTCTTCAACAGCAATTGCATAAGAAATAACGTCTTTACCTGCTCCACCTTCTTCTTCAGGATAAGGAAGCCCCATCCAACCATTTTCGCCAATTTTCTTAATGATTTCTTCTGGAAATTCATTGTTTTGATCAAGACCAAAAGATAATGGCTTAATCTCTGCTTCTGCAAATTCTCTCACAGCCTTACGAAGAGCTTCATGTTCAGCAGTAGTCTTATACATATTTGACATATTTTCCTCCTTTTTAATTAAAAATAATTACAAATATTTTCCATCGCAATAATGAAATATTAAATATACACCAAGGTGGTATACAATATCTAAAGTATACAACAACTTCTCTAAAGTGTCAAAACATTTTCATTAAAACAAAATAATTTTTTAAATTTTTTGCTCTTTAAATTATTATTTTCTTAACTAAGTTACTTATACCCATTTTTAATAAAAATAATATATCTTATTAAATATTGTAAAATATTATTTTTATTATACAATATTAACAAATGAAAAATTGTACTTTGTATTTATGAATGGAGGTATTATGGAAGTTAAGAATTTATTAAATTGGCGAAGAAGTTACAGAAAATTTGACGAGTCTAAAAAAATTTCCAAAAAAGATAAAGACGAAATTTTAGATTCAATTAAATTTGCATCTTGTGCAAACAATAGACAGACTCTAAGATTTATTTCTGTGGAAAGTGAAGAAAAAGTTTTAGAAATTTTTGAAAATACAAAATGGGCTGCTTCCCTTTCCAATGAAATTGGCCGCCCTAAGATTGGTGAAAGACCAGTTTATTTTATTGCAGTTTTAACAAATGAAGATAAAAAATTGAAATTTAACGGAATTGATGAAGGTCTTGTTATATCAAATTTAACTTTAATAGCTGCAGAGAAAGGCATTGGTTCGTGCATAATTGGAAGTGTTAATGATAATAAAATGCGTAAAATCTTAAATTATGAAAATAACTTTTCTTGCGAAGTAGTCATCGCTTTTGGATATCCAAAAATTAAATCTACAATAAAAGAAATAAATACTAAAGAAGATCAATCTTATTATTTAGATGAAGACAAAAATTATATAGTTCCAAAATATAAAGTCGAAGACATAGTAAGGAGAATGTAGTGACAAAAGAAAGCTTTAACGAAAAATTAAAAAAGAAATCAAAGTTATATTTTATTGATGCTCTAGGTGCAATGGCTTTTGGTCTTTTTGCAACCTTATTAGTTGGAACAATTTTAAATACAATTGGAAAAACTTTTAATATTTCCTTTTTATCTGAGGTATTGTGGCCTCTTGCTCAAAAAGCTACGGGGCCAGCCATAGCTGTTGCAATAGCAAGCTCAATGTCTGCTCCAAGTCTTGTAGTTTATGCATCAACAGTAGTTGGGATCGCTGGTAATGAACTTGGTGGACCTATGGGAGTTTATATAGCTACAATTTTTGCAGTTGAATTTGGAAAACTCGTTAGTAAAAAGACAAAAATAGATATAATTGTAACTCCTGTAGTCACAGTTTTAGTTGGCGTTTTTATTGCAAATTTTGTTGGTCCTTATATAAGTGCCTTTATGAATTTCCTCGGCTTAATTATTATGAATGCAACAGAAAAAGCACCTTTCTTTATGGGAATAATTGTATCTGTAATCGTTGGAATAGTTTTGACACTACCAATATCATCTGCAGCACTGTGTATGATGCTATCACTTTCATCACTTGCAGGTGGAGCTGCAACTATTGGCTGTTGTTGTCAAATGATTGGATTTGCAGTTATGTCATATAGAGATAACAAAATGGAAGGTTTAGTTGCACAAGGTTTAGGAACAAGTATGCTTCAAATGCCAAATATTGTTAGAAAACCAATAATTATTTTGCCACCTATTATTTCTTCTGCGATATTAGGACCTGTTTCAACTATTATTTTTAAACTTGAAAATACTCCTTTAGGCTCTGGTATGGGAACAAGTGGACTTGTTGGTCAAATTTCTACTTTTACAGCAATGCCTCAAGTTCCTTTCACAAAACTTTTAGGAATAGTAATTTTAATGCATATTATTTTGCCAGCTATCTTAACTTTTTCAATCTATGAAATTTTTTATAGAAAAGGTCTTATTCAAAATGGTGACATGAAACTTTACTTTAATTAATTTTATTTATTGATTTTAAAAAAGACGAGGATTTTTATTTTCCTCGCCTTTTTTACTTTGATATTTTGAAACGTCCCTGTTTCATTAATTTTATAGTTTTCAGCCTGCTCTAAAACCATGTTAAGCACTTCTTCGCTCCATTAAGGAAGATATCCCTCTTTTTCAACCAAGGTTTTGACTTTATCATATTCCTTGAATCTCATTAAGTTCTGCTATTTCTAATAGTTTTATAAGAAATTAATTTAAAATCTAACTCTTAAAATCTTAAAATTTACATTAACTATTTTTAAAGCTAAGGGACAAATCGAAAAGCCACTTACAAATAATCCGCCTCGTTTATAGAGAAAATTGACATTTAAAAATCGGCACAAAGGATAATACCTTCATGTCGATTAAATTTTAAGGAAATAAACCCCTAATTATACTCTAACATCATCAAACTCACTTGACGCAATTTTCTTTTCTACATAAGAGCAAGTTGCCTTAATTTTTTTATTGTTATCTCTTGCATCAGAAACAAGTTTATCTACAAGTTCTCCTGCAAGACCTTGTCCACCATACTCAGGTTTTACAATTGTGTGAAGTGCATCGATAATATCCCCTTTGTCTTCATATTGTAATATCCCTTTATAGTCTTCTTCACTCTCTCCTATATAATAACAATTCTTTCCTTTTTTTACTTCCATTAATTATAACCTCCTATCTTAATCTTTTTTATATTTTACCCAATTAAGATAGAATATTACATTTTTCATAGCTTAATTATTTTATTTTTTCAATAATTCTATACTTAGTGTCAAAACCTTCACTTGTACCTGTGAAAGAAGATTCTTCTTTAGCTAAATCAGACATAGTGTCCACAATTTCTTTGAATTCTGGAAGTTCTTCTGTCTTTTCATCAAGTTCATCTATACCTTTTTGTTTAAATTCTGCTAATTTTTCAGCAAAAGTCTTCATGTTAGAATCTATTAAATCCCCACCATCTTTTAATTCTACTGTTCCAGAATTTAATTCTTCAATTCCATCATTCAGCTTTCTAATTCCATCTCTCATAGGAGCAACACCTTCAGTTTTTAATCTTGGAAAATCTTTAAAAAGTTGTGACTTATCTCTAAATTCTAAAAGACCTTCAGATAAATCTGATGCTCCAGAATTTAATTTTGATGAATTTGAATCAAGTTCTTCTATTGCATCTGTAAACTTATTTACACCTTCTTCACTTTTTTCAGTTCCTTCTCTTAATTTTGATGATCCGTCTTTTAATTTTCCAGTTGCATCATCAAGTTTAACTAAAGAATCTGAAAGTTTCATTAATTGTGAAGTATCCATTTTTGATGCTGCTTCTGACATTGCCTTTTCAAGAGAATTATAGATTTGATTTGAACCATTGTATAATTGTTCTGATCCTTGTTGTAATTGTTCAAGTCCACCAGGAAGTTGTGACATACCAGCGTTTATCTTTTCTGAATTTGCTGCTAATTTATTCATTCCTGCTTTTAACTCATCAAGTTGTCCTAATTGTTCAGACATTCCACTTAGCCCCTTTAATGCTTGAAGTTGTACTCCTACTTTTTGAGTTTTTGCTCCAATATTTTGTGCATCAGCTCCTAAATCTCCAGCAGAATCTTGTAAAACAGCCATGGCTTGTCTAACTAATTCATTATCTGCTACTCCAGATTCTTGAAGCATTTTAATTGCTTGTCCAATATCTCTAGTTGATGCTGCAACTGATTGTGCACTTTGACCAATACTTTGAAGATCTCCTTCTACGTTAATATTTTCAAGTCCAGATAAATCTGGTTTTTTAATTTGTTGAACTTGTGCATTCATTTTTTGCATTCCGTCATTAAACTGATCTTCTCCTGCTGCAAGTTTACTTGCACTTTCATAAGCTTTTGTAGCACCATCATTTAATTTACTTGCTCCAGCAGATAGCTTACCTATTCCTTCTTTTAATTCAAGCATTTTTGCCAAAGCTTGTTCCTTTAATTCGTCAATCTTACTTAATTTACTAGAACCTTCTCTAAGTTGAGCTGTCGCATCTTTTAATTTTCCTAGACCATCATCAAGTTCAGCTGAACCATCTTTTAGTTTTTTTGCTCCATCTCTCATTTCGCCAGTTTTTTCATTCATTTTTCCAACAGCTTCAGTATAATCACTAATTCCAGAAGTTAACTTACTTCCACCTTCATACATTTCTTGTGCTGCTCCTGGAACTGGTTCAACTTTGTCTATTACTTCATCTAATTTATCTTCAAATTCGCCAGATTTATCATAAAGTTCTTCTGAACCATCTTGTAACTTTTCTGTTCCATCACTAAGTTCTATAATTCCGTCGTTTAATTCGTGTTGAGCATCAGAAAGTTTTACAGAAGCGTCTACTAATTTTTCTGAATTGTCTTCCAATTCTCTAATTCCATCACGCATAGTATCAATTTTTTCTAAATCAGCTTCATTTTGGAAAAGTTCATTTGAAACTACTGAATAAATTTCAATTGGTTCATAATCTTTTATATCCATTTCAATTATTGCTTCGTTTCTAAACTCTTCCATTTGTCTATCTTCTAAAATACTTTCAAAGTTTTCTTTAAGACCTGGAGTTAGAACTGAAGTTACAACTTCATTTTTACCATCTTTTGCAATTTTTGCATCATCTGATTCAATGTTTGATACATTTTCTTGTGGGAAAGACATTGCAGTTACAACAGTATAAGGTGCATAAACTTTTGTATTTTTTCCACCAATCTTTTTTATCACATATTTATTATTTTGTGCTGATAGTACAACTTTTAAATGCCCTGATTTTCCTTTAAGCTTACTATTTTCTGTCTTTTTCCCATCAAGATAATATTCTATATTAACATCTATAGGTATATCTGCGTCACTTTTACCTTGATAATAAATATCTTTGACATTTTCATCCCAATAAATATATCCATTATTATTCTTTAATTTCTCATCTGTCTTTAAATTTTTAATATTTTTTAGATTTGTCTTGTCCTTACCCTTTATATTCTCTTCAGAATTTAGCCAAACAGAAACAGTCTTATCTTTAATATTTTCATCTTCTTTTAAAACATAAACTGTTTCACTTTTGTTTACTACATTTTCCGCAGCAAAAGCTGTATTAGTTAAAATCATTGAAGATAAAACAATCGATATTACTTTTTTCTCCATTTTTTTATTCATTTCTTATTCTCCTTTTAATCTAAACCTTTAGTAGTTTTCCTTACAAATGGAAAACTTATTGATATTATGGCTGGAAGCAAAAATATAATTACAGACATACTTATAATCGCTCCTCTAGCCAAGAAAATACAAATAGTAGATACAATTTCCATTTTTGAATATATACCTACACCAATAGTCGCTGCCATAAATGATAAGGCAGAAGTTACAATAGACTTTGAAGTTTCTTTTACAGAAACTCTTATTGATTGATCTACATCTTTTGTTTCTTTATATTCTAATAAAAATCTATCAGTCATTAATATTGAGTAGTCAATAGTTGACCCTAGCTGGATAACTCCAATTATTATAGATGTAATAAAAGGAATTGTGTGATTTAAATAGAATGGTATTCCCATATTAATTTGTATTGCAAGCTCAATTGCTGCTATTAACACAACTGGTATCCCAAAAGATTTAAATACAATTGCAATTATTAAAAATACAACTGAAATTGAAATTATATTTACAACTTTAAAGTCTCTATCTGAAATAACTGTAAGGTCATCAGTCAATACAGCTTCACCAGTTAAATATCCATTTTTATCATATTTATTTACAACTTTTTTCAAAGTGTTTACTTGTTTTTTTACTTCAGGCGATGCAGTTTGGTATTTTGAATTCGCCATTATCATTTGATAACCACCCTTTGAAAAATTATCTTGAACTTTATCCGGCAAGAATTCTGATGGAAAAGTAAATCCAGTCAACGAACTTACACTAAGAACTGAATTAATTCCATCAGTTCCCTTTACATCGTTAATCAGCCCATCTAAATCAGAATTAGATAAATCATCTTTTACAACAATAAAATGAGTACTTGCCATGTCATAATCTTTTTTCATTTTATTTAAAGCTACAATTGAATCTAAGTCTTGTGGAAGAGATCTATCCAAATTGTAATAAAGTTTAGTATTTATTGAACCATACATAGATGGTAAAAATAACACAAGAAAAATTGTAAATAGTTTCTTTTTATTTTTTACAGTAAATTCAGCAACTTTATCAAATTCAGGAAGCAACACTCTGTGATTATATTTATTTACTAGCTTTTCAACAACCAAAAGCATTGCTGGAAGTACAGTTATAGTTGCAATAAGTCCTATTAAAACTCCCTTACTCATTACAAGACCAATATCCTTACCAAGTCCAAGTCTCATTGCTATAAGAACAATAAAACCTGCAAAAGTTGTAAGTGATGATGCAAACAAAGAAGATATTGTCTTTTGAACTGCAACATCCATAGCATCATACTTATTATCAAAATTTTTCTTTTCATCAACATATTTATGATACAAAAATATTGAGTAGTCCATGGTTACAGCAAGCTGTAATACAGCCGCTATTGCTTTTGTAATGTAAGAGATTTCTCCCAGAAATACATTCGTCCCAAAATTATATAAAACTGCATAACCAATTGTCAAAAGAAAAACAAATGGAACTATTGTAGATTCATTCGTAATAGATAAAACAATAAGACCAAGTACAACAGCAAGGACAACATAAATTGGAGTTTCCTCGTCTATTAAATCTTTTGTGTCTTTTACAAGTGAAGAAATACCACTTAAATATTTTGGTTTTGAACCAATATCTCTTATTTTATCAATAGCATTCATAGTAGTTAGTGAAGAAGAAGATTCACTAAATTTTACTATCATAAGGGTAGAACCATCTGCATAAAAAATATCTTTTATTTCATCTGGTAAAAATTCACTTGGAATCATATCTCCAACAGTAGATGATTTTGAAATTACATCTTCAACACCATCAATCTCTAGAATTTTTTCTCTCAGAACTTCTGCATCATGATCCGACCCCTCTAAAATAAGCATCCCTGTCGCTGCATTCTTAAATTCTTCATCAAGAATTTGTTGCCCTTGAGTTGACTTTAAATCATTTGGTAAGTAGGACAAAATATCATAATTTACTCCCGTTAGTTTATACCCTATTATTGATGGAAAAAGTAGAAAAGTCATTACAAGTAAAACAAATTTAGGTCTATGTGATATAAATTTTGTAAATTTTTTCATGGTTGCACTCTTCCTATTATCTTTTCCACAATTTTATAAAGAACTGGTTTCATTTCGTCTATTGTCAAAACAGAATCATCCATAAGTGCTGATTCACAGGTTGAAAGAACAATGTGAATAGTTAAAGACAAAATAAATAATCTCTCTGAATTAGAAAGCTTAATTGGAAATAAATTAGAATACCTATTTAGCACAAAATCAAGTGTCGTTTCAGCTTCCCTAAATCTGTCGTCATTTTCAATTTTTGCATATAATGCCCAATTTAAATTCTTAGAAATAAGTCTAAGTTCTAAGGGATCATTTACCAAGTAATCAATTATATAATTTATAAAAGAAATATATTTATCCTCTAAATCCTCTCCAGTACATTTGCTATTAGCTTTATAAAATAAATCTGTCATTATATCTAAAACTATTTTTTCTTCAAGATCCTTTTTATCTCTAAAATATAAATAAAAAGTCCCTAATCCAAAATCAGTCTTGTTCATAATATCTCTAATAGAGGTCCCTTCTATACCTTTATCTCTAAAGGAAGAAAGAGCTGCCTCAGTAATTTTTTCTTCTTTTTCCTTTTTTCTTTCCTCAGATTTTAACATAAAACCTCCATCTAATTCTCAATTGAACAACGTTCACTTTCGAACAAATGATATGATACCCCTTTTTTAATTAAAGTTCAACTCTTTTTTGTTTTTTATTTCAACAAAAATTTTACATAAAACAAAGTCCAAAATCTTATAATCTCATCTTATTATTTATCTATAAATTTAAAACTTTTCCTACTAATTAATTAATAATAAACTTTTTATATGTGATTTTTTACATCAATCTCTAATATTTATTTTTTACAAAAATTATGTATTATTGTATAATTTAACTTAATATTTTTTATAAAATTGGAGGAAAAATGAAAAGAAAAATTATAATTCTTTTAGCTTGTCTTGCTATTTTAGTTTCGGGATGTGCTAAAAATAATTTACAAAATAAATATACTAAGAGTTCTATTAATAAAGAAAGTATTAAAAAAATAAACGAGCCACTCTATTCTAATTTAAATGACAAGGATTGTATTTCATTTGTAAAAAAATCTATTGAAAACAATTTAAATAGTAAAAATGCCGAAACTTTTACAAAACTTGTACAAGATTACAACAAGTCAATACCAAAAGATTTACTCAGTGGAAAATTTAATAAAAATTCATTTGATGAAAAAAATTCTGGAGAAATCATGGATCTAAGATATAAAACAAAGCACATCTATCCTGACACAAATTGTAGAATAAATTCATTTTTACTTTTAAAAGATGATATGAAATTTAATTCAAACACAAAAGTTGATGATTATATGCTATTTATGGATGAAGATTCCATAAAAACTTCAAATTTATTTGACGACGATGAGTTTAATAACTTTAAAAAATTATTTTCAAGGGTTGAAACAAAAAATAGCAAAGATCCAAAAGTCCAAGGAGAAATTATGTCTTCTTATTTATCAAATTTCACTTTCCCGGAAAAAGCAAAAATGATTTCTCTAGTACTTCACGACAACTTAGATGGCGATTATCTTTTTATCGGCCATGTTGGAGTTCTTCTAAATATAGATGAAGGCTATCTCTTCTTGGAAAAAATTTCTTTTGAAGAACCCTATCAAGCTATAAAATTCTCTGACAAAGAATCTTGTTACAAATACCTAAAAGAAAAATATAATGACTATACAGACCCTGAAGTTGCTCATCCTTTTATAATGGAAAATAATGAGTATATAGATATTTAACTTACAGAGCTTCTTATATTATAATTTCACAAGTTTTAAAACAAAAAATCTGACAAATAACTAATATCAATATTTGATACTTAAAGCAAATATCAAAACTAGTCTAAGTCAGATTAAAAACTAATTAAACTTTTTACAATTCATCACAAAATCAATGAATAAATTTTTGCAAGCTTCATCAATATCATACATAATTTCAGGATGCCACTGAACTCCAATAATATTATAGTTATCGTCAATCCTTTCCACAGCCTCAATTATATTATCTGAGGATTTAGCAGATACTTTAAGTCCATCTCCAACATTTCCAATTGCTTGATGATGAATGGAATTTACAAAAATATTTTTCTTTTTTACAATTTCTCTTAACTGAGAATCTTCCACTATATCAACGCTATGAACTGCTTTATATCTTGGGATTTTATTTTGTTTGTGCTCAATTTTAGAATTTATATTTAATATTAAAGTCCCACCAAAGTAAGCATTAATTATCTGGGTTCCCCTACAAATACCAAGAACAGGAATACTCCTTTTCTTAAAAACATAATTTAAAATATCAAGTTCTTGATCATCTCTTCTACAAGTAAGTGAACCTGTAAACTCATCGGCACATTGTCTGCATATAACAGGATTAATATCATTCCCACCAGAAAGAACAACTCCATCTAGCTTATCCATAATAGAATACGTATCTTCGCTAGAATTTGGCGTAGGTAAAATTACTGCAATTCCACCTGACTTATTAATTGCATTAGCATAATCTCTAGTAATAAAATTATAAATTTTCCGTCTGTTCTCTTTTTCTTTTATTGTGATATCTTTTTCGTCAGCTTTGTAACCAGCTGTGATTCCTATAACAGGTTTCAAAAAAAATCTCCCCTTACATCATTTAAAAATATGTACTTAATAGTATACAACATATTTTCAAATAAACAAGTTACATGACTTCTTTATCTTAATAACCTCTTTCTTCAAAAAACAATATTACAAAGGAAACTGTAAGTAAAATTGCCGCTATAAGTATAGATTTTAAACCAACTAGTTCTGAGGTAATATAACCTAGTGCTGCACCCATTCCAAATATAAATATAACTGTATAATATTTTTTTGCATTTTCTAAATAATCTTTATTCTTTGTTATATGATACTTTGAAAGATTTTCTGTGGCACTCCTAAGATTTCCTATGCACATTGTAGTAGCAAAGTTAAGACCATAAATTTTTTTAAATGCATACACTTGCATTGCACAAGAAAAAGATAACAGAGCGTTGGCAAGGTCATTTAAGTTTTCTGGTATGATTGATACTGTAATCATTATAATAACCTCTAAGATTATTATATATTGCCTCCAATGTAAGACTCTCTTATCTATGGCATCTTCAAATCTTACGGCTATATACACACCAAGTGCAAAAGAAATAACAGGTATTAAATAAGAAAGTGCTGTTCTAAAATCAAGATCAACTACATTTTTAAATAAAAGTACAATGTTCCCCGTCTGAGCATTTGCAAAAACTTTTCCCCTCATTAAATAAGAATAAGCATCTTGAAATCCGCCCGCAATTGTAATAAATACTAAAACTAAAAAAGTTTCGTGTAAATTTTCATAAGATTTCATCTTCAATTTAATCACCTCTTTATAGTTTAATACAAAAGTAATTTTTTACAAGAAAAAAGGCAGGTTTCCCTACCAATTTAAATTATTTTATTTTATTCCAATATCTTTTCTAAAATATGCTTTATCAAATTTTATTTTTTCTACATTTTTGTAAGCTTTTTCTCTTGCCTCTTTCAAGTCATTGCCAAGAGCTGTTACAGATAAAACTCTTCCACCATTTGTATAAATTGCATCAGTCTTTTTAGTTCCATTGTGAAATACTATTATATCTTTTTCTATATCATTTAATCCTGTGATTTCCTTTCCTTTTTCGTAGGATTCTGGATATCCTCCAGAGCACATAATTACTGTAAGACAAGTTTCTTTTTTCCATTTTATATCTTCTTTTTTAAGTTTTCCATCAATTGTCCTGTTTAAAATTTCAAAAAGATCACAGTCAAGCCTTGGCATTAACACTTCTGTTTCTGGATCACCAAAGCGCACATTAAATTCTAAAACTTTTGGCTTATCTTTTTCTATCATAAATCCAATAAATAAAATTCCTGAATAACTTAGTTTTTCAGAATCAAGGCCATTTTCAATTTGTCTATAAATTTTTTCAAGATTTTTTTCAAGCTCCTTGCTTGCTTCTACTGGAGAATAAGTTCCCACTCCACCAGTGTTTGACCCCTTATCTCCGTCATAAATTTGCTTGTGATCCTTTGCTCTTTCAAGTGGAAATAATTTGTTATTTGAAACAAGACATAGTACAGAGGCTTCTTCTCCACGCAAAAATTCTTCGACTACAACAGTACTGCCTTCTTCTCCAAAAATTTTATCTTTAAAGATTTTACTTAGTGCATTTTCTGCTTCCTCTTTATTTTCACAAATAGTTACACCTTTTCCAAGGCAAAGCCCATCTGCTTTTACCACTAGAGGATAACCAAAATTTGAAATTCCTTTTATTGCATCTTCGTAATTTTCAAAACTTTCATATTTTGCAGTTGGGATTGAATATTTTTCCAAAAATTTCTTTGTAAATTCCTTTGACTTTTCAAATCTTGCACATTCTTTATTTGGTCCAAAAATTTTAAGTCCCTTTTTATTAAATGCATCAACAATTCCCATGCAAAGAGGATCTTCTGGTCCAACAACTGTGAGATCTATTTTTTTATCTTCTGCAAATTTTAAAAGTTCATCAATATTTTTTGGATCAATATCTAAATTCTCACAAAAGCTTTCTGTGCCACCGTTTCCCTTTGCTACATAGACTTCATCAACATCTTGACTTTCTTTTAGTTTCCATGCAAGTGCGTGTTCACGTCCACCATTTCCAATTACAAGTACTTTCATTTGTCCTCCTAGTGTCTAAAATGTCTTACATTAGTAAATACAAGACATATATTATGCTCATTAGCATAATCAATTACTTCACTATCTTTTACAGATCCACCTGGTTGTGCTATCATTTCTATACCAGCTTTACTTAGAAGTTCAATTGTATCTCTGAAGAAAAAACCATCTGATGCAAGAACTGCACCTTTTGCCTTTTCTCCTGCTCTTTCAATTGATTCTTCCACTGCCCAAGATCTTTTTGTTTCTCCTTGGCCTAAAGCTAAAGTTCCACCATTCTTTGAAATAACAACAGAATTAGAAAAAGTAGATTTGCAACAAGTAAACGCAAATTTCAATTCTTCAAGTTCCTTTTCAGTTGGCTTTCTGTTTGAAACAAAGGAAATATTTTCTTCATTCCAAACTATATCGTCAGAATTTTGGACTATAATTCCATTTAGAACTTGTTTAAATTTTTTACCATTTTTATAGAGCCTTTTAAATTCAGGAATTTCTATAAGTCTAATATTTTTCTTTCTCGAAAGAATCTCAAAGGCCTCTTTAGAAAATTTAGGTGCAACAATAATTTCTAAAAATATTTTTGAAAGAAGATTTGCTGTATTATCATCAACTTCACGATTAAGAGCAATTATTCCACCAAAAATTGATTCATCATCGCACTCATAAGCCTTTGTAAAAGCTTCCTCTAAAGTTTCACCTGTTCCAATCCCGCAAGGATTTGTATGTTTTATTGCAACAGCGGCAGGTTTTTCAAAGTTTATAACTGCATTTAAAGCAGAATACATATCATTTAAATTATTATAAGAAATTTGCTTTCCATGTAAAACATTATAATTAATTTTATCTGGATAATAAGAATCTTCGTAAAAGGCAGCCTTTTGGTGAGGGTTTTCTCCATATCTCAATTTTTCTGAAAGCTCATAACTCTTATTTATATATTTAGGAAATTCTTCTGGCATTCTCTTTAGAAAATAATTTGAGATTAAAGAATCGTAATGTGCTGTATAAGAAAAAGCTTTTTTTGCAAGATATTCTCTGTATTCTAAATTGTCGCCATCTAAATTATTAAGTACACCTTTATAATCCCTTGGATCAGTTACAATAAAAACATCTTTATAATTTTTTGCAGCTGCTCTAATCATTGAAGGTCCACCTATGTCAATATTTTCTATCATTGTTTCATGATTAGAATCTTCTAATAATTTTTCTTCAAAGGGATATAGATTATTTACAACCATGTCGATTGGTATGATTCCTTCATCCTTTAAAGTTTCCATATGTTCTTTTATGTCATGTCTTGCAAGAATTCCTCCATGAATTTTAGGATTTAATGTTTTTACTCTTCCATCTAAAATTTCTGGAAATCCTGTCACGCTGTCAACAGATATTACATCAATGCCCGCTTCTTTTAATTTTTTAAAAGTACCGCCAGTAGAAATTATTTCCCAATTTTTATTAATAAGTTCTTTCGCAAATTCGACAATTCCATCCTTATCAAAAACCGAAATAAGTGCTCTCATATTAACCCCCAATCATAACTTTTCCATCAACAACTTTAAGTTTATCTTCACAAAAATATTTCACAGACTCAACTAAAATTTCATGTTCAAGTTTTAAAACCTTTTGTTGAAGTTCCTCTGGATTTTCATTTTTAACTTCTGTAATTTTTTGCATAATAATAGGACCTTCATCTGCACCTTCATTTACAAAATGAGTTGTGGCACCAGTGTATCTAACACCTTTTTTGATGACGGCCTCATGAACCTTTATACCATAAAATCCCTTTCCACAAAAAGAAGGAATTAATGATGGATGTATATTTATTATTTTATTTTCATAAATTTTTGTAAGCTTTTCCGGCAAAATTTTTAAATATCCAGCAAGAACAATTAAATCAATTTCATTTTCTTTTAAAGATTTAATAAGAAGGTCGTCATCATTTATGACAACGGCCTTTAAATCATTATTTTCTGCCCTAACAAGTCCATAGGCATTCTTTTTATTTGAAATGACAATTTTTATATTTCCATTAATATAATTATTTTTAGTATTATCTATAATGGCTTGAAGATTTGTTCCACCACCTGAAATTAAAACTGCAATATTTTTAGAAGTTAAGCTCAATTTTATCTTCTCCAGACACAACTTTTCCAATTTCATAAAGTTTTACATCGCTATTTTCAAAGAAATCATGAACTTTTTCTTTATCTTTTTCTGAAACTACAAAAGTAAAACCAACACCCATATTAAAGGTAGAGTACATATCTTCGTCTTTTAAGTCAGCCCACTTCTTTAAAAGTTTAAAAATTTCAGGAGTTTCAATAACAGAGGCATCAATTTTTGCACAAAGTCCATCTGGTATCATTCGTGGAATATTTTCATAAAATCCTCCACCGGTTATATGACTCATGCCCTTTATATCAATTTTTTTTAGAAGTTCAAGGATTTCTTTTACATAAATCTTTGTTGGCTTTAAAAGTTCTTCTCCAAGAGTACAATCAAGTTCATCAAATTTTTCACTTAATTGAAAATCACAATGGTCAAACACAATTTTTCTAACAAGAGAATAACCATTAGAGTGGATGCCATTTGATGAAAGCCCAAAAATAATATCTCCTTCATTAATACTGGATCCATCAATAATTTTATCTCTGTCAACAACGCCGACACAAAATCCAGCAAGGTCGTATTGTTCTTCTTGATAAACTCCAGGCATTTCTGCAGTTTCTCCGCCAATAAGTGAAGCAGAAGACTCTATGCATCCTTCGGCAACGCCCTTTACAATTTCTTCCATTTTTTCAGGAACAAGTTTACCAGTTGCAATATAATCTAAAAAGAAAAGTGGTCTCGCACCTTGACACAAAATATCATTGACACACATTGCAACGCAGTCGATACCAATAGTGTCGTGTTTATCAAGCTTATGTGCTAAAATAACTTTTGTTCCAACACCATCAGTTCCACTTACAAGAACAGGATTGTCAATTTCACTTAAATCTAAATTAAAAAGGCCTGAAAACCCGCCAAGAGATGACAATACATCTTTTGACTGAGTTCTAGAAACAATACTTTTTATTAACTCAACTTCTTTTTGACCTGCATCAACATCTACGCCTGCATCTTTATAATTAATTGCCATTTGCACTCCTTCTACCCTTCATAAACATAATCGGTGTTTGCAATTTTTTCTGACATATCAGATCTAAATTTCTTTAATTTTTCTCTAAGATTATCATCTTTAATAGCCAGAATTTCAGCAGCTAAAATTGCTGCATTTTCTCCGCCATTAATTGCAACAGTTGCAACTGGAACTCCACTTGGCATTTGAACTGTTGAAAGAAGTGCATCGAGTCCATCAAGAGTTGAACTCTTAACAGGAACACCTATTACAGGTCTAGTAGTAAGAGCGGCAATTACACCACCAAGATGTGCAGCTTTTCCTGCAATAGAAATGAACACTTCACTTTCATTTTCAGCGTTTTTAACATAATCTTGCAACTGATTTAAGGCTCTATGAGCAGAAATTACTTTGGCTTCGTAATCAATTCCAAATTCCATTAATTTTGCAACAATTTTATCTGCAATTTCTCTATCAGAAATTGACCCCATTATAATTGATACTCTCATTTTTACTCCTTATATGTCTAAATACTTTGAAACTTCAAGTGGCTCTACATATTTTCCATCTTTATAAGCTCTCATATTTCCACCACTTACTTCGTCAATTAAAACAATTTCATCTGAACCTTCAAGTCTACCATATTCAAATTTAATATCGTAAAGATCAAGTCCATTTTCGGCTAAAATATCTTTAACAATATTTGCAATTTTTCTATTCATTTCTACAATCTTGTCATATTCTTCTGGCTTTAAAATATCTAGAGCAACAAGACCTTCTTTAGTGATAAGTGGATCCTCTCTGTCGTCATCTTTTAAAGTTATTTCAGTATATTCAGGAAGATCAGCACCTTCTTCAATATAAAGACCATATCTTCTATAGAAAGAACCAACAGCTTTAAATCTTGTAATAACTTCAAGACCTTTTCCGAAAACCTTTGCTCTTTTAACTTCCATTAAATTATTATCAACATCTGAGGAAATATAATGAGTGTTAATCCCAGCTTCATTAATTTTTTCAAAGAAAAATTTTGTAACTTTTAAGCACTCTTTCCCCGCACCTTCAATACTACCAGCTACTTGGTTTCCACCAGTATCAAAAACTCCGTCAGTTCCTGTCATGTCATCCTTAAATTGTAAATAACATCTTCCATCTTCTTCTAAAACATTCTTAGTTTTTCCTTGATAAATAGTCTTCATAATTCCTCCAGTAAAATTAAATAAAGCCCAAAGAGGCAGATTTCGTAAAACCTACCCCTCTGGGCTTTTTTCCCTAAGGTGTGATACTAAAAAAAGTATCCGTACCGCTCGGTCCTTGGCAAAGCCCGGATCCCTAGGCACACTTTCACTCAAAATGAGCTCTCATACAATTAAATCTTAACAATTAACACTTTGATTGTCAAGATTATCTATTTAAATATTTAATAGCAATTAAAAATTATTTTGAAGTTCCTATAATTAAAATTAATATTAAATTATAAATTATTTATTGTTAATAACAATTATTTTATAGAGTTTTATTTTAAAATTCTAATTCTAAAAATTTTCAAATATTCCAAAAAAACTCTGAGATTTCATAAATCCCAGAGTCTTAATATAAATATTATTTAGTTTTATATTATAAAGAATATATTTTTACAAATAACTTTTTATCTATAAAATTATTCAACAACTTCTACTAAAGCTTCTTCTACTTCATCAGCTGGTTGTTCAACTTCATTATTATTATCTTCAACTGGAGTAGTTTCATCTTGAGCTGCTGAGTCTTCTTCCGGAACAACTGGAGTTTCAGGTTCAACTGCTGGGTCTTCTTCTGGAACAACTGGAGTTTCAGGTTCAACTGCTGGATTTTCTTCTGGAACTACATTTATAGCTTCTCTTGCAATATTTGTAGCTTCTACAATTGCTTTGTCAGCTTCTTGAACTTCATTTACAGTTGATCTATTATTCTTTAAAACTCTTTCAGCACTAGATATAGCTTTACTTAATTCTTTTATAACTGAAGAATCAACTTTTCCTTTTAGTTCTTTGCGTACATTCTTAGCAATCTTAATATCTTTTTCTAATTCAACTTTTGTACTCTTACTTGCTATTCTTTCTCCTTCAGGAATAGAATTATAAGCTTCTTCAATTTTAGCATTAAGTTCATCTGCTGCTTCTGCTACTTCTTTTACAGTAGCTTTATTATTTCTTTTTACATCTTCAGCTTTTTTAATAGCCATGTCAACTTCTGCCAACATAGTAGCATCTAACTTATTACGTAATTCTTTATTTCTTGCTCTTTTTGCATCATTAATTGCTTTATTTAATTTTTCTAAATTATAGTGTGTTCTAACTGAGTCTTCTGTTTGTTTTGGAACTGCTCTGGCTCTATCTAAAGCTGCTGTCAAATCGCTTGATGCTTTCTTTAGTTCGTCTGCTGTTTCAAATGGATCAACAGCTTTTACTACAGCACGTGTTACTGCAAAACCTATAATTACATGTGCTTGTTGTTGACTGTCTGAAAGTTCAGTTGCATCTGCTGTAATTGTTTCAGCAATATTTATTAATAAGTCAATTCTTGGAATAACTTTAGCCCTTAATTCAGCTATATTTCCTACACCTTTTTCAAGACCTTCAACAATTTTACTAATAGCTTTATAGGCTTCTTTTAATTCCTTTAACCAACCTAGTTCTTGACCAGTTAAATCACCAATCTTTTCAATTCCATCAATCAAATCACCCAAATAATCTAATTTGGAATTTGCTTCATTTAATGCTGCTTCATTTGTTTGGGCATAAATAGCTGTATTTGGAACAGAATAAGTTCCTGATGCAGCATACACCATTGGCATTGCTGCATTTGATAATAATGTTACTGCCAATACTCCAACTAATTTGTTTTTTCCTTTCATAAATAATTACCCCCTGTTATTTAATTTACTTTTTAAATAAACTAACCGCAGTAAAATGATTTCATAATTTATCTAGATTTTATATTACTACTATCATTTACTACGACTTTAGTATAAATCCTCTTTCTTATGATGTAAATAAATTTCTGCAAACTCTTTCTTTTAGTTAATTTAATTACCCGTTAATCTCTATTATTTTTTAGAAAACCAAATATTTTTTCCAAGAAGGACTTCTTCTGTTTACTATTTGTTTTTTCAATATTATTTTTATTGTTATCTCCCTTCTTCATTCTATTCTTTCTAGCTTCTGCCTCTTCTATAAAATACTTTTGAGAGGCTAATCTATCATTATCTATACTAATCTTTTCATATTCTCCAGAACTGTTCATAGTTCTAGCTCCAACATTGTCTTTCAATTGAATTTCTAAATAATTTAAAATTCTATTTTTTATTTCCTCATCCAATATTGGCGTTGCAATCTCCACTCTATTTTCAGTATTTCTAGTCATAAGATCTGCCGAAGAAATATACATTACTGGGTCTTCTTTTCCAAAAACATATACTCGTGGATGTTCCAAAAATCTTCCAACAATAGATCTAATTCTTATGTTCTCACTTTGATTTTTTATTTCAGGCAACATGCAGGAAATTCCTCTTATAATTAAATCTATTTTTACGCCTTTTTGTGATGCTTCTACAAATTTATCTATAAAATCTTTATCTGTAAGAGAATTAAATTTGCAAAGAATATATCCTTTTTCTCCTTTTTCAATTTCTCTTTCAACAAGATGCATTAAACCAGTTTTAAGAGATGTAGGAGATTGCAAAAGGTGCATATATTTCCCGTTTAAATTTCCAAGGGACATATTTTTGAAAAAATCTGTTGCATCTAGTCCAATCTCTGGATTAGCTGTCATAAGAGCAAAATCTGTATATTGCTTTGCAGTTGATTCGTTGTAATTTCCCGTTCCAATTTGTGTTATATAATTTAAATTTTCTGTCTTAGGATTTCTAAAAGTTATTAGACAAATCTTTGAGTGAGTTTTATATTTATTAAATCCATAAATAATATTGCAACCTTCTTCATACAATATATTTGCATAATTTATATTTGATTCTTCATCAAATCTTGCCTTAAGTTCAACAAAAACTGTAACTTCTTTTCCATTTTGGGCTGCTTGTGTCAAATATCTTACCACTTTTGAATTTTTTGCAAGTCTATAAATAGTAATTTTTATAGATTTACAGTTTGGATCATTAGAAGCCTCTTTTAGAAGTTCTAGAAAAGTATCCATGCTGTCATAAGGATAAGATAAAAGCCTATCCTTTTGTCTAATATCTTCTATTACACTTCTTGTGAAATCTGCTGGATTATATTGAATTAAATCATCAAAAAGAAGTTTTTTCTTCATCGCATTTGGTATATCATCAATTAATTCAAAAACGTATTTCATATTTAATGGAGATTCTATTGGAAAATAAGCATCTTCTCTTAATTCAGTTTTTTCAAGCAAAAATTTAAGAGAAGATTTTGAAAGCTTTCCTTGAGATTCAAGTCTTACAACATTTAATCTCTTTCTCTTTTTCAATATGCTTTTCATATATTCTCTATAATCATCAAATTCTTCCCAAGTATCTCTATCATCAACAAAGTCTGCATTTCTTGTAACTTTTATTATATTTTTTGATAAAACTTTATAATCTTTAAAAATTTGATCGATTTGATTTAAAATAATCTCTTCAATCAAAATATATTCCACATTTTCTCCTGGTAAAAGTAAATACTTTGGATATGTATTTCTAACAGGAACTATTCCAAATACCTTTTCTTTATTTTTTTCTAGTTGAGCAAAAGCATACAGTTTTGTGTTTTCTAAAAATGGAAAAGGATGATTTAAATCCACAATTTGTGGTGAAACTAATTGATCAATTCTTTTCATATAAAAATCTTCTACAAATTTTTTTTGTTCCAAATTTAAATCCGAATATTTTAATTCTTTTATATTTGATTTTTCTAAATCCTTTGAAACTTTCTCAAAAATTTCATCTTTTTCCTTATACATTTGTGGAAGAGTTTTTAAAATTGCAGAAATTTGTTCCTCTGCATTCATTCCAGTCTTATTATCTATTACTTCTTTTTTTAACAAAGAAAGATCATATAAAGACCCAACTCTCACCATAAAAAATTCATCTAAATTTGAAACAAAAATACTGACAAATTTTAATTTTTCAAGATCTGGGACACTTTCTTCTGTCGCTTCTAACAAAACTCTTTCATTAAATCTCAGCCAAGAGAGTTCTCTATTTTGAAAATATGATTTCATTATTACCATCCAATACTTTATAAATTAAATAACCTTCCCTAAGTCCATTCGAAGAAACTTGTATTTCATACATTCCAAATTTCTCCATAACTGTCCTTAAAATTATAATTCCAGGAACTATTGTATGAATTCTCGCAGGATTTGTCCTTATAATTGACCTAATAGCTTCTGTATTTCTATCTTTTATGAGATCCAAAAGTTTATAAACATCATCTAGGGTAAAATTTTTTTCGTCTTCACCCCAAAGATCTCCAATAACTTTTCCAGTAGTTCTTATAGTTCCGCCTATCCCTATTAATTTATCTGCTTTTTGTGAAAATGAATAGGACTTAATTTCACGTTTAATAGATTTTTCTATTGAACGAATTTCTTTTTTCTTTGGCAAAATCGTGCTTACATTTTCCCCAAAAAGTAGAAGTGAGCCTGTCTTTAAATTTATAAAATCAGAGGGCCCATCTTCTTCAAAATAAACAATTTCTGTACTGGCACCTCCTATATCAATAGTTATACCTTCTTTGATGTCTATTTCACTTCTAATGCCAATATTTCCAAGAAAAGCTTCTTCAACTTGTTCTAAAACATCAATTTTTATTCCCAAACTTTTTTGTACTTCTTCTAAAACTTCTTCTGTATTATCTAAATTTCTAAGAGAAGCTGTTGCAAAGGGCGTGAAAGAATCCACACTTAATTCTTCTACAATATTTTTAATACTAGATAAAGTTTTTATAAGCTTTTTTATTCCCTTTCTTGAAAGCTCACCATCATGAACATAAGTAATAAGACCTGCTGTGTACTTTTTGTTTAAAATTTTTTTAAAACTTCTGCTATTTTCTTCTACATCAAAAACGATTAATCTAATTGTGTTTGATCCTATATCTACTATTGCATTTCTCATAATTTTCCTCATATTAATCGTAAACTTAAATTGTAAATTTTTTGTAAAATTTTTACTTATAATTTGTAATTTTTCTTCTATATTATTTGTATCCTGTACTGCTCTTTATATTCTATTTTATTAAAAAAGTCAACTGTCCTTTGACAACTGACTTTTTTTAATAATTTTTAATTTTATCTCAAACTTTTTATTTCTTTAAAAAGATCCTTGCCATCTCTAATTATATTTTCACTTCCGAAAGCTGCAATATAATTCTTTTCCATTGCTTTTTTAAATATTTCTCCATAAGAGTTTAGTTTTTCAATTCTTGTGTTTAATGCCTCTTTTTTAAATTTTTCAAGGTCATCTTTTTTCAAGCCTGTTATATATCTTGAAAGATTGACGTCACCAATTTGTCCTGGTGATAATAGTGGATCAAAAGCATTCATTGATCCAATAATAAAACCTTTTAAATCTTCATTTGAAATTTTCAGATTTTCAACAAATTCACCAATGTTGTCGTAAACTCTCGCTGTATTTTTTAAATTTGGATCTCTATAAGAATATGTTGCCATTTCTCCAGTGCGCGCAATTGTTATTCCTGCACCATAAGCCCCGCCCTTTGCTCTTATCTCATTGTGAAGATAATAGGAATTTAAAATATTTGCAAGAACTGTTAAATCTCCTGAATAATTTAGTCCAAGCTCTCTTAAATTATATCCTTTAGAAACATATACAACATTAGAAGTTGTATATAGTCCTTCATTCTTGTTTGTATTTTCAAATTCATATTTTGGTTTAACCAGTTCATTGTTTTTTAATTCGTTAATATAATTTTCTAATTCATCTTTAATATTATTTAGATCAGAAATATTTCCTGATGTTGAAATAATCAGATTATCTTTTGTAAATAGCTTTTCATAAATATTTTCAGCAGAATTTTTAAAACTTTCCCATTTTTCTTCAAAATTTTCTGTAAGATCTTTCATATATTGATAATAATAAAGCCCGCCAACATGTGACTCAAGATCTGACACTTCTGAATAATATGATTTTAAAATTGACACAATAAATTGGTGTCCATTTTGAAGCATTGTCGATTCAATTCTTGATCTTAGTATGTTCAAAACTTCTTTAACTCTATTTTTTGAATCAACTACTGAATTAGTTATGATTTCTTTTACTATTTCAAGACCTCTACCAACATTTTCTGCAGTTGACTTCATCTTTACATTCATTCTAAGAGAATATTTCTCTGGATTCTTTGAGTCAACATAAACTGTTGGAGTAATAGTTATTCCACCAGTTGATTTGTAAATTTCATTATTTAATTTTTCATAAGAATAATTCTTTGTATCAATTAAGCCAATTAATGAAAGAAGAATCGACATTGTTTCAAGTTCTTCTTTTTTTATAAATGAAATGTCATGTGATATTGTAGTGTAGACAATCCTATTTGTGTCTTGATTTGATTTTAAATAAACTACATCTCCTATTTTATCTTCTTCAAAAGGATAATCGGTAACTTCCTTTTCTATATCAGATAGCTTAAGGGAAGGAATTGTGTCCTTATCTTTTATTGTGTCTTCTTCTGTTTGGTACCTATCAAGATCAATACTTTTCTTTATTATTTCTCTTTTTTCTTCATTAGACATTTTTTCTTTTAATTCTAAAAGTTCTTCTTTTAGTTTTTTGTCTTGTTTTTCATCTTTATTTAGTTCTGGAGTTGCAGACAAAATAACAGAATAATTATTATCAATTAACTTTTCTTTAATATAGTTTTCCACAAAATTGTCATTTATTTTTTCTTTTACTTCATTTAAAATGTCGTTATAATAAAGTGCATCTAAAGGCGACTTATCATAGAGCCAAGAATTTAATGCCCTTATATAATAGACTACTGCTTTTTGTGTGCCTCCACCTTCTCTAAAAATAAATTCAAATTTATTTAAAGTGGCTTCTAAAAGATCTCTATCTATTCCATTTTTCACCAAATCATTTAAAGTTTCATTTAAAATTTTCAAAAACTCATCTTTTTTATTAGCATCAGTATTTTTCAAAATTATTGACAAGTCTAGAGGCAATGAAGAAGAAATTTCTGAATAAACATCTTCCGCAAGACCAGATTTTAAAATAGCTTTTTTTAAAGGAGCACCTTCAGCATCTATTAAAAGTTCAGCCAAGAAATCTCTCATAAATACATCTAATTTAGAATTTGCATAACCAATTGTCCATCCTTTTGCAAGATAATCAATTTTTTCTTTCATTTCTTCCTTCGAAGCAGAGAAAGTCATATGAACTTCCTTAGTTTCTTTTAATTCTTCATTTAAAATAATTTCAGAATTAATTTCCTCTTTTTCAAAGCTTGAAAGATAATTATTGTCTATAAAATCAAGAACCTTTTCCATATCTTGATTTCCATAAATATAAATATAAGAATTAGATGGATGATAGTACTTTTTGTGATAATCTTTAAACTCTTCATAGCTAAGGCTTGGAATAAGTTTTGGATCTCCACCAGAATCAACTCCATAAGTAGAGTTTTCGTGAAGAGAAAAACTCATGCCATCTGCAACAATATTTTCTGAAGAAGAATAAGCTCCTTTCATTTCATTGTAAACAACACCATTATATTTTAATTCATCATCTTCACTTTTTAAATCGTAATGCCATCCTTCTTGTAAAAATATTTTTTCTTCCTCATAAATTCTTGGATAGAAAACTGCATCGAGATATACATCCATTAGATTATAAAAATCCTTTTCATTTCTACTTGCCACAGGATAAATTGTCTTGTCAGGAAAAGTCATTGCATTTAAAAAAGTTTGAAGAGATGACTTAATTAAATCCATAAAAGGTTCTTTTGTCCTAAATTTTCTAGAACCAGATAGCACACAATGTTCAACAATATGACACACTCCGTTGCCTTTTTCTGGCGGCGTTCTAAATCCAATTCCAAAAGCTTTATTTTCATCGTTATTTGAAAGGGTAAGAACTCTTGCGCCAGTTTTTATATGAGTATAAACTTTACAATTTGACGCAACTTCATCTATATATTTTTCTTCGATTAATTTATATTTTTCCACAAAAATACCTCCCTCTAAAAATTTATTTCTCCTCCTATTATACTTATAAAAAAACAATTTAACAAACTTTAATTTATGAAGTAAAAATTGGGTAAAAACATTATGAGGTGAGGTTATGTCAAAAAAAGATGACATTAAAAAAATGGCACTTGCAGCTGCCACAATTTCTGCTGCGTTTTTTGCTGCAAAAAAAGTTTCAAAAGATGAAGAAGTAAAAATTTTGTTACCAAATCGAGATGAAAATACAAAAGCCTTTTTACTTGGTGATGGATTTGGAAATTTATCTCTTGCCTTTGCTTTAATTAACCATGCAAATTTAGATCCTTCTAATATAAACATTTACACAAAATATTTCAATGAGTTCACAGAAATAGAAGATTCAGAAAATACTTATCCAACCTTTGACAATAGATTTTCAAAATTTAATTTTCAAAATACTTTAGAAATGCTAAAAAATATTTTAAGTAAAGAAGAACTAAAGGAAATTTATAAGAAAATAGAAAAAAAAGAAAAACCTGTACTCTTAAATTTATCTGGAGAAATTTATCCCAAATTGACAAAAATAGATGAAGAAAGTAAAAAGAAAATATATAAACTCTTATTGCATCCAATTGACTTTTCAAAAGATGAAAAAAAAGATAAAGAAACTATTGAAAAATATTTTTTATTTACTGACTTTTTAAATACAAATTTATACTACTACTTGGCTTCTTTATACAATTTAAAATCTACTAGCCCAATATCAGAATTTAAAGAAGCTTTAATTGACTTTATCGGATCTGAATATTATTTTGATCTTGATACAGATAAAATTTATAAAAAAGTAAAAAACTATTTAAAAGATTTAGGGGTTAATTTTTATGAAAACTATAAATTTGTGAATTTTAATGCAAAAGAAAACTATGTTGAGAATTTAATTTTTGAAAAAGATAACCAAGTAGAAGATATTTATACTGATGTCAAAGACATTATTTCAATTGAATCTCCATCTTATCTTGATAATTTATACATTGGCAATTTAAAAGAGTTCCCTAAAAATATTTTAAATACTTATTTTTCTAAAGAAATATATAATGAATCTAAAAATATTTATAGAGAAATTGAAGGAAGAACTTTTGATAAATCAATTATTTATGTTAGACTTGACTTTTCTGATGCTTCTTTTGTAAATAATTTAAAGAAAGACTTAAAAGATAAAGATTTCTTTATTTTTAAAGTAAAATCAGGAATTTCTGTGAAAGTTAAAGATAATCATGTATTTCTTAAAATTTTAGATCCAAATAAAAATTCAATATTTGTTGGAGATAATTTTAAATCAATGAGTGGCGACGACTTTTTCTTCGAAATTATAAAATTATTTAATTTAGAAAATTATTATGGAAAACTCCGATTTAATTTAGAAAATGTCAGCATATCTATACTAGAAGATTACAAAAAAAATCCAAAAGAAATTTACAACAAAAATATAAATGGAATCTCAAATTTATTCTTTATTTCTTCAAAAAGTCCTGAATTTGGAGAAAATTACTCTGTGGAAAAATTAGTTTCTCAGGGTATAAAAAATGCCCACGAAATTATGGGCATAGATCATTTAGAAGTCTTTGAAAAAAATATTTCAAAAATTGAGATATTAAAATTTATAAATAATTTATAAAATAAAGTTTTTACTCTCTTTACCTTAAATGGCAAAGAGAGTTTTATTTTAATCCTAAATTTGGATTTGCAAAATTTTCTTTTTCCACTTTACCAGAAATATAATTATAATAAGCAGCAGACGCAATCATTGCTGCGTTGTCTGTACATAACTTTAAATCAGGATAAAATATTTTAATATTCTCTTTTTTTCCTTTTTCAACAAAAGCTTCTCTTATTCTTGAATTTGCAGAAACTCCTCCAGATAAAACAACTTTATCTAATTTTTTTTCCTTTGCAAGTCTAAAAGTTTTTTCTAATAGAACATCTACAACTGCCTCTTGAAATGACTTGCATACATCTTCTACAACTATTTCTTCACCACGAAGTTTAGAACTGTTTAAATAATTTAACACAGCCGTCTTTAAACCGCTAAAAGAAAAATTATAGTTTTCGTCTTTTATCATAACTCTTGGAAATTCTATTGTTTCTTTTCCTTCTTTTGCAAGTTTATCTATTACAGGCCCGCCTGGATAAGGAAGGCCCAAAGACCTAGCAACTTTATCAAAAGCTTCTCCCACTGCATCATCAACAGTTCTTCCATAAAGAGTAAAATCGATATAATCTTTTACTTCAATTAAATAAGTGTGTCCTCCAGAAATAATTAAGCCAACAAAAGGTGGTTCTAAATCTCTTGAAGAAATATAATTTGCACAAACGTGCCCCTCAATATGATTTACTCCAACAAAGGGTTTGTTTTCTGCAAGAGCGAGAGCCTTTCCTGCACTTAATCCAACTAAAAGAGCTCCAATAAGTCCGGGTCCCTTTGTAGCTGCAATCAAATCTATATCATCTAAATCTACATCAGCTTCATCAAGACCTTCTTTTAAAACTGTATTAATAGCTTCTACGTGCTGCCTTGATGCAATTTCTGGTACAACTCCTCCAAATTTTTTATGCGTATCAATTTGCGATGCAATTACATTAGAAAGAACTTCTCTGCCATTTTCTACAACTGCAACAGAAGTTTCATCACAAGATGATTCGAATGCCAAAACTTTCATCTAATCACTCCCTCCACATTATGTAAGCATCTTGGTCAATGCCATAATAATTTTTTCTATCTCCAACTATTTTAAATCCATATTTTCTATACAAATTAATTGCAATTTCATTTTTTTTATTTACTTCAAGAGTCATTTTAAAATTTTCATTGTCTGCAATTTTTGTCACCACATCAAACAAATCATTAGAAATTTTCCGGCCACGAAAATCACTTCTCACTGCAACATTTGCAATGTGCATTTCATCAAAAATTTTCATATAGCCAATATATGCTGCAATAATTCCATCAATTTCTGCTACATAAACGTCTGAAAGTTCATCATCTACAATTTGCATCTTGATTGATTTTTTAGACCATGGTTCATCAAATGTGTCTACTTCAATTTTATAAATTGCATTCACATCTTTTTCAGTTGCTTTTCTTATTATCTTTT
Organism: Peptoniphilus lacydonensis; assembly: GCF_900106515.1. Taxonomy (GTDB): domain Bacteria; phylum Bacillota; class Clostridia; order Tissierellales; family Peptoniphilaceae; genus Peptoniphilus_A; species Peptoniphilus_A lacydonensis. The sequence goes on from NZ_FNWF01000002.1 coordinate 274,600, forward strand.
CCATATTGTGCTTCTGCCTGAGAAATTTTTAAATAATTTGGAACTAAATTAAAAATATCATCGCCACCATTTTTCTTATAATTAATTAGTCCAAGTTTTGCAATATTTGTGCCCTTAATATTTAAATTTTTAGAAAGTTTTGCATTTTTGATTTCATGAAAAAATTTCTTTCCGTCAATCCCTGTAATACAAATACTCTCATATTTATTTAATTCTCTTTTCAAATCTTCAAAATTTACTATATTATCTTCAAATAAAACTTCAGGTTCTTCATCATTTTTTATAATTGATGCGTAAACATTTCCTCTTCTTGCATCAACTATTGTTGCAACAACTCCTGCATCTGACATACCATTTGCAATAAGAGATGAAACTCCAATTACTTCCTTTTTTAATGCAAAGGCCATAACTTTTGCAATTGTAATTCCAATTCTAAGCCCTGTAAAAGAACCTGGTCCGATTCCTACTGCAATTAAATCAATTTCTTCTATATTGAATTCAAATTTTTCAAATATTTCTTCTATCATATCTGTAACAGATTCTGAATGGGAAACTCGTCCTGTCAAATTATATTCAGCAAGAACTTCATCGTCATCAATAAGTCCAATAGCCGTAGTCTTTGTTGAAGTATCAATCCCCAAAACTTTCATTTAACTTCTCCTTAAGTTTTTCAAATCTATCGCCAATAAAATTAATTTCAAGTTCACGTGTATTTTCTTTTAGCGAAATATTTATCTCAATATATTCTTCTGGAAGTGCATCTCTTATTTTTTCTGCCCACTCAACAATTGTAACTCCATCAGAGTAAAAATACTCATCAAATCCCAAGTAATCCACATCTAACTTTTCATCTAGTCTATATGTGTCAATATGATATAAATTTATCTTCCCATAATACTCATTTACAATTGAAAAAGTTGGGCTAGTTACATAATCTTCTATTCCTAATCCCTTTGAAATACTTTTTGTAAGAGTGGTCTTTCCCGCACCCAAATCTCCATTTAAACAAAGGACATCTCCAGGATTTAAATTTTCGCCCAAGAACTTTCCAAATTCTTTAGTTTCCTCTAAATTATTTAACTTTATCATGCAAGTCCTCAAATACATTTTCAGAATATTCAAAGGGAATTTTATCTGATTTTTCTTCTGCAGGATGGCCAATTCCTATTACACATTCCACGTTAAACTTTTTTTCTAAATCAAAAAATTTGTGCAAAAATTCCTGTGAACTTATTCCACTTTCATGCTTAGCATCAACTACATTTGCCCAAGTAGCTCCAAGATCTAAATCACTTGCTGCGAGTAAAATAAAAGTTGCAGCAATAGACGCATCTTGATGATTTGTATTTGGTGCAATTTCACTATCTGTCACAACAGCAATTGCCACATCTGCATGAGCAAGAAATTTTGCTCCACTTTCTTTATAATCAGATAATTTATTAAGTCTTTTTTTATCTCTAACGACAATATATCTAACTGGATTCCTATTTTTTGCCGTAGGTGCGTGAAGTGCAATAGTTAAGATTTCTTTTAAATCTTCATCACTTACCCTCTCATCAGTAAATTTTCTAATACTTCTTCTCTTTTCAACTAATTCTAAAAGCATATTATCACCTCAAAATATTATAACATATGTTAATTTTAAATTTGAAATTTTACAATAAAAAAGAGGGACTTACCCTCTTTAACTATTCTTTATACATCTCTTCCTCGTAATCTAAATCATTCACAGAATATTCTATTTCTTCTTTTTCTTCAGTCACAATATCCTTGTACCACTTTGGAAAATCAGTTTCTTCATCATAAATCATTTTTTGCCACTCTTCATCAGTTAGCCTTTCCTTATTTAAAAATTCATAATAAGAAAAAGTTGCTCCTCTGCCCATATAAAGTTTTCCCTCGTGAGGATAGATGACAAAAATTTCCATTGGCTTTCCTGTTCCTATATGAGAAATTTCTCCTTCTGGAAGTCCTACATTATTTTTTACAACTCTCATAAGATCAACTACAACTGGCATTCTCCTATCTGTTGAATTTTCTATTTCATACCAATTAGAAATCTCAAATTCATCAGTTGACTCTACAAAATCCACCATAATTCTTTCCATTTCTCCACCAATATAAAATAAATCTAAAATTTCATCTTCTGTAAGAGGTTCATTTTGAAGTTCTTTTATAGAAATATCTCTTAACTTCACAACCATGTTTTGAAAATTATTTATCTTTTCTTCGTACTTTTCATTTAACATCTCACGATTTTTTAAATTCACTTTTGTAAATTCAAGTAGCCAGTTTAACTTTTCATAAAGTTCAACATTAGGTTCAACATAAGATTTTGGAATTTCTCTATTTTCATCTCCACCCATTTCTGCCACAATTGCCTTACCATAAAGAAGCGTATCGTGTTTTAATTCTGCAAAAGAACCTAGCGCAGATACTAAGTCCTTTTCCTCCCAAGCATCATTACGCATAAACATTGGATATCCCTTGTCAAATTCTTGATTATAGGACTCTAACATCCACAACCATCCTCTATACATATTCTTTTGCCAATCTAAATCATTCATTTTTTTCACATAAGAAATATTTTCTTCTGTTCTTTCTTCATACTTATCCCAGTGAGAATTATAAGGATCTTCCTTTTGAATTTCTCTAGCTTTTTCGTTGCCAAAAGCAGTCATAAGGTCAAGCCCTGTATAAATTGGTCTATCTGATGGCTTTGATTCACTTGAAATATCAATAACATTTTGCAAAAGGACATTATCCATCACAGCTCTTTGTGGCATAAATCTAAATGACTTTCCAAGAAAACCTGCAATCTTTGGATCAGGATATCCCTTCAAAATTTCATAAGCCATATTCAAATTTTCTTTTTCGTCTAATTCATTTATGTCTACATCTTTACCATAAATTCCATAAAGTGTTCTTGCATATTCTCTAATTGAAAGATCATCAGCATTTTCGACTAAAAAATCAATTGGTTCGACTAAATCTTCCCAAGTTCTTAAAATTTCTGGATTCTTATAAACAGAATGTGTAAGCATTAAACTTTGCAAAATTGCTTCTTCATTTACTTCGCCATCTTTTTCAATAAAAAGTCCAAGTTGACCCAAGTACATTGTCCCCTTAAAATATTTTTTTAAATTTTCATCTCTAGTGTAGTGACCTCGCGGAATTAATTGTGAATAATCAAGTTCTTTGTTACTTATAACGCTTTCAGAAATATTTTTATTCTCTACATTTTTTAATTCCTCTTCTACTAAAGTTCTCGCTTTTTCAGGAATATTTTCAGGTTCTTCTCCAAGTAGTTTAAGATCCGTAGCTACAAGAGCAATATTTTTTAACTCTATCGCTTTCAATTTTTCATTATTAATTTCATTATAAAGTTTTATATTTTCTGCAAGTAAATTTTTATTTAACTCAATTGCCTTTGGATAAAGTTCTTCTTTTTCCAAATTTCTCAAAAATCCATCGTAAAAAATATGAAAAATGTGAGTTACAGAATCTGTCGTAACAAAATTAGGTATATATTTATATTCATTGTCCTCGTAAATTTGGTGAATTTGATCAAATCGATAATCCCATCCATCATCACTATAAATAACATATTCTGAATTTCTTGGCTTTGTAATTACAAAGAAATTTTTCCTTAACATTTCTTTTTGCCTATCTGTAAAATCTCCAAAATTATTAATATTTTCCACATTTGAAAAATCGTCTGCAACTTTATAATCAGAAACCTTTGGTGAAAATTCAGAAACTTTATAATCAATATAAGTTGTTTTATTCTCCATCTCATCTAAAAATTTCGTGTCTTGTAGTTCAATTTTTGCAGTATCTTTCTCCAATTCTTTTTTTTCACTTTTATTACAAGATGTTAAAATTAAAAGCGTTAAAATAGAAAAAATTATAAGTTTTTTATTTACTTCCATTTTATTTCATCTCCTTCTAAAAATAATTCATATCTTTTACCAGCAATCTCAATTTGTTTTTCTTTATCCAAGAACTTAGGCTTATTTTTTAAATTTTTACTTCCATAATTTCTTTCAAATGAAAAATTTGACCAATCATAAACTCCAAATAAATAATTTCCATCTATATTTTTTTCAATGGCAATTATCTCGTCAAAAGTATCGCCGTCAATATCACAAAGATTAAAATCTTCTATTGGATTATAAAGTCTTGATATCCTAAACTTTGGCTTAAGTATCTTGTTTTTTAAATCTATATTGTATAGAAAACATCTTTTTGCATACTCTTGGTGGAATGGAGTCTTTTTATAAACACCAATAGCTAACTCTTTTTCACCTCCATCAACATTACAAAAATCAATTTTCCAAGGTTTAATATCTTTTACATCAATAAAAAATTCTTCGCCATCATTATTTATTTTTAATTCACTTCCATACCTGCCATCAATAGAAATAATTTCAGCAGAAATATTTTCTACACTTGAACTGTCCAAAACTTTCTCTCCTGTGCATGATGTCAAAAAAATAAGTAAAAATATTATGTACTTCATATCTTTATTATAACATAGTAAAATTTTGTTTTATGAATAATATTCTTCAACTTGATTAGTTTTTGTAAATATCTTAAAATAAATTACGAGGTGTAAAATGAAATTATTAGAAGATAGAATTATTAAGGATGGAAGAATTTTAGATGGAAATATTGTAAAAGTAGATTCTTTTTTAAATCACCAATTAGACATAGAATTTTTAGATAAACTTGCTGAAGAGATGGCAATTCATTTTAAAGATAAAAAAATAAATAAAATACTTACAATTGAAGCAAGTGGAATTGCTCTTGCAACTGTTGCTTCAAAACACTTTGACAATGCAAAAGTTGTATTTTGTAAAAAACAAAAAACCCTAAACATTGGAGATGATATCTACGAATCAAAAGTAGAATCTTTTACAACAAAGAAAAATTATACTATCACAGTTTCAAAAAGATTTTTATCAGAAGAAGATAATATTCTTATAATTGATGACTTTCTTGCAGAAGGAAATGCACTAAAGGGTTTAATTGACGTTGCAAATCAATCAGGATCAAAAATCTCAGGAATATCTGTTGCAATAGAAAAAGGCTTCCAAGATGGTGGCAAAATTATTAGAGATATGGGTTACGACCTTCTTTCTCTTGCAATTATAGATTCAATATCAGATGGAGAAATAAAATTTGGATAAAATAAAAATAAGCCGAGAACTTTTATATTCTCGACCTTTTTAATTAAAATTTTATTTATTAGCAATTTCAACTAATGAAGATTTTAAATTTTCTTCAATTTTTCTAAGTTCAATTGATGCTTCTTCACGTTTTTTGTGCCCATCTATTTGAATTTCTCTAACTTCATTTAGAGCAGATATAAGTTGTTCATTCGTATGTTTTATTGTATCAATATCAACTATTCCCCTCTCAGAAAGTTTTGCAGTATCAACAGTAGTTTGCTTTAATGTTTCTGCATTTTTTCTAAGAAGTTTGTTTGTCAAATCTGTTACTTCCTTTGTAGTTCTTGCCGCCTCTTTTGAATGATTTGCTCCAAGTGCAATCACCATTTGAGATTTCCAAAGTGGAATAGTGTTTACAATTGTTGACTGAATTTTTTCAACCATTACAGTATCTGAAGATTGTACCATTCTTATTTGTGGTGCCATTTGAATTGAAATCATTCTAGTTAAGTCTAAATCGTGCAACTTCTTTTCAAATCTATTTATCATATTCACATAATCATTGGCACGCTGTGCATCAATTGGTAAATTTGTTTCTCCTGCCTTTTCTTGCAATCTTGGAAGTTCCACATTTGTTGCTTCTTCTAACTTTTTTTTGCCCGCTAAAATATACATACTGAGTTCTTTGTAATAAGATTCATTTAATTCATACATCTGATCAAGCATAGCAATATCTTTCATAAGAGTCACTTGATGATCTTCCAAAGTTTTTATTATATTATTTACATTTTTTTCTGCACTGTCATATTTTGTCTTTACAGAAGTCATACTATTAAACTGTTTTTTAAAAAATCCAACAAGCTTTTTGTCTTCTTCATCAATATCAAAACTCTTTAACTCATTTACAACTCCAGAAAGTAAATCTCCAACTTCACCAAGATCTTTTGTCTTTACTGTTTCAAGAGTTCTTTCTGAAAAATTAGATATCTTTCTTTGTGCTCCAACGCCATACTGAAGTATAATATTAGAATTTGTTATGTCAATAGATTTTGCAAAATCATCAACTTGTTTTTCTTCTTCTGGTGTCAACTTGACTTTATCATCATTAATGACCTCATAAACTTCTTTTGAATCTTTATCTTTTAAATCATCAAAATCATCTGTAAGAGATAATTTTATTTCTCTATCCATTTTTATCCCCCAATTTTAAATTCATCTTCATCTAAAAGTCCTTCTTGTCTTAACATTGATTTTAACACACTCATATCACTTGATATATCCATAATTTTTTCTTCATAAAGATTGTCTAAAATTTTTAGAAAAGCATCATTTACAGTATCCATTGTATTTTCTATTTCTAATAAAGAAGACTTAACAGACTCTGTCGGTTTTTCACTTATTTTTATATAAGAGTTTGCAAGTTTTACTGTTGTTGGCAAATAATAATTTATAGCTTTACTTAAGTCTTTTGCAGTGTTTGGATTTTCCCTTAGAAGTTCAAAAATCTTTCCAACTATTTGTAAAAGTTCTTTTATCTTCTCTTCCATTGGACCAGAAACTTTAGTTGCAATTTCTGTAAGCTCTGTAACTTCTTTTTTTACTTTCTCTGCAAGTTCATCAGCAAGCTCTATATTGTTTTTATCTTCAATTTCTTGATATCTTTCCTTTGGATCTTTTAACATTTCTTCTTTATAAAGTTTATAAGTCTTTGAATCTAAAATGAAAAGTTCTCCATTTTCAACAATCCTTGCTTGTCTATAATAATCTTTGTCAATCATATTTAAAAGATCTGATATTGTAAAATCAATTGGCTTTGCAGCTATGGCAGCAAGATCTGCAACGGGAATCACAGTATTATTTCCAATTTCACGATTGTATTTTCTAAATCTAATAATCTGATCCTTGCTTTTTTTTATTCTATAATTTCCATAAAAAGAAACAATAAGTGCAGGAATTATCCAAAAAATTAAAGCTGGTAAATCTTCTCTTATTGAACCATAAGTATCAAACATATCCATTAGAAACCAAAAAAGAGCAATAAGATGACATACTATAGAGGTTTTAGCAAGAGATCCTAAGTGCTTAACTCTCTTTACAGTTTTTGGATTTTGGTTTATTATTCTATCGTCATTTTGCACACTATAAGGAAGATTGTGTTGAACTTTATTTTTATTTACAAATCTTTTAATTGAATCCTTTGTGACATTTATAGCATTATCAATACTCTCTCCAATAATATCTCCAATTTCTTTAAAATTTTCTTCTCTAAAGGCGTCATCTATTTTTTCATCAAATTTATCTTCAATTTTTCTATTACCTTTACTCATACTTCACCTCAAAAAGCTATTACAATACCTCCTATATCTGCATAACCAGAAGAAAGACCATTAGTATGCCTTATATGAACTTTAACATCGTCATATAATTCTTCTATTTTTTCCTTTAAATTTTCAGCACGCTCTTTATTCTTCACATAAGAAATTGTCACAAGATTAGATGCACCAACTTTGCACTCTGTTTCAATTGCTTTAATCATTTTATCTAGAGATTTTTTTACTCCACGATTTATTTCAAATAATTCTATCTCTCCATTATTTGAAATCATAATAGGCCTTATATTTAAAACATTTGCAATGAGTCCTGCTGTCTTTTTAATTCTCCCATTCTTAATAAGGTTTTTCATACTTTCTAGTACAAACATAGTTGTTTCATTTTCAACTTCTCTATCTATTAAAGATACAGTTTTTTCAAAGTCATTATCCTTTACAAAATTTAACAATTTTAAAACAATTCGAGTATGTCCAGCGGAAGCTGATTTAGAATCTATTACATGAATTTTTATATCGTCATATTTTTCTCTTGCCTCTTTCTCGGCTATTTTAGCAGAATTATAAGATCCTGAAAGTTTTCCAGAAATTGTCACAATATAAATATCTTTATCTATACTTTTTTCTATAATATTTAAATAATCAAAAGGTCCAGGACAAGCTGTTTTTATTGGCTTTTCTGTCTTTTCCATATTAATTAAATACTCACTTAAATTTAAACTTTCATCATCAATATAATCTTTATCATCAATAGATATTTTAAAGGGCACATATTCAATCCCCAAATCCTTTATCTCTTCTTTTGTTAGATCACAACTTGTGTCTGATATTATTTTATACATTCAATTATACTCCCAGTTTGTCTTCGATAACTTCTACTAATTTTTCTGCATCTTCAATTAGCTTTTCCTTATTTTCACCTTCAATCATGACACGCACAAGTGCTTCCGTACCAGAAGGTCTTATTACAACTCTACCACTTCCATTATAATTGTCATCAACATTTTTTATTGCATCTACAATTTCAGGAAATTCATTATATTTATTTTTGAGATCATCTCGAACTTTTGCATTTCTTAAAACTTGAGGGTAATCTCTCATAAGTTCATTAAGTTGTGAAAGTTTATTTCCACTTTTTTTCATTATTTCCAAAAGATGTATGCCAGTTGCAAGTCCATCTCCCGTAGTGTTGTAGTCAAGGAAAATAACATGACCAGATTGCTCTGCGCCAATTACATAATTATTTTGTAGCATATTTTCTAGTATATATCTATCTCCAACTTTTGTTTCCACAAAATCTACATCAATACTTTCCAAATATTTTTTAAGTCCCATATTAGACATTACAGTTCCAACAACTGCATTATTTTTTAATTTATTATCTCTCTTTAAATATGTGGAACAAATTGCTAAAATGTGATCTCCATCAACTATATTTCCTTTCTCGTCTACTGCAATAATCCTGTCAGCATCACCATCAAAACTCATTCCAATATCTGACTTTTCACTTTTTACGAGTTCTTCAATTAAATTAGGATTAGTTGAGCCACAATTGTCATTAATATTTTTCCCATTGGGCTTGTCATTTATTATCTTAACTTCTGCACCATAAGATTCTAAAACTTCTTTAGCAATATGTGACTGAGCACCGTTCCCTGCATCAACAGCAATTTTCAATCCATCAAATTTTTCTTCTGACAAAGTTTTTAGATAATCTACATATTTTTTTGTAAATTGGGAAGATCTATTAATTTTACCTATATCTTCCCCAGTCACATCTTTATAAATCTTCGTGCCTGAAAGAACTTTTTCTTCTATATCATCCTCAACAGAATCATCTAGCTTTAAACCATCACTTGAGAAAAATTTAATCCCATTGTATTCAAAAGGATTGTGTGATGCAGAAATAGAAACTCCACACAAGTAATCTCCAGTTCTTGTAAGATAAGCAACTCCTGGAGTTGGAATAACGCCAGCAATATCAACATCTAGACCAATACTCATAAATCCAGCTACAAGAGCTGATTCAATTAAATCACCTGATAGTCTTGTATCTCTTCCCACTAAAACTTTTCCACTTTTATTTTTTGCAAGCACAAAGGCTGCAGCTCTTCCAATATCATAGCATAAATTTGGAGTTAGCTTTTTATTTGCAATCCCACGAACTCCATCAGTTCCAAATAATCTTGTCATTATATCACCTGTAATTATTTTCTATATATTTCATTAAGTATTCTCTATTGTTTTTACTCGGATCATCAAGAACTAAACCCTCTAAATCAGATAAAATTTCTCCAATAATCCGTCCTTCTTTAAATCCCATTGACTTTATAATGTTTCCATCAATATCCAAAAACTTTTCAGTTTTCATCTCTTTTTCTTCTAATAATTTTTTTACCCTATTTTTTCTATTTATAATAAAAGACGCATCTCGATCTGCTCTTGTACATTTACAATCTGCAATCAAAAGATCGTAGAGGTCCTCTACATTTTCTCTACCAACTCTTTTTATCTGTCTTCGCAAAGCTTTATCGGACATTTCGCTGTGTACCTTCATATGATCTAAAATTAAAATTCTAACTTTATCAATTATTTTATTAGAAACTCTATATCTTTTTAATATTTCAGCAACTACATCTGCTCCTAAAATTTCATGACCATAAAAATGTCCTCTGCCATCATCCCCAATAGTAAGAGTATCAACTTTTGATATGTCATGAAAAAGTGCAGCCAGCCTAAGTGTTAAATCAGGCTTTACTTCATTCATTACGCATAAAAGATGATCAAATAAAGTTTTATCGTGAAAAGGGCTAAACTGATTGAACCCAACTGTTCTTTTAAGTTCTGGAAAAATCACATCTAATACCCCAGTTTCTTCCATAATTAAAAGATAACTTGATGGTCTGTCAGATGTAATCATTTTAGAAAATTCTTCAAAAATTCTTTCAGGAGGAATTTTTTTCAAAAGTTCTCTTTCAGTACTAATTGCATCAAAAAGTTCTTCGTCAATGTAAAAATCCAGCCTTCCAGCAAAACGTATTGCCCTCATTATCCTTATTGCATCTTCACGAATCCTTTTTATAGGATCTCCCACTGCTCTTATAGTTTTTTCCCTTAAATCATCTTTACCACCAAAGGGATCATAAACTTTTCCACTTTCATCAATTGCCATAGCATTAATAGTGAAATCTCTTCTCTTTAAATCCTCAGTGAGATTGTCAGAAAATATTACACTTTCTGGTTTTCTAAAATTTAAATATTTTCCATCTATTCTAAAAGTTGTAATTTCATAAAGTTTTTTATTTATTAAAACGCCAACTGTACCATATTTTTCCCCAATTAAAATATTTTTAAAATCTCTAAAAACTTCTTTTATTTCCTCAGGTTTTGCTGAAGTTGTTATATCGTAATCCTCAGGTTCTACCCCAATAAATTTATCTCTTACACATCCTCCAACTATATATGCTTCAAATCCCTTTTCTTTTAATTTTTTCAAAATAAATAGTACATCTTTTGGCATTCTATCACCCTTCTTATTATATCATATTGAATTTAATTTAAAATTATATAATTCTCATTTAAGTTATTTATGATATAATTAACTAAAAATGGAGGTAATTATGAAAAAAAATTTTATTATTTTAATATCTTTATTTTTAGTGCTAGGTCTTGTTGGCTGTGGCAATAAAAATTCTAAAAATCAGAAGACAGAAGACACAAAAGTTTCTACAACAAATAAAAAAGAAAAAGACACAATGACCACTTCTAATTTTGACAAGGAAGAACTTGACGAATTAATTAAAAATTCTGATTATATATCAAGAATCAGAATTCAAACTTCCACTGCTGAAGGAATGAACACATCTTTTCTAATAGATTATAAAGGTGACCTTTCAAAAATTGTAATTGATATCCCAAAAACTTTAAGTCCAAATAGTGAATATATAATTTTTTATAGAGATGATGAAAATGGAGAAGTTACTCCAACTACTAGAGATGGATCTTTTATAGAAATACAAGGAGATAAGGACAGCAACCTAGCCTATGTAGAAAAGGTTTTTAATCTAAATACTCACAATAATTTAGATGGTGACAGTATTCTTAAAGAAAATAATAAAGATAAATAATGGAGGTAATTATGAGAAAATTTAAATCAATTTTATTTTCGCTAATTTTATTAGCTTTTTTAAGCACAAACGTATTCGCAAACAAAACGCCTACAATCGAATATAATGGAAAAATTATAAAATCAGATGTATCACCCTTTATTGAAAACGACAGGACTCTTGTTCCGATAAGGTTCATATCCGAAACTTTGGGATACAAAGTTTTATGGGATAATGACTCTAGAAAAGTTACTATTTCTGGAAATGATGTAAATATCGAATTAAAAATAGATTCAAAAAATGCAAAAGTTAATGAAAAAGAAGTAGAACTTGATGCTCCAGCTTTGATTAAAAATGAGAGAACTTTCGTCCCTCTAAGATTTGTTGCAGAAAATTTAAAAGCCGATGTTAAGTGGGACAAGGATAACTTTAAAGTAATAATAAATAATCTTTCTTCCAACTTAAATTTAAATGTTGAAGAAGAAAAATATGTACAAGATGTTAAAATTTTACAAAACAGTTTAAATAAGTCCATGTCAAATTTAAAAACTAGCTTTTTTGAAAATGCAGCCAATCTTTCTGACGATGAATTAAATGCTTCTTACGAAAAAGCAAATGCTGAAATTAATTCAACAGTAGATAAAATTAAAAATTTAAATGTACCTCAAAAATTTAAAAGTTCTCACGAATATACTTTAAAAGCAAGTGAAAAAGCTTTAGAAGTTTTACCAGAATTTAAAGAAACTATTATGTATAAAGATGAAGAAGCTGCAAAAAAACTTATAAAAGATTTAACTGATTTTCAAGTCCAAATTGAAGAAGCAAAAGATTCCTTTGAATGTGCAATGAATGGTAAAGACTATAAAGCACAAAAAGACATAGCAGTTTACAATGATGAAAAAAAGAAACAAGACAAAACAGAAAATTTAATGCAAGATGAAACTTTGAAAAATATCTTCAAAAGAATTTAATTTTATAATAATTTACACATAAAAAATCCCCTCTAAGTGAGGGGGATTTTTTTAATTTTTTACACTTGCAGCTTTCTTTAAATATCCTTTTTCGTACTTACTATTTCCTTCTTCCATATTCTTCCTTGCTTGTGAAAGCATAAGCTTTATTCTATTAAATTGGTTTACCTCTGATGCCGATGCATCATAATCAATTGGAATTATATTTGCTTTTTCATAAGAGTTTCTAAGTGCTTTTATAACTCCCTTTCCTGTAATATGATTTGGAAGACATCCAAAAGGCTGTACACAGATAATATTTTCTACGCCTGACTCAATTAATTCAACCATTTCACCAGTTAATAGCCAACCTTCTCCATATTGATTTCCAAGATCTACATACTTCTTTGCATAATCTATTATCTCTTCAATTTTTTCTGGTGCGTCAAATCTTGTTGGTTCAAGTGCTTCTCTTATATATTTTCTATAAGATTCAACATAATAAATTCCCATTTCACATATAAATGCAGTAAGTTTTGATTTTGAAAGTTCTTCAGACTTTGCTCTTGCATTTTTAAATGAATACATCATAAAGTCAGTGAAATCAGGAATTACAACTTCTGCACCTTCTTTTTCAAGAAGATCTGCCACATAATTATTTGCTGCAGGGTCATACTTAACTAAAATTTCTCCAACTATTCCAACTTTCGGTTTCTTTTCATTAGTTATTTCAAGTCTATTAAATTCAGAAACCATTTTATTTACATTGTCTATAAATGATTTCTTGCTATAATTTAAATTTTCTGAAGTAACTATGTCAATCCATCTATCTCGCAGTATATTTGAAGATCCTTTTATAACTTCATAAGGTCTTGTAGCTTGTGTAAGTTTCATAATTAAATCTGCATAGAGCATGCCTTGTACCATTTTCTTGCCCATTCTCGCAAGTTGTTTTTTTTCAAATTCAAATCCACTATGTTTTTCAATTTGTTGGAAGGAAAGTCCTATAACTGGAACATGACCATAACCAGCATCCTTTAAAGCTTTTCTAATAAATCCCACATAATTTGAAGCTCTACAAGCTCCTCCAGTTTGACTCATTAAAAGTGCCAAGTGGTCAGTGTCATATTCTCCAGATTTTACAGCATCTATAAATTGACCTACAACAAATATCGAAGGATAACAAGCATCATTATTTACATATTTTAGTCCTTCATTTACAACTTTATGCCCAGAATCCTTTAATACTTCTACATTTATTCCTTCTTGCCTCATTATTGGCTCAAAAACACTAAAATGAAGTGGTGCCATCTGTGGCATAAGAATAGTATAATTTTCTTTCATTTCCTTAGTAAACATTACTGGATCATCATCTAGTAATCCTTCTAATTCTGCATCAATTTTTTCAAATTCTCTTTTTTCTGCTGCTTCGATTAAAGATCTTATTCTAATTTTTACTGAACCTAAATTTGAAACCTCATCAATTTTTAAAACAGTATATATTTTATTATATGATTCTAAAATATGTTGCACTTGATCTGTCGTTACGGCATCTATACCACAACCAAAGGAATTTAATTGAACAAGTTCCAAATTCTCATGTTCTCCAACAAATTTTGCTGCTCTATAGAGTCTTGAATGATAATTCCATTGGTCTAAAACTCTAAGTCTTGAATCAATCTCTACATTTCTTGCAATTGCATCCTCTGAAATAACTGCAAGTCCTAGACTATTTATAAGTTCAGGTATTCCATGATTTATTTCTGGATCTATGTGATATGGTCTACCAGACAAAACTATTGCCCTTTGGTTCTTATTCTTTACTTCTTCTAAAATTCTATTCCCTTCATTTAAAACATCAAGTCTATATCTATCTTGTTCTTCATAAGCCCTTCTAACTGCTTTTTTTACTTCATTTGATGGAATAAAATCAAATACATTAGATAATCTTTTTTCCAGTTTTTTTCTATTATCAAAGGAAATAAAAGGATTCATAAATTTTACTTTTCCATCTATTATGTCATCCACATTATTTTTTATAACTTCAGAATATCCTGCCACTACGGGACAATTTAGAGTATTGTCTGCATTTTTAAATTGCTTTTCTTCATAAAAAACCGCAGGATAAAATATAAAGTCAATTCCCTTTTCTATTAAGTCTTCTATATGTCCATGAGTAATTTTTGCAGGATAACAAGCTGTTTCACTTGTAATTGTTTCAATTCCCTTTTCATAAACCTCTCTTGATGATTTCCCAGAAAGTACAACAGAGTATCCAAGTTCTGTTAAAAAGGTATGCCAGAAAGGATAGTTTTCATAAATATTTAGAACTCTTGGTATGCCAACTACTCCACGCTTAGCTTCTTTCTCTGGAAGAGATTTATAATCAAATACTCTTTCATATTTGTAGCGATACATATTTGAGAGCTCATCTTCTTTACTCTTTACGTGTCCTGCTCCCTTTTCACATCTATTTCCTGTGATATATCTCTTTCCATTTGGAAACACATTTACAGATAGTGCACAATTATTTGTGCATTGTCTACAATTTGTTGAGATTGATTTATACTCAAAGTTTTCTAACTCTTTTTCAGATATTATACTTGACTTGCCACTTGATTTTTCTTTAGCTATAAGTGCCATTCCAAGTGCTCCCATTAGCCCTGCAATGTCTGGTCTTGTAACTTCAACATCTGTTAAATTTTCAAAAGCCCTTAAAACTGCATCTGATAAAAAAGTTCCTCCTTGCACAACTATATGATTTCCAAGTTCCTTAGGATCTCTTACCTTTATTACCTTTTGAATTGCATTTCTAATTACAGAATATGCAAGTCCTGCAGATATATCTGGAACAGATGCTCCTTCTTTTTGTGCTTGTTTCACATTTGAATTCATAAAAACTGTACAACGAGAACCCAAATCAACAGGCGCTCTAGATTTTGTAGCTTCATTTGCAAATTCTTTTGCACTCATATTAACTGAACGAGCAAAGGTTTCAAGAAAAGATCCACATCCTGCTGAACAAGCTTCATTTAATAAAATAGACTCAATTACTCCATCCCTTATTTTCATGGATTTCATATCCTGTCCGCCAATATCTAAAATAAAATCAACTTCAGGATCGAAATATTTAGCAGCAGTAAAATGAGCTATGGTTTCAACTTCTCCAAAATCTAAATTAAGAGCAGCCTTTAAAAATTCTTCTCCATACCCTGTTGTGCCACAACCTGCAAAATAAGATTTTGAATTTTTCTCTTTATAAATTTCTTTTAAATTTTCAATTGCAATATCTAGAGGATTTCCTTTATTTGATCCATAAAAACTATATAGAATTTCATTTTTATCAGTAATTGCAACAAGTTTTGACGTAGTAGAGCCTGAATCAATCCCAAGATAAATTGGTCCTTCATAATCTTTTAAATCAACTTTTTTAAGTGATTTTGTTTTATGTTTTTCTCTAAAAAAATTAACTTCTTCATCACTTTTAAAAAGAGGAAGCATCACATCATTTTCTTTTATATTTATATCTTTCTTTGCATTTACTCTTTTAAATAATTCCACAAAAGAAATAGGTTTAGAATCAAAACTTGAAAGTGCAGCTCCAAGTGCAACAAAAATTTGTGAATTTTCTGGAGCAATTATCTCATCTTCACCTAAGTCTAGTGTTTCAACAAATCTTTCTTTGAGCATTGGCAAAAAGTGTAGGGGCCCTCCTAGAAATGCAACCTTACCTCTTATAGGTCTTCCACATGCAAGATTTGAAATTGTCTGATTTACAACTGATTGAAACACAGAAACAGCAATATCTGATTTGCTGGCACCTTGATTTATTAGAGCTTGTACATCTGTCTTTGCAAACACTCCGCATCTAGATGCAATAGGATAAAGTTTTTCATATCCCTTTGCCATTTCATTTAATCCTGAAGCATCTGTTTGTAAAAGAGAAGCCATTTGATCAATAAAAGCTCCTGTCCCTCCAGCACAAATACTATTCATTCTCTGTTCAACAGACCCTCTTAAATATGTTATCTTAGAATCTTCTCCTCCAAGTTCAATTGCCACATCAGTTTGAGGTATGAAGCATGATATTGCTTCTCTTCCTGCAACAACTTCTTGAATAAAATCTATATCTAAAAATTGATGAACAGAGAGTCCACCGCTTCCTGTTACATTTACTGTAACTGTATCATATTTAAAATCATCATAAACTTCATTTATAACATCTCTTACAGTTTTTCTTACATCAGAAAAATGTCTTCTATAAGTTTGATACAAAATATTTAATTTTTCATCTAAGATTACAAGTTTTACCGTAGTAGAACCTACATCTAATCCCATATGAATTAGCATACTTTTCTTTCCCCTTTCAAAAATAAAAGCCTACTGTATGTTTTAAATTAAAAAATAAAAAATTATTTAAAAGTTAAATATCTAATAAAATTAAATTTATTCTTAGTTAATTTATCTTGTCGTGGAAGTTAATTATCACACTTCACAACTATTTATTCAATACCTTTTTAAATTTATATTTGATTTTTATTAAATAGCTCTTAACTTTTTCTTAACATTTGCATTATCATTATAAACTATTTTTATGTTCTTATTATGATAAGAATAAAAATTGGCATAAAAAAAAAGATAGGCCCATACCTATCTTCTTCTAAACTAATTAGTCTTCTGGATTTGGAGCTCCAACTGGACAAACAGCTGAACAGCTACCGCAATCTATACATTGATCTTGATCAATTTCATAGATATCTCCTTCAGAAATACAGCCAACTGGACATTCAGGTTGACATGCACCACAAGCGATGCAAGAATCGTTAATTACATATGCCATTTTATTTACCTCCATAAAAATATACCAAAATTTATGAATTTTTATATTCATATCTTCTTTTGTTATATTAACATAATAATTTTAATTTTTCAATAATTATTATAATTTTTTTATGATAAAATTTTTATAACTTTAGTTTAAATAAACTAATACTTGTATTTTTACACACTTTTTCAATGTTTTTTATATTATAAATCTAATAAAATCACTAAAAATCTCTGTATACTATTTATTAAAAGTAATAAATCGCAGTTTTTTACTGTGCTTTATTTGCTTCTAAATACCCTAAGAGAATTCAATATACATATTAAGGCAACACCTACATCAGCAAAGACTGCAAGAGGCATTGAAACATAACCTATTGCACCAAGGACAAGAACTAAAACTTTTACACCCAAAGCTATAAAAATATTTTGATATGCAATTTTTTTTACTCTCTTTGCAATATCAATTGCTGTAACTACAGAGGAAATTTCATTTCTTAATAACACAATATCTGAAGATTCAATTGCAATATCAGATCCACTTGCCATGCTTATACCTAGATAGGCACTTGCAAGTGAAGGTGCATCATTTGTTCCATCACCAACAAAAGCAAGTTTCTTATCCTCTTCTATTTTTTTTATTTCTTTTACCTTGTCTTCTGGAAGGAGTGAACCCTTAAAATAATCTATGCCAGCTTCTTTTGCAACTTCCGCAACTACATTTTCTTTGTCACCGGAAAACATATAAGTTTTAATATTTCTATTGTGAAGATCAGCTATACTATCTTTTACTCCCTCTTTTATTTCATCTTTTAATTTAATTATACCTAAAATTTCTTTTTCATTTGTATTTGCAACAAAAACATCTATACAATTTGAATTGGACTTCCTATCCAATTTCAAATTAAAATCATCCATTAATTTCTTATTTCCAACTAAATAATTTACCCCATCAATATCAAATTCAATTCCTTTTCCACCTATATTATTAAGATGCATAGGAATTTTTTTTGTTTTATGACTTCTCGCAATAGCTTTCCCTAGTGGATGAGTAGAGTACATCTCTCCAGCAGATGCAATTTCTAAAATTTTATTTTTGTCCTCTTTTATTGCTTCAACTTCTGCAATAGAAAACTCACCCTTAGTCACTGTTCCTGTTTTATCAAAAGCAATTGAATCAATATCTGTAAGTGCCTCAATAGAATTTCCACCCTTTACAAATATAGATTTTTTGGAAAGAGAACCAATTCCTGCAAATATTGTCAGTGGAACTGAAATAGCAAGAGCACATGGACAAGATATTACTAAAAATATAGACGCTCTATAAATTGCATTCTTAAAAGTAAAATCTTTTAAAAAAATCAAAACTATAAATAAAACAACTGCAAGTAAAATTACAATTGGTGTATAAATTTTAGCAAAACGAGTGATAAATTTTTCAACTTTTGCTTTATTGGTGCTAGCATCTTTAACCATATCAATTATATTTGCAATAGTTCCTTCTTTATATTCTTTTGTGACTTCAACTTCAAGAGAAGAATCTAAATTTACAAATCCAGAAGTTATTTCATCTCCAACTTCTAGAGAAATTGGAGCAAATTCTCCAGAAATATTTGATGTGTCCACATTTGATACCCCTTTTATAATTTTTCCATCTAAAGGTACTTTTTCTCCTGGTTTAATAATTATCCTTTCTCCAACAGAAACATTTATTGGATCAACTTTAATAATCTCCCCATCCTTTAATAAATTGGCAAAATCGGGCTTTAATTTTAAAGCTTCCTCAATAGACTTTTTTGAAGAATCTACTGCTTTGTCTTGAATAATTTCTCCAACAGTATAAAATAGCATCACAGCAACAGCTTCTTTATATTCACCAGATACAATGGCTGCAATTGAAGCAATTGTCATAAGAAATCTTTCATCCATAAAATTTCTCTTTATAATTTTGGTAACAGAAGATTTTACAACATCAAATCCAATTATTATGTATAAAACAATATAAAAAACAAAAGTATATTTCTCACTTATATTTACAAAGTTTAAAATTATTAGAGTTATAAGAACAAAAATAGATTTATATATAGAATAATCTTCTTCCTCTTCTTCCTCTTCTTCATGTTCATCTAGTTCTTTTTTGTCTTCTATCACAATGACTCCCGGTTCAATGGAATCTACAACTTTTTGTATTTCTTTTTTTAACTCATCTAAATTTCTATCAGATTCAAAAACTAGCTCATCATTAAAAAAATTATATCTCAAATTTTTTAAATAATTTTTTTCAGACAAATTTTTTTCAATTTTTGAAGCACAATTTGCACAATTTAGTCCCTTCAAATGAAAAGTATATTTATTCATAAAACACCTTGCTTCCTATTTAGTTTAATTGTTGTTCATGTATTCATTATACATCATTTGTTTTCTGTGTCAATAGAAAATATTTTTCTCTTTATTTTCTTATTAATTTATGAGATAATACTTGAAACGTAGAAAATATAAAAATTTTTTAAATTTCTTGTAAAAATTAGTTGACAAATTTAAAAAATTCCTTTAGAATAGTTAAAGTAAGTTGCTAAAGAGTGACCTTCAATTTGGAGAAATACTCAAGTGGCTGAAGAGGCTCCCCTGCTAAGGGAGTAGGTCCCGATTAGGGTCGCGAGGGTTCAAATCCCTCTTTCTCCGCCAATGGTGAGGGCCTTTAGCTCAGTTGGTTAGAGCGCCCGGCTCATAACCGGTAGGTCCCGGGTTCAAGTCCCTGAAGGCCCACCATTTACCTGCCCAGATAGCTCAGTCGGTAGAGCAGAGGACTGAAAATCCTCGTGTCGCTGGTTCGATTCCGGCTCTGGGCACCATAAAAGAGAGTATCAAATGATACTCTCTTTTTTAATCCCTTTTTTACTTAAAAAGGATAATTTTAATATTTTAGATAATTTTTATATGA
Source organism: Peptoniphilus lacydonensis (assembly GCF_900106515.1). GTDB lineage: Bacteria > Bacillota > Clostridia > Tissierellales > Peptoniphilaceae > Peptoniphilus_A > Peptoniphilus_A lacydonensis. The sequence continues at coordinate 294,922 of NZ_FNWF01000002.1, forward strand.
CAAGATTCCAAAACGTCAAGTGCTGATTGTTTTTTCTCATCTGTCAAACCCTCTGTCAAATCTTTATATAAGTAAATATTTTTTTCTGGCAAGAATCCTTTTACCATTAAAATATTTGAAACTACACAAATATCTGCAACAAGACCAAGAAAATAAATATTATCTATATTTTCTTTTTCATCCAATTCTTTTAAATATTTTCCAAGCTCAACTGAAGCAAAAGTATTCTTTTCTATCTTCTTTGCACCTTTAAAAGATCTTGTATTCTGTAATTTCTTTGCAATCTCATGTCCTTCTGTTCCCTTTATACAATGCTCTATTGGAAGATTTTTTCCTTCATTTGTTTTTAAATAATCTTTCCCATGAGTGTCCAAAGTGTAAATTATTTTTCCATTAAATTCATTTACCTTATCCACTACTCTATCTAAAAGAATATCTCCATCTTTACTTTTAAGTGATCCACTTACAAAATCATTTTGCATATCTACTACAACTAAAATGTCCATATTATTTCCTCCCCTTTTCAATATGATATAACAAATTTTACATAATTTAAAGTTGAATGTATAATGTTTCAGGGTGAATTATGAAATACAATAGCGTTTTAAAAGCAGAATTTTTATACAGAAAAAATAGATTTATCTCAATTTGCAAAAAAGGTTTTAAAATTTTAACAGTATACGTACCAAATACTGGCAGATGCAAAGAGCTTTTGACAAAAGGTGTCACAGTTTTTGTTACTTATAACGACAATCCAAATAGGAAAACTTCATACACTCTTATTGCTGTAATTAAAGGCGATAAAATTATAAATATAGATTCTCAAGCCCCAAATGAAGTTGTTTATGAGGCTCTTTTAAAAAATAAAATTGACCTTGGATTTAAGCCTGATTTTATAAAAAGAGAATTTACTCATGGAGATTCACGCTTTGATTTTTATATTGAAGGTGAAAATAAAAAAGCATTAATGGAAGTAAAGGGTGTTACACTTGAAGATGATGGTATTGTTGCCTTTCCTGATGCTCCTACAAAAAGGGGACTAAAACATATAAATGGACTTATAAATTCCAGAGATAACTACCTTACTTACATTTTATTTTTAATTCAAATTAAAGACGTGAAATTTTTTACACCAAATTATTTCACAGACATAAATTTTTCAAAAAGTCTTTTAAAGGCAAAGGAATGCGGAGTAAAAATTCTTGCTTACGATTCTTATGTCACAAGAAATTTAATTGAGATTGGTGAAAATGTGCCAGTTGTTTTGGAGGAAACATGGAATTTAGACTCGCAAAAGAAATAGATAAAGAAAAAATAGAAAAAATTTATGAAGATGGATCAGAAAAATTAAAATCTCTTAGGATAGACCAGTGGCAAGGTGAAGACAAACCAAATCTAAATAATTTTTCTAATTTAATAAAAAATAAAAATATTTATGTGCTAGAGGACAACGGAAAAATTGTGAGCACTGTTATAATCTATAAATTTGACTATGATTACGAAAATAATTTAGATAGTAGTTGGACTTCAAATGGATCTTATGTAGCACTCCACAGAATTGGAACTCTTTCAGCTGAATGTGAAAAGGGCTACGGAAGAAAAATAATTGAATTTGCAGAAAAGTTTGCAAGGGAAAATAATTTTAATTCTGTTCGTATTGACACACATAGAAAAAATATAAAAATGCAAAACCTTTTAAAAAATCTACATTATAAATATGTTGGATTAGTATACCTCAATGGGAAAAATGAAAGACTTGCCTTTGAAAAATTAATTTAAAGAAATTATATAATTTCAAAACTAGAATTTTGTAAAAATCATCAATTATTAATTAGATAAAATTTATAGAAAATTACACACCTTTAAAAAGGTGTGATTTTTTTCTGTAAAATTTAATTTTAAATTAATTTTGGTAAAAAAATTGTAGCAAGACCTAAAAATATAAAAAATCCAAAAACGTCTGTAAAAGTCGTTAGAAAAATTGACGATGCAATTGCCGGATCCACCTTTAATTTATCTAAAATTAAAGGAATTAAAAATCCCATTGAGCAAGCAATTATCATATTTAATATCATCGCCAAAAATAAAATTAAACCGAGATAAATATTTTTATGCCAAAAAACAAAAACTGTTGCCGCCAAAATTCCTATTATTGCTCCTTCAAAAAGTCCCAAAAATATTTCCTTAAAAACTAATTTATAATCTTCCTTTAGCGACAATTCTCCTCTGGCAAGAGATGTTAAAATTATGGAAAGAGTTTGAGATCCTGCGTTTCCTCCCATTCCTGTTACAATTGGCATTGCAGCAGAAAGCACAACAACTTGTGAAATTGTCGATTCAAAACTTTTTACCACTGATGACGCTAAAAAAGCTGTAAGCAAATTTACTATAAGCCAAGGTATTCTACTTTTAAAAGAATCAACCCAATTTGAGTCGTATTCTTCGTCTGCATTTACACCATGCATCTGCAAAATATCTTCATTGTGTTCTTGATCTATAACTGCAATAATATCTTCTGATGTTATTACTCCTAATATCGCCATATTATTATTTACAACAGGCAGTATATCTAGCTCATATTTGCTAAACAAGTTTGCTGCAACTTCTTGATCATCTGTTCCGAAAACATAAAAATCCACTTCTTCTAAAATATCTTTTAGTACTGTCTTTGCACTAGAAACTAAGAGATCTCTTAATGTGACAATTCCCCTAAGTCTGTGATAATTATCTGTAACAAAAATTTCATCAATTATTTCTGTTTCAGGAGAAATTGTTCTAATTTTTTTTATTGCTTCTTCTGCCGTAAGATTTTCACGAAGAGAAATAAAATTTGTAGTCATTATACCGCCAGCAGATTCTTCATCAAAAGAAAGAATCATCTTTAATATGTTTTGGTCGGCACTTTTCATTAGAGATAAAATTGACTTTCTCCTTACAGTTGAAAGAACTCCCAATAAATCCGCAACTATTGAATGCTCCATATGAGTAAAAATTTCTATTAGTTCATCATTGGTAAAAAAACTCATTATCTTAGCATCTAATTCTTCTTCTGAAGATTCTAAAAGAAGTGCCAAGTTTTCATGTGTAATATTTTTTACAAGTATTCTTAATTCATCCTCTTCTAAATCTTCTGATTCTATGCCAAGATCCACAGGATGATATTCTTCAAAAAGATTATTTAAAAGATTTTTATCTTGAACACTTATTATTTTTTTCATTTCTTCAATTAGTTCCATTTTTTTCACCTGCCAAAGTTTCTAAATCAGATACAAAAGATGAAAGTTCATTTTTCATTCCATTTGTGTAGTTAGAATACATAAGATAAAGTTCTCTTTTTGCTCTTGTCATTGCCACATAAAAAAGTCTTCTCTCTTCTTCAAAAAGACCTTTATCTTCACTTAAAGAATCAATGCTTGAACTAGAAGGGAGTCTACCTTCATAGAGGTCTACAACAAAAACTTTTGAAAATTCAAGTCCTTTTGCAGAGTGAATTGTCGAAAAAGTGAGTTTTGCATTTGAATCTTTAGGTTTTAATAAATCATATTCAAGTGATTTTAATCTTCCAATAAAAAGTTCTAAGGATTTTGTACTTTTCGCAATTAATTTCAAATAATATAAATATTCATTTAAAGTTTCTACTGTTTCCATAAATCTCTTTGCATTTTCTCTAAGATAATTCCCATAGCCCATTTCTTTGTCTATATAATCAATAGCTTCATACACGTCTACTCTTGAAATTTTTTTAAATCCAGTTAAAAGTTTATTTATATTTTTATTATAATAATTTGGAAGATCTGGATAATCTTTTAAAATATTAAAAATATTTTTTCCTCTGTGTTTTTTCAAGTACTCAATATGTCTTTTTGATATATATCCATCTAGTTTAAAATAAAACTTCTCATACAAATCTATATTTGAAAGATCCTTAGAAAAATTTAAAATATCTAAAATATCCTTTGTAATAAAATGAGAGAAAAATTTCGTTTTTTTATCTTTTATATTAAAATTATAATTTTTCCTTTCAAAGTATTCCACAAGTCCAATGCTAGATAGATTGTTTCTATATAAAACTGCTACATCTTCGTCACCTTTTGAAATTTCTTTCTCTATAAAAGTGTACTGGTCTTTTGGATCCTTTACCTTTATAATACTCACAGGTTTATTAAATGGATTGTCTGTTACAACAGTTTTATCAAATCTCTTTTCATTTTGTGCAATAAATATATTTGCAATATTTACAATATTTCTTGTAGATCTAAAATTTTCTTCCATGTAAAAAGTTACAATATTGGGATATTCCTCTTGTAATTTAAAAAGTTCTTCGGTATTTGCACCTCTAAAACCATAAATAGACTGATCGTCATCAGCAACAACAAATAAGTTGTCCTTCGGTTTGGCAAGATATTTTAAAACTTGAAACTGACTTTTACTAGTATCTTGCCCCTCATCAAGTTGAATAAATTTAAATCTATTTCTGTATTTATTCCTAATTGCTACATCATTTTTTAAAATTTCATAGGACATATTTATCATGTCATCAAAATCAATTAAACTTTTATCTCTTTTAAACTTCTCATAGCTTTCATAAAATTTTACAAAATTGTCTGTATCGCATCTTTTACTTTTTGCAAAGGAATTTGGACTTATCATCATATTCTTACAATAGCCAACTTCAGAAATTGCAGTTTCAACTCTCTCCTCTGTTGGATAAATTTTATTGACATCTCTATAAATATCTCTAAGAATTTCATATTTCTTTTTCATATTAGAATCAATTAAACTTAAACTTTTACCTGCCTTTTTAGAATAATCTCTTACAATAGAATAGCAAAAAGCGTGAATTGTAGAAAAATGAACATTCCTATCATCACCCATACTCCTATAACGCATTTCAATATCTAGAGCCTGTGCCTTAGAAAAAGTAATAGTTAAAATACTTTTTGAATCAACACCACACTCTATTAATTTTTTTGTTCTATGTAAGATCATAGTTGTCTTCCCTGCACCTGGAACTGCAAGAACAATTGCCGGCCCTTCAAAATGTTTTACAGCTTTTAATTGACTTGATGTTAAATTCAAAATATCCCTCCAATTTTAGTTTAAACTATTTCACAATTATTTTAAATCTATTTTTTTAGTTTTGCCAATGTGATATAATTTAATATATAACTGGTTTAGGGGGTATTAATATGTTAATGACAAATTTTTTACAAAAAAGAAAATCTGTCAGAAATTTTAAAAATGACATCGTACCAAGAGATGTCTTGGAAAATATAAAATTACTTATGGACGAATTGGATAGAGAAGAAAGCGATATAAGTTTTTCACTTTACGAAAATGGAAAAATCGTAGCAGAGGGGCTAAAAGGAAAAGCAGGCTATGCAGGTGTAATGATCGAAGCCCCTCATTATATAGCACTTGATATATCTGATGATAAACCACTTAATATATTAAAAGGTGGATATTGTCTTGAAAAACTAAATACAAAAATTGTCGATCTCGATTTAGATACTTGTTGGATCACAGTAGATGAAGTTGATGAGGCAACAAAAAAATCTATTTTTGGAGAAAATGGAACAAAGATAAATTATTTAATTGCATTTGGATATGGACAAAAGAAAAAACTTTTTGACCCAGAAGTAACAAGTTCAAGACTTGATGTAAATGAAATTGTATTTTCTGAAAATTTAGGCGAACCAATTTCAATAGAAACTTTAGAAAATTATGGAATATTTGATGTATTCTCATCAGTTAGATACGCACCAAGCCACAAAAACTTTCAACCTTGGAGATTCGTTTTGAAAGGAACAGATGTAGAAGCTTATATGGTAAAATCTGATGAAGATGATAGATCACTTATTGACATGGGTGTTGTATTATTTTACATGGAAGAAATGTTAAAAACTATTGGCATAAATAAGAAATGGACAATTGATCTAAAAGATGCAGGAAAATATTATTATATAGGTTCTTTCACATTATAAATTATATCAATATATTAAAAAGAGTAGTGTTGCAGAATAGTTTAATTAGGATATGTTAAAAGGTATGTAAAAAGTTTTGTGTATCAGCTCCTCCCGATAGGTTGTGAGCTGATATTTTTTTTAATTTTTTTTAATATACTTTTATTACTATATTCTGAGAGTTCAGATATTTGTAATCTAATTTTGGCACAATTAAACTAGAAGGCCAAGATTCTTCTAAAAATCTCTCTTCTTGCCTAATTGTATATCTTAAAAATTTGAAGATTTCTGTCAAGAGCTGATCCTTAGATCAGGGCTATGCCTTTACTCTTGATTGAAAAATTCAAATTTTTATTATGCTAATGGCAAAATTTAGATTCTGCCTTCAAAAAATATTGATAGTTGTGATAATATTTGATCTTATCCTCTTATTCTACTTGTACATTTAATTGAAGCATCTACCATCGCTAGATGCAAGCTTTTTTGTAGGACGTAGTCGCTTGGAAATATTGTTTTGTTTTTGTTACTTTTCTAAGTTGTCTATTAAAATTTTCCAAAGAACCTTTTAATAATAACTTGTGTGTTCTATATCTAAATAATTTTTAAGTTCTCTTGGTTTATAGATTCCCTTATCTGTTACAAAACCTGTTATAAGTTCTGGTGGGGTTATATCAAAGGAAGGATAGATTGCCTTAACTCCTTTTGCTGTGTGATTTCCTAAAACAAGAGATGGATCTCTAAGTTCAATTACTATATCATCTCTACCCTTCTTTTCTCCGTCTGGCATACCTGTAACATAGTAAGGAACATTGAACTCACGAGCAACAATTGCAATTTGATGTGTTCCTACTTTATTTGCAACATGACCATCAACTGTAATCGTATCTGTTGCAGATGTAAATACATCTATCCCTATATTTTCCATTGTGTAAGCCACCATATTGTCAGTTATAATTGTGGTGTCAAAACCCATTTCACTTATACAAGTTGCAGTTAATCTTGCACCTTGATAGTATGGCCTTGTTTCTGCACAATAAAATTTTACATCTTTATTTTGTTCTTTTAAAGTCCTAGTTATTGTTCCTATTATAGTTTCTCCAAAACATTGAGTTAAAACTTTCCCACCATCAGGTATAACTTCGCAAAGATTTTTTGCGACTTCATCCATTGCACTATATCTTCTGTTTAAAGATTCAATTGCTTCTTCAAAAACTTTTTCTACGACATCTTCTCCATTTTCAATTGCCTTTTTTGCCGCTTTTATTGAACCTTTAGTAACTTTTTTTAGTCTTGTTGATGTAGTTGGTCTTGCAGTTGAAATTGTATTGGCAGCTTTTTCTAAGAATTTAATTAAATCTTCATCACTCAAATCTCTAGCTTCATAGGCAGCAAGAGCCATTCCCATCCCAGCAGCAGTATAAGGCCCTGCTGACTGTGTGACCATATCTGTTATTGCCCTTGCAACTTCCTTGTGAGTTTTACAAATTTCAAATCTAACTTCTTTCGGATAGACTCTTCTATCCAAAATTTTTACTTCTCCATTTTCATACCATGCAATGTTTTCATATTTAAGCATAAAAGGCATGTCATAATCTTGTCTTTTCATTTTAATCATCTAACTCCTTTACTATTTCTATTATCAAATTTTTTAATTTTGGCGAAACTTCTCTTGCAACATCTTCAACTTCACTCCCATCCATATTTTCAATTCTATCAGAAGAATAATTTGTAGCAACAGACATTGCAAGAACTTTCATATTACAATGAGCTGCTGTCAAAGTTTCTGTTATAGTTGACATCCCAACTAAATCTCCGCCTAATGTCCTAATTGCTCTAATTTCTGATGGCGATTCAAAAAAAGGTCCTACTGTAAAAAAGTAAACTCCCTCTTTTAATTCAAATCCCAATTTTATTGCAGATTTTTTTGCCAAATCTCGAAATTCTTTATCATACAATTTGTCAATTGGATAAAATCTTTCTCCAAATTCATTTAAATTATTCCCCCTAGTTGGACTTGCCCCTGCAAAATTTATGTGGTCTGTTATTAAACAAATATCTCCTGGATAAAAATTATAATTGACAGCACCAGCTGCATTTGTAAGTATTAATTTTGAAACTCCAAGGAGTTTTAAAACATAAACTGGCATTGCAAGTTCATTGAAATCATATCCTTCATAATAATGAAATCTTTTAGTCATACAAATTACATACTTACCGGACAATTTCCCAAAAATAAATTTTCCACCATTGTCACTAACAGTAGAAATTAAAAAATTTGGCACATCCTTATAATTAATTTCTATTTTGTCTTCAATTTCATCTAAAAGTTTTTCAAGCCCTGTGCCTAGTATAATTGCTATATCTGGTTTTATCTTTATCTTATTTAATATAAAATCCGCACTTTCTTTATAACTTTCAAATATTTTTTCTTTTAGCATATTTACCTCTCAAATTAATTTATATTTTTAGTCTAACACAGGATAATCAATTGTCAATTAAATGAAAAATATGATAAATTATATTATATTGCGAGGTGTAAAATGAATTATAGAAAACTTTTAGTTGATTATGGTAAAAAACTTTTAGATAAAAATTTGGTGGCTGGCACAAGTGGAAATTTAAGCATAAGAGGAGAAGATGAAAATACCTTTTATATAACCCCCAGTGGAATTGACTATTTAGAAATAACCGAAAAAGATATTGTAAGAATAAATTCTAAAGGAGAATCCCTCGATAAATTTAGAAAACCTTCATCTGAATGGAGAATGCACATTGAAATTTACAAAAGCTATCCCAATTACAATGCCGTAGTTCACACACATTCAACTATTGCAACAGCTTTTTCAGTTTCAAGAAAAAAAATTCCACTTATTTTGATTGAGATGAAACCTTTTTTAGGAGGAGAAATAAATGTAGCTCCTTTTCATGAAGCAGGTTCAAAAGAACTTGCAGAATCTATTATTCCTTTCCTAAAAAATTCAAATTCTTGCTTGATGGCAAATCACGGTGTAGTTTCTTGTGGTAAGGATTTAGAAAGTGCCTTCCTTTCTGCAGAGTATGTTGAGGATGCTGCAAAAATTTATTATTACTCTTTAAATATTGGGAATCCAAAAATTATTTCAGATTAAACAATTTGCATATAAATTTAACAAATTTAGTTTTAATCAAAAAGCAAAAAACCGAGCAAATTAAATATGCCCGGCTTTTTTATTTGATAGTTTTATATTATTTTGATTTTTCTGTCAAAAATTCATTTATCTTTGGTGCGACTTCTCTTTGACTTCTTCCTGATACAAATAATCCAATGTGACCAGTTTCTACTTCAACTAATTCAACATCATCAGTTCCAACAGCTTGTGGGATTGGTCTAGTTGCATTAGGAGGAACTTGATTATCTTTCGTTCCTAAAATTGCAAGTACTGGACATTTAACATCTTTCAAATCGACTCTCTTGCCGTCTAAATAAAATTCTCCTTTAATCAAACTATTTTTGTGGTACATTTCTTCTTGAAATTCTTCATAAGCTCTACCTACTTGATCTGGAGAATCAAAAATCCAATGTTCCATTCTAAGAAAATTTGCAAGTTTATTTGGATCATCAAGTTGGTCTATTACTCCCACATATTTATCCATCATAAGGTCTATTGGTTTCAAGAAAACAAAACCTGAATTCATAAATTCTCCTGGCACGTTTCCAAAAGCCTTAACCATATTATCTGGGTTTAAATATTTTCCCCACTTAAATAAAAGCCCATCATCAGTTGAAAAATCAATTGGAGTTACAAGAGATACATAGGAATTTACTTTTTCCCCATGTAGTGCAGTGTAAATAAAGGAGAAAGTACCCCCTTGGCAAATTCCAATAAGATTTATTTTTTCTAAGTTGTGTTTTTGTCTAATTATCTCAACACAATCATCAATATATCCGTTAATATAATCTTCTAGTCCAAGATATTTATCATCCATTGTCGGATATCCCCAATCTATTATATAAATATCTTGTCCGCCTTCTAGTAAACTTTTTATAAGAGATCTATCTTCTTGTAAGTCCATCATATATTGTTTATTTACAAGAGCATAAACTATTAATGTTGGAATTTTATTTGGATCTTTTACCTTAGGCTCATAGTGATAAAGTTTCATCTTATCTTCGTGAAAGATAAGTTCCTTTGGCGTTGAATCATATCCACTGTAATCTACATTCATTAAAGTGTCTACACCTTTAACAAGTTTTTCATATGAATCAACCATATCGGACATTGATTTTACATAATCTATTCCTAATACGCTTTTCAAATTAATAACCTCCTACTATTTATTATCCCTTTTATCTTCTTCGTATTCTTTATCTCTAATGTATCTCTTCAATTCTCTAACTTCTTTTTTTAAATCATAAACACTTTTGTAAAGAGAATCCATATCTGAATTTGTTGGAATTGGAATCCATTTTAACGATTCTTCCACAACTTGGTCTAAATTAATTTTTAAAACCATTAGAGAATCTACAAAGTTTCCTAAAAATTCAGCAAATTCATCAGAAAAGAATAATTTATCAAATTCATTAGAAGTTGTAGTCTTCCAAAAATCATAAAACTCTTCAAAAGTCTTAGGAGATTCTCCTTCTTTAATAAGTTCAAAACTTTTCTTTACAACATCTTCAGTAGATTCAACAATTAGATTGGAAATCATCATACTTAATTCTGAATAATTTCCCATAAAAGTTATTAACTTATCTATAGTTCTCATGTGCATTTCATAAGTGTTTCTGTCAATTCCAAATTGAGGAGAATTTAACATTTTTCCAAAAGTTTCTTCATAACTCTTTTTCCAAATTTTAAAAAATTCTTGGAATTCCTTAGGATCTTGGAATGCCCCTTTCATAATTGAATCTAATAAGTCCACAGAATTATCCATCCAAGGGCCATAAACTGTAGTAAGCATATTTTTATAACTTTCAGATGCACCCATGCATTGTTTAATTAAATTTTGAAGATCACTTGGAATGTAAGGGAATAAATAATTATTAATGTATTGCAAAGACCCTTCTTTATACTGTTTCATAATTCTTTCAAAATTTTCCTTATTAGGTTCTATTGCTTCATCATAAATATTCTTATAAAGCTCATAAATACTATAATAAATCTTAGAAGTGTCCTTTATTTTTTTTGCAATTTCACTAGGCCCACCATGAAAATTAAAAAAATCTGCAGTTCCATACTCATCAAAAATACTATTCACACCTTTGAAATATTCTGCATTAAAAGGATTGAAATCTCCACCACCAAAAGTTTTTGCATAATCCTTCCACATATTCATCATTTTCTTTTGTGAATCCATATACTCATCAAAAAAGTTATATCTGTTATTATCCAAAATTTTTCCTCCTCTTTATATAAACACTAAAAATCTCATAATTTACTTATATTATACCCCTAAAAGAAATATTATTAACAATTTATAATCTTATTTCTTTTTCATACTAAATTAATTTATTATTTTACCTCAGCTTCTTTAAATAAAATATTTCCATCTCCATCTACTGATACACCATAGAAATTTTCAGAAATAGCTTTTTTAATTCCTTCTAAATCTTCACAGAAAATTATTTTTTCTCTCCCTGTAAAATTAAATTGAATATCTTCTGACTTTAGTATTATAAACCTATCGTAACCTTCTTCTGAAAATTCGTCTGGATATTTTTTTTCAAGAGAAACAATTTTATATCCAGAAACTAAAGTATTTTTGTAAGAATAATAATTATTTGGAGATACAGTACCTATCTTATTTGTAAATTTTGAGCCTTCAAACTTTTCTCCAATTTTTTCTCTAGTAATATTTTGAAGGTTTCTGCCTCTATAATCTTTTAGAACAACGACAGTATCATTTACTAAAACTGTATTAGGATCTACATAAAAATTAAACTTGGAAACATAATCTTCATCTTCATGTGGCACCTTTATACTTCTATATGCAACAAGTTTATTGTCATCATAAACCCCAATGAAAGCACCACCATTATCTATTACATCTTCTAAGTATTCTTTAGAATCATGTGAAAAAATTTCTTTATTTTCAATTCCCTCGTAAACTTCAGTTGTGAGATTATATATTTCATCAATATTTTCTTTATCTAAAAATTTAAAAACTAAATTATCCATAAGCACCTCTATCATATTCTATAATTTTCTTACTTAAATATATTTTTTGTAAAAAATTTGTACATTTTTATTTCTTTAGTGTATTAACACAAATGATATGTTTTTTATATTCTACCTTAAACAAAGTAAATAATCTACTTTATTTATAAAACTTAGAAATATTTTAGTCTTATAAATTTATATATTCTTAAACTTCTATATTTTAAATTCACAAAAAAATTTACTTTCTTAAAACAAAAGACTGCCCAAAAGCAGTCTTAAATGTAAATACCTTCTACAATTTTTTTCATCTCTATAACTTTAACTTCATCAAACCTCTTGAAAGCTTCTATTGAACTTTTATCATTGTTAAAACATTTCCAATATCCAGTACATTTACAAATTTTTTTGTCCCTATATTTAAAGTCAATCACATCTTTAAGTGGATAACCCAAAAAAATTCCAATTTCATCGGGACAAGTTTCTGTAAATCTACTTTCTAAAAAATATAGATAATCTTCTACAGATCTACATTCTTCATATCCTTCAGAATTTAAAAATTCAATAATTTTCTGTTGTTTAAGTTTTTTCTCAAGTCTTTTTTTCTTAAAGAAATAAACTAATACAGAATCTTCTAAAATTCTTAATTCATAAAAATCAATGTCTAAAACATCTTTTAATAAAAATTTATTCTCCATCCAACTATCTCTTAGATTTCTCTCTCCATTTTTTAAATTCATCATAGTTCCAAGCTTTAAATCGCTTAAAGTTGGAGCAATTGTAGATTTTATTAAAGCCAGTAGATATTCAAAATCCTTAAAATTTTCAATATAACTTAAAAATTCAATGAAAACACTTTTGTACATCTTTAATATTAAGCTCTTGCTAAATCTTTTCCAAGAGCTTCGCATTCATCAATTGCATCTTCATCGGGATTATCATAAGCAGCAAATCCATCTGCAATTAATTTTGCTCCAGTTCCTTCAACTTCTTCTTGCCAAGTTTTCATCCATTCACCATCAGCCCATTCATATGAACCAAATAGTACAACATTTTTTCCAGAAAGAAGTGGATTTACTTTATCCATAAAGGGTCTCATTTCTGTTTCTTCTAATTCTTCTGCTCCCATAGCAGGGCAACCAAAGGCAATATTATCTACATCTTTTACATCTTCTTCAGTGGCATTTCCTACTGGAATTAGTTTTACTTCAGCACCTTCACCTTCTGCTCCTCTAACTATTGCTTCTGCCATTCTTTCTGTGTTTCCTGTTCCTGACCAATAAATTACATTTACTTTACTCATAATATCTCCTCCCAATTTTTATTTTTTTGAAATTATTTATCATTTAAATATATTGTATTAAACTTTACGAATTATATTTATAAAAAATTATAATAATTATTTAAAAATACAATTTAAAATAAATTTTAATCATTTTCTATTTTTCATAATCTAATGCGATAAAATTATAGTTGCAATATGAACATATCTAATGATATTATTTAATTCGAAAGATAATATGCAATAATAAATTTCAAAAAGGAGGATTCTATGGAATTTGTGAGAGAAAATGGTATCTTAACAATTAATTTAGATTCTATTTTAACTTTAGCCTTAGCTGTAATTGTGCTACTTGTTGGCTATGGAGTAAAAAATAAATCAGAGTTTCTTAGAAAATATTGTATTCCCGCACCAGTAGTCGGTGGATTTATATTTATATTTATTACATTTATAGGATATAAAACAAATTCGTTTAACTTTGCTTATGAAAATATTTTTCAATCTACGTTTATGTTGGCTTTTTTTACAACAGTAGGACTTGGTGCAAATTTAAAAATTTTAAAATCAGGTGGTAAACTATTAATTATCTATTGGCTACTATGTGGTCTATTATCACTTATCCAAAATACAATTGGTGTTGGAGTTGCAAAAGCAGTTAATCTCGAACCAGCTTATGGAATGCTTGCATCTTCAATTTCAATGATTGGTGGACACGGTGCAGCAATGAGTTATGGAAACACTTTTGCCAAAATGGGCTATGAACAAGCTCCAGTAGTTGGTGCAGCAGCAGCAACATTTGGACTTATCTTTGGTGTATTAATAGGTGGCCCCCTTGGAAGAAGACTAATAGTTAAAAATGATTTAAAACCTGATAACGATGATTTCGATTCATCTGCTCTTGATAATTTATTTAAAGAAGAAAAAATTGAACTTACTAATCTAGATGTCATTAAAAACGTTTCAGCAATAATTATATGTATGGCACTAGGCACTTTAGTTTCAAAACAAATTGGAAAAGCTATAAAAATGGACTTTCCTGATTATGTTGGGGCAATGTTTGTTGCCGTTATTCTTAGAAATATAAATGAAAAAGCAAACTTTTATAAATTTAGTGCACACTCAGTAGACGGAATTGGGGATGTAATGTTAAATCTTTACTTAGCTCTTGCCCTTATGACATTAAAACTATGGGAATTACAAGACCTAATGGGAGGAGTACTAATCGTTCTAATTTGTCAAGTAGTATTTATGCTTTTTTATACTTACTTTATTGTATTTAAAGTCCTTGGCAAGAATTACGACGCTGCTGTAATGTGTTCAGGATTATGTGGTCATGGACTTGGTGCAACACCATCTGCAATTGTAAATATGACTGCTATTAACGAAGAATATGGAATGAGTAGAAAGGCTATGATGATTGTTCCAATAGTTGGTGCATTCTTAGTGGATATTATCTACCAACCTATTGTTCTCACATTTATTAAAACATTTGTAAAATAAAAATTTATTGCATTTTATCTTATACAACTTAATAATTTCAAAAGACCAAAACTTTTCATTAAGCTTTGGTCTTTTTTTATAATTATATTATGAAATTTAAACTCTTTTTAATTTTGAGCTACTTTTACTTCAGGATTATCCCCTCTTCCAGGGACTTTTTTAAATATTCCTGTCACCATAAGTGCTATTGCACCATCTGTTGTAACATTACAAGCTGTTCCAAAACTATCTTGTAGTGCAAATATAGATAACATAAGAGCAGTTCCTGTATCATTAAAACCAAGCACAGATGTTATAAGACCAAGGGACGCCACAACAGTTCCTCCAGGAACTCCAGGTGCTGCTATTGCAAAAATTCCAAGTAATAAAATAAACGCAATCATATTTGCAGTTTCTGGAAGTTTACCAGTTAATATTTGCGAAACTGTCATTACAAAAAATACTTCTGTTAAAACTGAACCGCAAAGATGTGTATTAGAACAAAGCGGAATCGCAAAATCTCTAATTTTTGGATCAAGTGTCTTAGATTTTCTTGCACACTTTAATGCCACTGAAAGAGTTGCTGCAGATGACATTGTTCCAACTGCTGTCAAATATGCTGGAACATAATGTCGAAAAACTTCTTTTGGATTTGTCTTTGAAACTGCTCCTGCAATTGAATACATAAGAGTCATCCAAATAAAATGTCCAATAATTACTATTACAATTACTTTTAAGAAAACTGGAAGTTCATTTACTATTACTCCTTCATATGATAATCCTGCAAATGTAGTAGCGATATAAACGGGAAGTATTTTTATTACAACATTATTTACTATAAATAAAATTATTTTATTTAATTCTAAAAGCAAATTCTCCCAAGTATTTGATTCTGTAACTATAACTGCAATACCAAATAAAATTGAAGTTACAAGTGCTGTCATAACTGGCATAATTGGATCTATTGAAAGATTAAATATAGATTCTGGAATGGAATTGCCACCTCCAACATTTGAAGCAATATTTAAATTAGGAATAATTGCTTTTCCCGCTAAAAAACTCATAGTAGCTGCACCAACAGAAGAAGCGTAACAAATTATAAGTGTAACACCTAAAACTTTTCCTGCATTTTCTTTTAATGATACAATTGCTGGAGTTATAAATCCTAAAATAATTAATGGAACTATGTAACCTATTAAACTTCCAATTACTCTTTTTATAGAATCAATTATCCTTATTGCAGTAACATTTGAGATATTTCCAACAATAATTCCAATAATAATTCCAAGTATTAATTTAAATACTAAAGAGTTAAAAAATTTCTTTTTTTTCATTTCATCCTCCTAATGATTATTTTAAAAATCAACCTAGATTTTATTAATATTTTACCACCTCATAAATATAAAAGCATTAAAATAATAAATTTTCATCACTTCATTTAAAAAAATATATTTTTTTGTAAATTTTTTATAAATAATTTTTTTGAACATTGTTCATATACTACAAAATACTTTTCTCTATTTTTCAACACTTTCATCAATTAGTAACATTATTTCTTTTTTAGAAAATACATTTTTTTTATTTCACATTTAACAAATTTTTAAAAATTTTCACTTTTTATGTGTAAAATAAAGTTTCTAGGATATATATATTTATGCAAGCGGTTTAATTAATAATTTAATTAAATTAATCATTAAAAGGAGGAATGAGATTGAAGAGATGGCGAAAATGGGTTAATGTTATTTTTGCTATCGCCCTACTACTTGCTATATTTTGTTCATATTTCTTGATGTTTGACTATGGTAAGGTAACAAATACACTAGCTGGTTATTATGGACAAGGATGGTTTTTCTATTTCTTGACTATTGTATCAATTTTAGGTGCATTATTTGCTTTATTCATTTTTATTCAAGCTATTGCTCTTCCTACAATTAATAATTATTTAATTGATAAAGATGATTCTGGCGAAATGCTTATAACATCTAAAGCCATTGAAAATAATGTGCTAACAACTGTAAATAAGTATCCCGGAGTCAAAAACTCAAGTGCAATTGTTAAAGTGAACAATGGAAAAAAAGCCCATAAGATAAATACTAAAGTGACTTGTGGCGTATATGAAGGCGAAGATTTAAATTCCCTTGGTAATACAATTAAAGAAGATGTAGCTAATAATTTAGAAACTTTCACTGGTTATCCTGTTGATAAAGTGGATGTTAAATTTTACGATATCAAGAAAGATTCTAATAAGAGAGTGGTTTAGGAGGTTCATATGATTAATAATTATGGAAATTTTCCGGATTATCAAAATAATTATGAAAACTCAAATAAAAACCCTGAAAATGAAAAAATAGTTGTAGTCGAAAAGAAAAAAGAAAGAGAAGTTTCTACTTTAAAAAACAAATTTAAAAACTTCACTAGATTACACTGGAATGAGTTTAAGTACACTATATTTGGACTAATCATTTCAATATTATTTTTGACAATAGGTTTTTTTAGAACACTTTTAATTATAATCTTTTATTTAATTGGCAACATTTATGGCAAGTACAAAGATGGTGATCCGAAAGCATTATTTTTGTTAGAAAAAATTTTTAAAAACTATTAACTAAAATTAACTAAAAAGGAGAAATATTATGGCAAACGAAGCTAAATACAATGAAATTGCAGGCGTAAACAAAAAAGAACAAGAAAAAATTGAAAAAGAACAAGAAAAAAGAGAAAAGGAACAAGAAAGAGCCCAAAAAAGAGAAAACTTTGTAGACAACTTACAAGACAACTTCAAAGATAATTTCAAAGACGACGAAGGACAAGCTCATGAATCAAAACTTACTTTTGAAGATTCTGTTATTGAAAAAATAGCAGCAATTGCTTGTCACGAAGTTCCTGGCGTTCTAGATATGAAAGGTGGATTCTTCTCTGGAATTTCTGAACAATTTGGCGGATATAGCTTAACTAAAGGTATTTCTGCAGATGTTGGAGAAAAAGAAGCTGCAATTGATGCTTCAATTATTCTAGAATATGGTCATTCTGCTCCAAAAGTTTTTGAAGAATTAAAAAGAAATATTGCTCAATCTGTTGGACAAATGACTGGTCTTAAAGTTGTTGAAGTTAACGTAAAAGTTGATGATGTAATGACTAGAAAAGAATTTGAACTTAAAAAAAGAAATGACAAAAATGAAGCTCCACACTATGAACAAGGACCTTCATTAAGATAATTATTTCAATAAATATAAATTTTATATAATTTTTTTAGAAGCTCGCATGCGGGCTTCTTTTTATAGTTTATAATAATTAAGCTGTGAAATAGTTTGTGTATGAACAAGGTGCTGTTGCAAAATAAAACAAAAAAAACGGCTCGCATATGCAAAAGCCGTTTTTTTGTTTTTGATAAAATTAAGGTATGAACAATTCATTAATTTATCAAAATAAGCTTACCTTAAATCGTTCAACTTTGCAACTAAGTTTAAACTTTACCTCACAAACTTGCTTTGATGATGACGGAAAAGTTGGTTTAATACAAGATTTAATGTAAAGGATGGATTTAAATAAATTAATAAAATCATACTCCAATTTAGTAAGAAAATTAGCCGTCGACCCAGTCACAATGCTTCAAGTTTTAATCTACAGCTATTTAACTAGCTTATCTCAATAAATAAAGTCTTCAGATTTTTTTGATGAATCAATCATTTTCTTATACGTTTCACTTGTTCTAATGAGTTCTTCATGTTTTCCAAAAGCTTCAATTTTTCCATCTTTCATTACTATAATTTGGTCTACTCCCTCAATAGATTTCATTCTATGTGATATTATCATCACAGTTTTATTTTTTGTCAGTTTATTTAGTGACTCTTGTATAAATTTTTCATTTTCTACATCAAGAGATGCTGCAATTTCATCCAATAAAATTATTTCTGCATTTTTCAAAAAAGCTCTTGCAATAGAAATTCTCTGCCTTTCTCCACCTGATAATTTTGAACCATTTTCTCCTATTTCTGTATCATATCCTTTAGGAAGCTTTTTAACAAACTCATCACATCCTGCAAGCTCAGCAGCTTTCAGAACATCTTTATCACTTGCCTTTGAATTTCCAAGTCTAATATTTTCCATAACAGTTCCATTAAATAAAATTACATCCTGAAATACCATTGAAATATGTTTAAAAAGATCTTCTGTCCTTGCTTTTTTTATCTCTTTATCATCTACTAAAATTTTTCCAGAATCATAATCGTAAAGTCTTGCAACAAGTTTTAAAAGTGTACTTTTTCCACATCCAGAAGGTCCAACCAAAGCAGTAGTCTTACCTTGAAATGCCTTAAAAGAAATACTTTCTATTACTTTCTTATCATCTAAATAAGAGAATTCTACATTTTTTCCAACAATATCAAAAGTCTTAAATTCTTCTTTGTCTCCACTTTGAACTTCTGCATTTTTAAGTGATTTTATTTTTTCAACAGGTGAATCAATATACATTAGCTCTCCATAAAATTCATTAAAAGCTGCAACTCCATCAATAAGCCTTGCCGCTGCAAATAAATATCCTGCAAAATATAAAATATTAATCTCTCCATTTGTAAGACCCTTTAGACCAAAATAAATTACAAGTGCAAGAGATAAATTGGCGACGACATTTGCCCCACATACAGGAATTACTTGCCCGATTTCTGATTTTATATGTTGTTTTTCAAGATTTTTTACAAAATTAATTGAATCTGTCATCTTTTTTTCAGTTAAATTATAAGATTTTATTTCTGTAGATAAGTCAATTAATTCTTGAAACATCCTTGCAGATTTTCTCTGTTCTTTGTAATAAGATTTAGTGGCTTTAGTTTGCATTTTTTTTGACAACAAACTTAAAATCACCGAAAAAAGTATGGGTATAATAACAGCAAGCCCAAGTTTTACATTTCCAATTAAAAGTAAAATTGAAACAATAATAAAACTTATTATAAAACCATAAAATCCTGGGACTGCATGGCTAAGTGCGTGCTCAATAGTTTCCACATCCTTCATAATTGTTTGAGATAAATCTGTTAAATCATGTCTTGAATAAAAAGAAAGTGGAAGTTTCTTTATTATTTCAGAAATTTCAATTCTAAGATTTGCCGATTCACTATATGTTTCGTTGTATGTCGTGATATAATCTTTATTTAGTACAAGTACCATTAAGACTGCAATTATTACAAAAGAAATTACTGCAACTTTTACACTAAAATCTCCCATTCCAAGTAGTCCTTGTATAACATACATCAATAAAAACATTGGGAGCATATAAGAAAGACTTTTTAAAGTCGAATATTTAATTGCTACTACTTCGCCTTCTGCACCCTTGTCAGTGAGCGCAAATCTATTTTTCAAATAGTTTTTCATGACACCCTCCATTCATTTGCAGATTCATACAAATTGACAAATTTTTTATAAGAAGTTTCAGATTCCATTAATTCCTTATGAGATCCTCTTTCTATAATTTTTCCATTTTCAACAAAAAGAATTTCATCTACACCTCTTATTGAAGAAAGCCTATGAGCAATCATAATTGTTGTCCTGTTTTTTATCAAATCTTTAAAAGCAACTTGAAGTTCAAACTCATTTTCTGGATCTGCTGCAGCAGATGCTTCATCTAAAATTATTATTCTAGGATCTTTTAAGAAAATTCTTGCAATGGAAACTCTTTGAGTTTCTCCACCTGATAAATTTATTCCATCTGCTCCAATAACTGAATCATACTTATCCTTAAATTTATTTATAAACTCATCACACCTTGCAAGTTTCAAGGCCTTATAAACTTCCTCATCACTTGCATCTTCTTTAGCAAGCTTTACATTTTCAAAAATAGAAATTCCAGAAAATAATTTTGGATTTTGAAAAACTATTCCAATATTTTGCATAAGAATTTTCTTTTCGTAAAAAGAAATATTTTTATTCCCAATTAAAATCTCGCCTTTGTCAACAGGATAAAGTCCAGAAATTAACTTTGCAATAGTTGACTTGCCAGAACCAGATGAACCGACTAAAGCATAAACTCTATTTTCATCAAATTTAAAAGAAAAATTTTCCAAAATTTTATTTTCTCCGTCATAAGAAAAATCTACATTTTTAAATTCAATATTATTATTTTCTATAACTTCATCACTTCCAAATTTAATTTCCTTATCGCCCATTTCAACAAATAAATTTTCGAGATTATCTACTGCTGAATTTGCTTGGAAAACATACATGGAAACATACATTATCTTCATTGTAGTTGTAAAAAACATCCCCATAAAAAGCGTGAAAAATAAAACTTTTGCACTCCAAATATAAGCATCCCCTCCATGGCTAACCATAAATATTGCAATAAAAATTGGTGCGACAATAAAAATATTTAAAAGCCACTGAAAAATCACAAAGGGAACTTTGCAAGACATAGAATATTTATAAACCATATCCTTATACTCAAGTATTGAATTATAAAGCTTTTTAAAACCAATTAATGGTGCGTTAAAAACTTTTACAACTGGCATTGCCCTCACAAATTCAACAGCTCCTGCATTCATTTCATCGAGTTTATCCATATAAACTTTCATAAAGCTTTGGTCGCCCACCATTTTTTTTATCACTATAAGGCTTAAAAGAATTATTAATACAAAAAATAATCCAAGATATAAATCAACTTTAAAGACTAAAATAAGCATTAAAATTGGCGTCAAAAAAGCCGCCGTTTGGTCTGCTATTAAATGTGCAACGATCATATGAGTTTGCTCAACATTGTTGTCTATAATTTTTCTAACTTCTCCAGAATCGTGTACATCAAAAAAATTATTTGACGCATTGAGTAAATTTTTAACTCCTTTTTCACGAAGCTTAGTTTCAAGCCTAAAACCAGCAAGGTGACTCATCCAAGTACCTAAAAAATATAAAAGACCGTAAGCAATAAATAAAATTAAAATTTTTATTACTAAACCACTAGCATTAACTAAATTTCCTTTAGAGAATACACTTTTTAATAAAATCCAAATTAAATAGTATCCATAAAATTCTAAAAATATGCCGATAGCAGTAAAAAAACTTGCTAAAAAGCCATTTACTTTCTTCTCAGGCATATATGAAAATAATTTTTTATATAACTTCAAATTAAAAACTCCTTATTCTATAATTTTTAATAAATTTAAGCAAATTATCTTTATTGTTCCAAAAAATTTTGACCTTATTATTTATCAAAAATTCTGTTATATTAATAATTATTAAAATAGTCCTAGAAATATTTTATATTAAGATCTTATCTATATTTAAACTTTTAAAGAGAATTTATTGAATCTAAAATGTTATATAATCTAAATTTATAAAAATATAATCTGTTTCGCAAGCCTCTAAAATGTTTATAATAAATACTTTGTTTACTGAGTATTTTAAAATTTTACACTAAAAAAGACTCGATTTAACGAGCCTCTCAATATTTTATAAATTATTTTTAACCTCTTAATTCTTGTCTATTTTCGTTAAGCATTTTGATTATTTCTGATAAATTCACTTGTGTATTTTCAAGTAACTCATCTGCGTAATCTCTTGCTCCTTCTCTAATTTGTGTTGATTCTTCTTTTGCAGATTTCAAAATTTCTGTTGCTCTTTCATTTGCTTGTCTAACAAGTTCATTTTCGTCAATAATTTTTTCTGAATGAGCTCTTGCAGCTGCAATAATTTTATCCGCTTCATCGTGAGCTCCATTAATTATATCATCTTTGTCTTTAGCTATTCTTTGAGCTTCTGAAATTTCTCCAGGAGTTTTTTCCTTTATTTCATTTATAATTTCTAAAAATTCATCTCTGTCTACCATAACCTTATTTGTAAGTGGTAACTGTGATGATGTTTCTACAAGATCTTCCAATTCTTCAACTAAATCAATTAAATTCATATTTTCCTCCTAAGTAATTTTTTCTTCATTGCTTCTCCTACAACAGGAGGCACGAATAAATCTGTATCTCCATCAAAAGTGGAAACTTCCTTTGCAAGCGTTGAACTGACGAATAAGTTTTCATTAGACGACAACAAAAAAACTGTTTCTACGCCATCTTTGTAGTGCATATTTGCCATTGCCAACGTGTATTCATTAAAATAATCAGAGGCAGATCTAAGACCTCTAACTATTACATTGCAATTTTTTTTCTTTGCATAATCTACTAAAAGTCCGTCAAAAGAATCAATTTCTATTCCTTCCATTCCATCTAGAACTTTATGTAATAACTCTTTTCTCTCTTCAACTGTAAATAATCCTTTTTTTGAAGTATTATCTAGCACTGCTACGATGACTTCTCCAAAAATATCCTTTGCTCTTTTTATAATGTCCAAATGTCCATTAGTCACAGGGTCAAAGCTACCCGCATATATTGCTTTCATTTACATCCCATCCGCATATAGAAATCGAAGTATTTCCATATTTTTTATTTTTTATTTCTACAAAACCTTGTCCTATTAAAAGCGATTTATCTGAACTATGTTCCACAATTAATTTTCCCTCTGATTTTAAAATTTTATTTTCCCTTATAAGCTTAAAGGATTTTTTATACAAATCACCTCTATCAAAGGGTGGGTCAATATAAATGTAATCAAATTTTATATCTAAATTTTTAATTGCCTTGTTCATATAATTTTCTATAACAACAGCCTGATTTAAAAATCTTGTTTTTTCTAAATTAGATTTAACACAGTCTATTGCTTCTTTTGAATTATCAACAAAGTAAACTTTTTCTGCTCCTCTTGATATAAACTCAATTCCATTTGCCCCACTTCCGCAGAACAAATCCAAAACTATATCTCCATCAAAGTTTTGTCCGAGAATATTAAAAACTGACTCCTTAACTCTGTCTTCAGTTGGTCTTGTATCCATGCCTTTTGGTGCTTTTAATTTTAATCCTCTTCTATTTCCCGAAATAATCCTCATAAAGCCTCCAAATTAGTTTTATTTTACCATAAGTCAATAAATATTAAAAGATATTAGTTCAAATCAGAGTAAAATTCAAGTATTTCTTTATTTAAATAAAAGTATTCTTTGCTTTCTAAATTTGGATCTTCTTTTAAAATAATTTTCACATCATCTGCTGCATATTTTAAAATCATCTCATCTCTAAAAGGATCTGCAAGTCTAAGATTTGGCATACCTGATTGTCTAGTTCCCAAAATATCTCCAAAGCCACGTAGTTCTAAATCTTTATTTGCAATATAAAATCCATCACTAGAATCTGTCATTATTTTCATTCTTTCCCATGAAATTTCACTTTTTGAAAGATTATATAAAATACAATAAGACTGATTATCTCCCCTTCCAACTCTTCCTCGAAGTTGATGCAGTGTTGAAAGACCAAATCTCTCTGCATTGTAAACCATCATTACAGTTGCATTTGGAACATTTACCCCAACTTCTACAACAGTTGTTGAAACTAATAAATTTATTTTATTAGTTGCAAAATCATCCATTATTTTATTTTTTTCATCTGCTTTCATCTTCCCATGAAGAAGTCCAACTTTATAATCAATAAAAAATTTTGAAAGTTCTTCATAAACTTTTTCTACAGCCTGCAAATTTTCATAATCTTCATTTTCTTCGATCAAAGAACAAATAACATAAGCTTGTCTACCCTTTGAAAGTTCAGATTTTATAAATTCAAGAGATTTACCTAGCATATTTTCATTTATTGCAATTGTCTTTATTTGCTTTCTGCCCTTTGGCATAGTTTTTATTACAGAAATATCCAAATCAGCATAAAGAACTAAACTAAGACTTCTAGGTATAGGCGTTGCTGACATTACAATTGTGGCTGCATCTTTATTTTTATTTTGAAGCATATTTCTCTGCACAACTCCAAATCGATGTTGTTCGTCAATTACATTTACTCCAAGTTTTCTAAAAATCACATTTTCTTCTATTAAAGCGTGCGTTCCTATTAATATATCAATTGAACCCATTTGAAGATTATCTAAAATATCTCTCTTTGCTTTTTTTGTCGTTGATCCAATTAAAAGTGCTACTCTAACACCAAGAGGTTCTAAAAATTCAACAAAAGATTCAAAATGTTGCTTTGCAAGAATTTCTGTCGGTGCCATAATTGATGATTGATATCCATTTAAATAGGACAGATACATTATTATAATTGCAACAATTGTCTTTCCACTTCCAACATCGCCTTGAATTAAACGATTTATTGCTCTTCCACTTTTCATGTCTGTAAAAATTTCATTTACAACATTTTCTTGACCTTCTGTTAATTTAAAAGGAAGATTATTCATAAAATCAAAAATTTCATCTTTAATTTCAAATTTTATTGCATCTCGTCTTTCATTTTGAAATTTATTTTTTAAAATGGAAAGTTCGAAGAGAAACAATTCTTCATAAATTAATCTCTCCCTAGCTTTTATATAATTTTTTCTGCTTTTCGGATAGTGAATATTTTTTATAGCTTCATTTTTATCCATGAAAGAATATTTCTCCAAAACTTCTCCAGGAAGATTTTCTTCAAATAAATTCAAATCAATAACTTGATCTATTAAATTTTCGAAAGCAAAATTATTTAGTCCTTCAGTTAAACTATAAACAGGAGAAATTTTTCCAAGTTTTTTTAAATTATGTATTTCCTCAATTTCAGGACTCGAAATGCTCACTCTACCTCTGAAAAAATCAACTTTACCATAAACTAAATATTCTCTTCCAATTTTTATTAATTTATTTAAATAAAATGCATTGAAAAATGAAATCTCCATTTCTCCACTTTCATCTTCTGCAAGAAAACTTGTGAGAGTTAGGCCCTTTCTTATTCTTCTATTTTGAAGTTTTGATATAATTTTTACTTTAAAAGTATTTTTTTCTCCAATTTTAGCACCTGAAATTTTTACAATTTTCGAACTGTCCTCGTATTTTCTGGGATAAAAAAATAAAAGATCTTCTACGCTATAAATTCCAAGTTTGTGAAAAAGTTCTTCTCTTTTGGGGCCAACTCCCTTCAAATTTTTAATAGAATCCTTTAAATTAACCATAATTTCTCCTATTATAAAAGCCCAAAGCGAAAACTTTGGGCTAAAATTTATTCTAATGAAATAATATAATAATAAATAGGTTGATCACCTTTTATCACATCAATGTCAATATCTGGATATTTTTCTTCAATTGCTTCTTGTACCTTTTCTGCATCTTCTTCTTTCACGTCTTCCCCATAAAATAAAGTTACAAGAGAAATATCCTCGTTCATAAGTTTTTCCACAGTTTCAACTACAACATCATTTACTTTTTTTCCACTTGAAACAATGTCCTTTGAAGCAATACCAATTATGTCATCTTTGTGAATTTCTTTTTCACCCATTGTAGTATCACGAACGGCATAAGTTACAGAAGCGTCAATTACACTTCCTATTGCGTCTATCATATTTTCTTTATTTTCTTCCTTTGAAGCATTTTCACTAAATGCGAGCATCGCAGCAATACCTTGTGGCACAGATTTGGATGGAATCACAATTATTTCCCTATCTGAAATATCTCTAGCTTGTTCTGCAGATAAAATTATGTTGCTATTATTTGGAATTAGATAAATTACTTTCCCGCCAACTTTATCTACTCCCTTTAACAAATCTTCTGTCGACGGATTCATTGTCTGTCCGCCAGCTACAACATAATCGACTCCAAGAGATTTAAAAGTTTCAGTCATTCCACTGCCCATAGAAACAGTTATAAAAGAATAATCCTTTTCTTTTATTGTTTCTTCCTCTTCTTCTCTCTTTTTAGCTTCAAGGACTTCGCTGTCATCAAACAAAATTTCCCTATGTTGATATCTCATGTTGTCAATTTTTATATCTTGAAGAAGACCAAGCTCGCAAGCATGTTGCAAAACAATTCCAGGATCATTTGTGTGAACATGAACTTTAATAATGTGACTTCCGCCACCACCCACAACAAGAAGACAATCTCCAAGAGGAGAAATTTTTTCTCTAAAAGCATCTATATCTTCATAATCTGTATTAATAATAAACTCAGTGCAATATCCATATTTAAGAGATTTATCAGCCTCTGTAAATTGAATTTCCTTTTGTGCTTTTCTCTTTAAAGTTTCATCTTCACTTTGGTCATCAATATTTTCTCCCTTTAAAACTTTAAGTGCACCTTCGAGCAAAACGACAAGACCTTTTCCGCCTGCATCAACTACTCCTGCTTCTTTTAGTACAGAAAGATGATTTGGCGTGTTATCAAGAGATTTATTTGCTTCTACAATTACATCTTCTAAAAATAAAACTATATCTTCAGACTTTTTATAATGTCTAATTGCAAAATCAGCAGTTTCTCTTCCAACTGTCAAAATTGTTCCCTCAATAGGCTTCATAACAGCTTTATAAGTAGTTTCACTCGCTTTTTTAAAAGCATGAGCAACATCAGAAGTACTGGCTTCATCACATTCATCTAGACCTTCGGCAAAACCTCTTAAAAGTTGAGAAAGAATTACGCCACTATTACCTCTTGCTCCCATAAGTGCTCCACGAGCAGCCGCAGATGAAACATCACTTACCGAAAATTCACCTTCTAAACCATCAATTTGTTTTAAGGCAGATTTTGAGGTAAGGCTCATATTTGTTCCTGTATCTCCGTCTGGAACAGGAAACACATTTAGAGCATTGACCTCTTCCTTTCTGGATATTAGATAATTTACAGCCCCTTTAAAAACTTCTCTTAACAAAGGACCATTAATTTTATTTATTTCCAAAATCTTACCTCCACTACTTCAGTCTAATACCTTCCACCAAGACTTCAATATTATCTACTTCAAGTCCTGTCAAATTTTGAATATTAAACTTAACTCTTTCTATAATATTTTCACCAACAGTAGAAATCTTCACTCCATATTCTAGAATTACGTGAAGTTCTATTCTGATTTCATTTTCTTCAGTATTTACAACTATTCCCTTTGAAAGATTTTCGAATCTCAAAAGCTCAAAAATACCATCTGCGGCATTTTTTGATGCCATTCCAACAATTCCGTAACTTTCCATAGCTGAAATTCCAGCTATATTTGCAAGTACGCTATCCTCTATTACAATATTTCCAAGTTCTCTATTAATAATTGCCGGCATTAGGGCACCTCCTTATCTTTTTTATTATATCAGAAATTTTAAAAGATTAACAGAATTTGAGGAATTACTTTGTAAAAAATAATAAATTAGTGTAAAATAAAAACATATCGAAAAAATATTTGCACTTAGCAACAATTTTTGATAAAATATTGTTTGCTTAATAACTAAAGGAGGTGCGTTATGGCTAAAAGATGTGAAATTTGTGGAAAAGAAAAAACATTTGGAAATAAAATTTCTTTCTCTCACTCTCGTTCTAACAGAAGCTGGTCTCCTAACCTTAGAAAAGTTAAAGCTATCGTTAATGGATCACCTAAAAGAATATATGTGTGCACTAGATGTTTAAGATCTGGTAAAGTTGAAAGAGCTATATAAATTAGGGTCTTAAAAAAAGATCCTTTTTTATACTCCAATTTTCAAAATCTTTATTTTTAATTTAATTACATAGTATTTTAATCTTCCAAATTTATTGGGGGATTTTTTAATTTATATAAAAATCAATAAAAAAGTTGTGCTTAAAAGTAACACAACTTCAAACAAATTTATTTAGTTTTAATCTATGGACTTAATTATAAAAGCAGAACCACTATTTATTATAATAGTTGCCTCATCTTCTAAGATTTCATTGCTCACTGCACGACCTGGATTGTAATTATTTATTTTCAAATTTTCAACTTCATAAAAAAGTCCTTTTGTAGAAAAATTTAAAGATTCTCCTGCATTTATTAGAGAAAAATATTTTTTGTCTGACTTTTTAAATTTATATTCTCCTTCTTTAACATAAATCACTTCATTATTGTCATCAATTATTTTTGCACAAATTCCTTTATTATAAAGTTTTTTTAGAAGAAAAAGATTCGCTAATTCGTGATCAAGCCTTGTCCCAAGTGCCCCTAAAATCACTATGTCCTCATATTTCTCATTAATCAAATAATTAATGCATAATTCTGTGTCAGTCGCTGCTTTTTGCGAAGGAAATTTTAAAAATTTTATATTGTTTTCTCTAACATATTTAAGAGATTCATTTCCAATGGAATCTAAATCCCCTAGTAAAAGATCCCCCTTTAAATTATATTTTCTAAGAAGTCTTGCACCTCCATCTGCAACTAAAACAAAACGATTCTTTTTATACTTTTTTATTAAATCTTTGGAAACCTCTCTACCACCAGTTATTAAAAGAGCTCTTTTCATAAAATTTCCTTAAAAGATTTTATATTTCCTCTAGTTTTATCTTTTTCAAAAATTGCAGACCCAGCAACTAGAATATCTGCTCCTGCATCCAAAATCTCTTTTGCATTATCAAGTTTTACTCCACCATCAACTTCAATTAAAGTTTCTAAATTTCTTTTTTCAATTATTTTTTTTATCTCTTTAATTTTTCTAAGAGAAGATGGAATAAATTTTTGTCCACCAAAACCTGGATTTACACTCATTACAAGAACTAAATCTAGTTTTTCCAAATTATAATCTAAAACTCCTAAGCTATCTCCAGGATTGAGTGCAAGCCCTGTTTTTTTACCAAAAGATCTTATTATAGATAAAGTTCTATCTAAATGTTTTGTTGTGCTTGGATGAATTGTAATAATATCTGAACCAGATTTTACAAATTCTTCAATATAATTTTCAGGTTTTTCAATCATAAGATGTGTATCAAAGGGTATTTCTGTTAAAGGTCTTAAACTTTTTACAATCCCTGGACCATAGGAAATATTTGGCACATAATTGCCATCCATTATGTCTAGATGAATGAAGTCGACTTTCTCCTCATTCAAAATTTTAAATTCTTTTTCTAAATTTGTAAAATCTGCTGAAAGTAGTGAAGGTGAAATCATTAGTATTCTCCTCTTTCTTTTAATTCATTGTAAATATACTTGTAATTTTCGTATCTTGACTTTTCTATCTGTCCCTTTTCAACTGCGTATTTTACAGCACATTTAGGTTCTTTTATATGATTACAATCGTTGAATTTACAATTACTATAATCTTTAAATTCTCTAAAATAATTTTTAAGTTCTTCCTTGTCTATATCTAATTTCAATGAAGAAAAACCTGGTGTATCGAAAATATAAATGTCATCTCCATATAAGATTTCTGTATGCCTAGTTGTATGTCTGCCTCTCTTAGTCTTTTCAGAAACTTTTCCAACTTCAACATCTCTATTTAAAATTAAAGATGTTATTGTAGATTTTCCAGCACCACTTACTCCACAAAAAGCAACAGTTTTTCCCTTTAAATATTTCTTTAACAAATTTACACTTTTCTCGTCATCTTTTGAAATCAAAAAAGTTTTAAATCCAGAATTTTTATAGATTTTTTCTAAATTATCTGCATCCTCTTTATTTAAATCACATTTATTAATTGCAATTGCAACATCAATTCCTTGGTGCTCTGCTTGTACTATAGTCTTATCTATTATCATAAAATTGTATTTTGGATCCATTACTGGTATCACTATGAGAGCCAAATCTACATTGCTAACTTTTGGTCTTGTGAGTATATTTTTTCTGGGATATACTTTTTCAATATATCCCAGAGTTTTTTCTTCATATTTAAATTCTACATCATCGCCTACTATTGGTTCTACTTTTAAATGTCTAAAATTTCCTCTAGCTCTAGTTTCAAAAATTTTATCTCCAGACTTAATATAGTAAAATCCTCCAGTGAGCTTTATAATTTTTCCTATCATTATTTTATCGTCTCTGTTTTAGCAATATTGCCATCAACGTAAATATTGTATTCGCCTGGACCAATTAGTTCAACAGTTGTCGTTTCACCAGAATCTATATTGTAATTCCAAACAGACTGTGCACTAATTTTATTTCCCTTTGCATCTTTAACTCTTTCTGCAGTAACTTTGTGAGTTTCTCCATCATCGGGAACTTTAACTTTTACATTATTTACTTTATTGTATCCATTTTCATTTTCTTCAGTAGTATCTTCATTTTCTTCTTCATCATCAGATGCACCCTTTGAAATATATAGAGTAACTGTTGAACCCTTTTCAACTGTTTCTCCTGCTTTAGGATCCATATCATAAACTTGTCCTTCGGCAACCTTATTGCTATTTCCATTTTCAATTACAACTGTAATTCCTAAACTCTTTAATTGATTTACAACTACGTCTTGATCCATTCCTTTGTAATCGCTTAATACAACTGGAGTTTTGTCAACTCCTTTAGAAATTATAACCTTTACAGCTGTACCTCTCTTGACAGAATATCCTCCATCAGGATTTGAATAAATAACTTTTCCTTCTTCAACTTCTTCATTAAATTCTTCTTCAACAGAACCGAGCTTTAATGAATTTTCTTTTAAAGTTTTTTCTGCTTCTTCCTGTGTAAGACCTTTTAATGGTGGAACTGGAACAGAATCTGGAAGTTCATTTATTGCTAGTTTAACAGTAGAGCCTTTTTCCACTTCGCTTCCCTTTTCTGGATTTTGTTCCAAGACAACTCCATCTGGTTTATTTTCATCTTCTACTGTACTTACATCTAATACAAGACCTTGTGCTTCAATTAATTCTTTTGCTTCTTCTCTAGTTTTTCCTATATAATTTTCTACAACAATTTTTTCAACTTTATCATCACTTTTCATTCCTTTAATAGCCTTTGGCACTACGTAAATTAGAAGAGCAATAATAATTATTGCCGAAAAAACTCCAAGTATTGCAGGTGCAACTGATTTTTTCTTTTTTACAACTTTTTTTGGTTTGCTTTTTTTATTATTATCTGTTCTTTTTAAATTATTTCTTTCCGATCTTCTACTTATTGGTGGTGTAACAACAGTTCTATCATCATCTTCTTCATAACTTCTATTTACAGTAAAAGTTTTTGCACCAATAGTATAATCCTTAATATCTCTAATTAAATCAAAAACATCTTCGTATCTATCATTTGGATCTTTTTCTGTCATCTTTAAAACAAGTGCATCAACAGAAGGATCTATACTTTTTATATAATCAGAAGGCTTTGGCATCTGTGATTGAACTTGCATAAGTGCAACAGAAACAGGATTGTCTGCATCAAAAGGAAGTCTTCCTGTCAACATCTCAAAAAGAACAATTCCAAGAGAATAAATATCCGATCTATTGTCAACTTTAGCTCCTCTTGCTTGTTCTGGTGAAAAATAATGGACAGACCCCATTACAGCATTAGTCGCAGTTACAGTAGTGTTGTCTGCTACTCTTGCAATTCCAAAGTCTGTAACTTTTATTCTATCATCTCTAGTTACCATTATATTTTGTGACTTGATATCTCTATGGACAATATGTTTTGAATGGGCAACTTTTAATGCTTCTGCAATTTGAATACAATAATTTAAAGCTCTCTTTTCAGAAAGTCTACCTTCGTCATTTATTAAATCTTTTAAAGTTTTACCATCAATATATTCCATTACAATGTAGTGAACTTCTTTGTCATCTATTTTCTCAGTTCCAACATCATAAATACTTACAATGTTTGGATGAGAAATGCTCGCAGCAGCAAGAGATTCTCTCTTAAACTTCCTTATAAAGTTATTATCCTCATTGTACTCCAATTTCAAAACTTTTATGGCAACAATTCTATCTAACTTTCTATCGTGAGCTTTAAAAACATTGCCCATGCCGCCTGTTCCGATCTTTTCTAATATTTCATATCTATTTGCTAAAATTTTATTTATCATTGTACACCTACTCATTAAATATTAAAATAAATGTAATATTATCTAAGCCACCATTTTCTAGTGCAAGATTAAGAAGAACATCCTTTGCAACTTCTGGAGTATTCTCTTTTACTATTTTAAAAATTTCTTCATCAGAAATCATATTTGTAAGCCCATCAGAGCAAAATAAAAATATGTCATCTTTTTCTATTTTCAAGGTATTGACATAAACATCCAAAGTTTCTGTGGTTCCAAGAGCTTTTGTAAGTACATTTTTCTTGGGATGATTTTTCGCTTCTTCTTCAGTTATATCTCCTATTTCGATTAAGTAATTTACAAAGGAATCATCCCTTGTCAACTGTTCAATACCTTTATTTATTTTATAAATTCTTGAATCTCCAATATTAGAATACACTAAAACATCTTCAAGAACAAAACCAGCTGAAACTGTTGTCCCCATGCCTCTGTAATCTTCATTGTTTTCTGAACTTTCAAAAATTTCTTTATTTGCATTTTTTATTGAAGACGATAAAATCTCTATTACATCTTCCGTCTTTCTTATATTTTTATTTTTTTTGAAATGTGACGCTATAATATCGGTTGCCATTTTGGAAGCTTTTTCACCCGCCAAATGGCCGCCCATTCCATCAGCTAATATATATAAATTTTTTGAATCATTCACAAAATAACTGTCTTCATTATTTTTTCTATAATTTCCAACATTTGTTGCTGACACTACTCTCATTATTTCACCTCAACTTTGCGCCTTAGTTGTCCACAAGAAGCGCTAATGTCCTTCCCAAGTTCTCTTCTAATAGTCACATTAAAACCTTTTTTTTCAAGTTTAGTCTTAAACTCTATTATCTCAAACTTAGAAGGTCTTTTTTCATCAAATTCATCAATAGGATTAAGTGGTATTAAATTAATATTACATTTAATATTTTTAGCAAAATCATAAATTTCTTCTACGTTTTTATCATTATCATTTTGATTTCTTATAAGGGTGTACTCGAAAGTAATCCTATTGTTTGTCTTGTTAACATAATATTCCAAAGAATCCTTTAATTCTTTTAAATTATACCTTTTATTTATTGGCATTAAACTAGATCTCTCAAAATCGTTTGTTTGATGCAAACTTACGGCAAGATTTATTGGAATGTTTAAATCAGCCAATTCATAAATTTTATCTGCAACTCCACAAGTCGAAATTGTTATATTTCTATAACTTGTATTGTGCCCCTTTTCATCGTGTAGAATTTTAATAAATCTTATAACTTCATCAAAATTGTCAAGCGGCTCTCCACTTCCCATTAAAATAAAATTTGAAACCTTTATATTTAATTTATTTTCAATTTCATAAATCTCTCTTAGCATCTCTGCTGCAGTTAAATTTCTAATAAGTCCGCTTTTTGTTGAAGCACAAAAATCACATCCCATTCTACATCCAACTTGAGTAGAAATACACTGAGCATAGCCATATTTGTACCTCATTAAAACTCCTTCAATTAAATTTTTATCTTTTAATTTAAATAGAAACTTTTTAGTATCATCAAGCTTCGAATCATAAATTTTATAAATTTCTGTATTATTTATTTCTTCCTTTTCTATTATAGAGAGAGCCTTCGCCGAAAGATTTGAATTTTCTACATCAATCCTCTTTTTATCATGAAAAAATGTAAAAAGTTGTGTCCCTCTAAAAGACTTTTCACCATTCTTTTCAAAAAAATCGCAAAGTTCATCTAAGTACATAGAATTTAATTCCATTAAATCACCTATTCATTTATTTATTATATCATTAGATATGAACAATAAAAATAGATTTAATAAAATTAATTATATACAAAAAAGGCTGTGAAAATCACAACCCAATTTTTTCTAGAAGTACAATTGAAAATCCATCTGTATCATCAACAGAAGGAAATAATTTTAAAACTTCTTTATTTCTTAATTTTTTTATTTTAAAATTTTCATTTTCTTCTAAAAATTTATAGACTACATCTTCATTTTCTATTTTTGAAAGAGAACAAGTAGAATATACTAAATGTCCACCCAACTTTAAATAATTTTTTGCATTTCCTAAAATTTTAATTTGAATTTCTGAAAGATTTTTTAAATCTTTTATGTCCTTATTCCACTTTATATCAGGTTTTTTTCTATAAAGTCCCGTTCCAGAGCAAGGTGCATCCACTAATACATAATCAAATTTATCCAAAAAATCTTTATTTAAAATTTCTGCATCATTTATAAATGTTTTTATGTTTTTAACGCCAAGCCTTCTTGCGTTTTCTTCAATTAATTTAATCTTCTTTTTTGACTTATCACAAGCTACTATTTCTCCTGTATTTTCCATTATTTCAGCAAGATGAGTGCTCTTGCCACCTGGCGCTGCGCATAAATCTAAAACTTTTGAGTCTTTACTTGGATTTAAAAAAGTTGAAACTAAAATAGATCCCAAATCTTGAACATAAAATTCTCCATTTTCAAAATATTTTGTATCAATAATTCCCCTTGGATTTAAAATATTTATCGCATTCTTAAAATTTGTATCTTCTATCTCAAATCCATCATTAGTTAAACTTTTTATCAATTCTTCTCTATTTGTCTTTAAAGTATTTACTCTAATCGTAAAAGAAGGCTTTTCATTATTTGCCTTCAAAAGCTTTTTCGTAAAGTCTTCTCCATAATTATTATAAAAATACTCTGTATAAAATTTTGGATGAGAATAAAATGTAGACAAATTGTCTATACTGTTTTTTATCTTTACTTGTGGTACATCTTCTTTTGAAATAGCTCTAAGAATTCCATTTGTAAAAGCTATCGATCCCTTATTTCCATAAATTTTTGCAAGATTAACAGATTCATCTACAATAGAATATTCTGGAACTTTGTCCAAAAAATACATCTGATAAATTGCCATTTCTAAAATAGAAAGAATTATCCTGTGAATTCTATTAAATTTTATTTTAGAATTTATTTTTATCACATAATCTAAATAACTTCTATTGCGAACTACTCCTGTAGTTATCTCCTTTACAAAATTATAATCCCTCTCATCAATTCTTGATTTCTTTAAAATTTCAAGAGATTCTTCTAAAAATGCCCCCTTATAGAGGACATCGTTAAGTATTAATAATGCTTTTTCTCTTGTGCTTTTCATCAATCTCTTCTTCCAAAAATACTTAAAAGTCTTAAAAATTGTCCTATTGCTACAATTGTTGATGCAACATAAGTAAGTGCTGCTGCATCTAAGACTTCTTTAGTTCCAACTAAATCTTCTTCTGTTATTATTCCATTTGCAAGTTCTTTCTTTGCTCTGTTAGATGCGTCAAACTCAACTGGAAGTGTTACAATTTGAAATAAAACTGCAAAGAAAAATAAAGCTATACCCAACTTTGTAAAAAATACTGAAAAGAAAAAACCAAGTATTATTAATATAAAGCTAAGTTGTGTCCCTAGATTTGCAAGTGGAACTAATGCAGCCCTGAACTTTAAAGGTACATATTCTACTGAATCTTGAATTGCATGTCCAACTTCATGTGCTGCAATAGAAACTGATGCAACTGAATTTTTGTAATATACATCTCTCGATAAATTTAAAGTTTTATCTCTTGGATCGTAGTGATCAGACAATTCTCCATCTACTAAATTTATCTCTACAAAATTAAGTCCATTTCTATCTAAAATTTTTCTAGCAACTTCTGCTCCACTTAAATTTGTGGATGATCCAATTTTTTTGTATTTTTCATACGCAGAACTTATCTTAGCTTGTGCATAAAAAGCAAGTATTAGTCCTGGTAAAATATAAATAAAATAACTGTAATCATAGTAATAATACGACCCAAACATTATTTCCCTCCTATTAAATAATTTTCTTCAAACTTATTTCCACGCAAGAAATCTTCTATTGCCATGACTCTTTTCCCTGGAGCTTGTATTTTTTTTACAGATATTGCTCCATCGCACGTTTTTATTACAAGTTCATCCTTCGCCTTTAAAATTTTCCCTGCTTCTTTTTCTAAATTACATGAAACAATTTCTGCGTCAAAAACTTTATAAACTTTGTCATTGTAACTAAATTTTGCACCGTAATGAGGAGAAAGGCCTCTTACTTTATTTACAATATTTTTTGAAGTATCATCAAAATCTAATTTTAAATCATCCTTTAAAATCTTATGAGCATAGGTTTTCTTAGAATCATCTTGCTCTTTGAATTTAACTTCTCCTTTTTCAACTTCTTTTATAAACTCTTCTAAAAGTTCTGAACCCATTTTGGAAAGCACTTTTTCTAACTTTCCAGCATTCATTTTATTTATTTTAATTTCTTTTATGGAAGAAACTGCCCCAGAATCAAGTCCTTCTTCAACTTTCATAAGGCTAACTCCACTTTTTTCATATCCTTCCATAATTGCCCTATTAATTGGAGCTGCCCCTCTAAGTTTTGGCAAAATTGATGCGTGAATATTTACAATATATTTTGGGATTTCTATTAACTCCTTTGACAAAACTTGTCCATAGGCAACTACAACAATTATATCAGGGCTTACTTTTTTTATCTTTTCTAGAGATTCTTTAGAATTAACATCATGAGGTTGAAAAACTTCTATGCCAAGTTCTTCTGCTTTTACTTTTACAGCTGTCTTTGTAACTTTCTTTCCTCTTCCCCTTTTTTTATCTTCTTGAGAAATTACAAGAGAAATATCTCCAAGACTATTTAATTTTTCTAAAATAGGAACAGAAAACTCAGGCGTTCCCATAAAAATAAATTTCATTAGTCCTCCTCATCTTTAGCTTCATACATTTCTATTGCTTTATCTGTGTATAAAATTCCATCGAGATGATCCATTTCGTGTTGAATTATGCGAGCAAGAAAATCTTCTGCTTCCATTATTTTCTCTTTTCCAGTCAAATCATTGTACTTAACTTTTATATTTTTTGCTCTTTTTACAATTCCTTGTTTTCCTGGGATAGAAAGACATCCTTCCATAGAGATTTCTTCTCCTTCTTTTTCCAAAATAACTGGATTTAACATATAGAATCTTTTGTTTTCTTCTTCATCTCTATTATCAACTACAATTAATCTTTTTAAAATTCCAACTTGAGGAGCAGCAAGTCCAACCCCATAAGCTACATCCATAGTTTCATACATATCATCAATTAAAACTTCTAATGTATTATTAAAATTCGCAACTATCTTTGACTTTTTTCTAAGTATTGGATCTTCATCCGTTCTTATTTTTCTTATTGCCATTTAATCACCTAAAACTCTATATTTAAAAATATTTTACTATCGTCATTTATTTTACTATTAATAATTACCCTTTTCAAAACTTCTATTAACAGATTCATATCCTTTGGCTTTACTTTCACAGAAAATTTTGTCCTGTTTATTTTTTTTATCTTTGGAAGTTTTATAAAATTCGTCACCATTAAATCTATATTTTTTATATCATTTTTCATTTGTTTTAAAAATCTCTCTGCCCAAATATAAGTCAATTTTTCTTCATAAGAAGAAAATTCAAACTCAATTAATTTCATATAAGGTGGGTACAAAAATAACTTTCTCTCAGAAATTTCATATTCATAGAAATCTTTATAATAACCATTTGCAGAATATTTTATAATTTCACTATCTGGACTATAAGTTTGAATTATTACTTCCCCTTTTTTTGAAGAACGACCAGCTCTTCCTGCCACCTGTGTTACAAGCTGAAAAGTTTTCTCTTTTGCCTTGTAATCAGAAATATAAAGGGACAAGTCTGCAGCAACTATCCCAACGAGTGTAACATTTTCAAAATCAAATCCTTTTGACACCATTTGAGTTCCAATAATTATATCTGCTTCTCTATTTTTTACAATATCATAGAAATTTTTAAAAGAATCTTTCTTAGTAGTTGTATCTCTATCCATTCTCACAACTCTAGCTTCTGGAAATAATTTGTTTACTTCTTCTTCAACTTTTTGTGTACCAATTCCAAATTGTTTTATAAACTTCGACCCACAGTTTGGACAAACTTTTGGTACTTCTTTTGTACTTCCGCAATAATGACAAATTAATCTATTCTTTGATTTGTGATAAGTCATGGAAATATCACAATTATCACATTTTATAACCTCTCCACAAGATCTACACGAAATAAAATTAGAAAAGCCTCGTCGATTTAAAAATAAAATAATTTGTTCTTTTTTTTCTAATTTATCTTTTATTGCATCTCTTAATTCCCTGCTAAAAATAGAAATATTCCCCATTAAAAGCTCATCTCTCATGTCCACAATTTTCGTATTTGGAAGAAAGGCTCCCTTTTTCGCCCTATTTTTCAATTCACAAAGATTGTAATAACCTTTTTTTGCATAAAAATAACTTTCAATAGACGGTGTTGCAGATCCAAGTAAAACTTTACCTTTCCCTTTCATTCTGTGTATAGCGACCTCTATTGTGTCATATTTTAAATTGTCGTGAAATTCATAAGAAGAGTCGTGAGATTCATCTACAATTATCATTTTTAAATTTTTAAAAGGCACAAAAACTGCACTCCTAACTCCTACAACAACTTTAACATCACCATTTAAAACTTTTCTATACTCATCGTACCTCTCTCCAGAAGAAAGTTTTGAGTGAATGATTGCAACATTTTTTCCAAATCTTCCTTTAAATCTCTCTATCATTTGAGGAGTCAATCCAATTTCTGGCACTAAAACTATTACTTCTCCACCATTTTCTATAACTCTTGAAGCAATATTTAAATAAACCTCTGTCTTCCCACTTCCTGTTAGTCCATGAAGGAGTGTCACAACTTTTTCAGTTTTTTCTATACTTTTTAATGCTCTTTGCTGTTCTTCATTTAGAGATATATTTTCAGAACTAAAATTATTTTCATCTGGTTCTCTTTTTATTTCTTTTTTAAATTCAGTAATTATTCCTTTTTTTATTAAAGTCTTTATAGGTGAATAAGAAATAGAAAGGCTCGTCATGACTTCTATTCTTGAAACTTCTTTCTTATCTTTTATAAAATTAAATACAGTTCTCTGTTTCTCACTTATATCTTCTAAAAACTTAGAACTAAAATTTTCTGATATCTTTAAAAAATTTTCCCTTTTAGGCTTTACTAAAACTAAAGAATCATATTCATATTTTAAAAATCCTTTGGAATGTAATTTTTTTACAATTTTCTTTTGATCAATATTCAAATCTTCATAATATTTATTTAGGTCAATAGAATTTAATAAAATTAAATCTTCTCCTGTTGGATAATCTTCTATAATAATTTTTTTCTTAATCTTTTGCAAATTTCCAGGAGGAAGAATTGGAGAAAACGCTTTTGAATATCCTATTAAGTATCTATTTTTCATCCACAAACCAAGTTCAATTAAATCCTTAGATATAATTGGTTCGTCGTCTAAAACAGAATCTACTTCTTTTAAACTTTTCCCATGTTCTCCTGAATAATCTTTATACAAAAAAAGTATGATGCCAACTCTGTAACTATTGCCAAAACTTACAAGAACTCTCATACCTTCTTTAACATCATCTTTTACAATGTAAGTATAAAGTTTATCAATTTTTTGAAAATTATTTTCTATAAAAATATCTGCAAACAATCTATCACCTACAAAAGAGCTAGATTTCTCTAGCTCATAAGTTTTTTTACTCTATCTAAAATTTCTGTTGCGAGCTCTTTTTTGTCCATTATTTCTAAATCATCAACTTTCTCTTTGCTGATAATGGAAACAATATTTGTGTCAGAACCAAATCCCGCACCTTTTTTCTTAATATTATTTACAACAATCATATCAAAATTTTTCTTTATAAGTTTTTCTTTTGCATACTCGTAAATATTTGTAGATTCAGCAGCAAAACCGACAATTATTTGATTTTTTTTAATACTTCCAAAATGAGCTGCAATGTCAGGATTTTTTTCCATTTCTATTAGATTCATTTGACTGTCATTGCCCTTTTTTATCTTTTCTTCACTGTAAGTCTTTGGTCTATAATCACTTGGCGCGGCAGCTTTTATGAGAACGTCACAACTATCAAAATATTCTCCAACTACATCATACATATCTCTAGTTGTCTTAACTCTTACAAAATTATCAACTTTTGGCACATTTATTTTTGTGGGTCCAGATATTAAAGTTACCTTTGCTCCACGTTTTTTTGCATTATCAGCTAAAGCATAGCCCATTTTGCCCGAAGAATAATTCGAAATAAATCTCACAGGATCTAGAGGTTCAACAGTAGGTCCAGCCGTTATAACGACATGCTTACCTTCTAAATCTTTTTTTGTGAGTGCTCTATCTATCTCATCTACAATTTCACTTGGTTCAAGCATTTTACCACTACCATAGTCATTGCATGCTAGAAAATCTTCTTTCGTATCTAAGATAACTATCCCTCTTTTCCTAAGAGTTTCCATATTTTTTTGATTTGCATCTGAATTTAGCATAACTGTATTCATTCCCGGGGCAAGTATTACCTTTGATCTAGATGCCATCAGAACAGTTGTAAGCATATCATCTGCTATTCCATTTGCAAATTTTCCCATCAAATTTGCAGTTGCTGGTGCTATTACAATAATATCTGCCCATTTTGCAAGAGAAATGTGTTCCACATCCATATTTTGAAGTTGGTTAAACATTTCACAGTGAACTGTATTATTTGACATAGTTTGAAAAGTGAGAGGTGTCACAAATTCTGTTGCATTTTTTGTCATAACAACTTTAACTTCTGCCCCCATCTTTCTAAGAAGGCTACAAATACCAGGTGATTTATATGACGCTATACCTCCTGTGACTCCAAGGAGAATTTTTTTATCTTTTAACATTTTATTCCTCTTCGAGATTTTCTTCCTTTAACCTATCAATTTTTTCTTGTTTTATTTTTTCAATTAATTGTTCTTTTTCTTTTGATATTACTTTATTATATTCACTGTCAGTTAATTTTTCTCCAAACTTAACTTTACCTGCCATTACTTCTTCAATTGCAATTGTAACAGGCTTTTCGCTATTAGTCTTTACTAGTGGTGGGTTGTCATCAATTAATTTTCTCGCTCTCTTTGAAACTAAAATTGCAAGTTCGTATCTTGAATCAGCAACTTCTTTTAATTCTTTAAAAGATGGTATAATCATTTATCTCTCTCCTCTTCTGCCTGAACTTCCTTTTTTATATCTTTATGCCTCTTAACTCTAAGTTTCTCAGCAGCTATAATATTTTCTATACTACTTACTGCATTTTCCAAGACATCATTAATTACAAAGTAATCATAT
Source organism: Peptoniphilus lacydonensis (assembly GCF_900106515.1). GTDB lineage: Bacteria > Bacillota > Clostridia > Tissierellales > Peptoniphilaceae > Peptoniphilus_A > Peptoniphilus_A lacydonensis. Next base: position 336,762 of record NZ_FNWF01000002.1, read on the forward strand.
TCGCCCACAAAGTCAAGCTCTTTAAAGGCATTTCTATATCTTGTTTCTATTTCATCTTCAGTTTCTGTATCCCTTTTCACAAGTCTTGATTTAAGCTCATCCATAGTAGGAGGGATTAGAAAAATAAAAACAGCTTCTTTATATTTTTCTTTAATTTGAAGAGCTCCTTGTACATCAATCTCTAGAAGTACAATTTCCCCCTTCTCTATCTCATCAAAGACAAATTTTTTAGGTGTCCCATAATAATTTGTATGCACAAAAGCATATTCTAAAAGTTCTCCCTTTTCTACCATTTCTTCAAACTCTTCTCTTGTAGCAAAAAAATAATTTTCACCATTAACTTCACCTGGTCTAGGTGTTCTTGTTGTTACAGAAGTTGAAAAAATAATATCATCATTGTTTTTCATAAGAGCTTCACTTACAGTTCCCTTTCCGGAACCAGAAGGCCCTGATAAAACTAATAAGAATCCACCGTCCAAATCATCACCCTCCTAATATATAAAAAATTTATTCAACATTTTGAACTTGTTCACGCAACTTTTCTATTTCAGATTTTAACTTTACAACTGTATTTGTTATTTCAATATCATTCGATTTAGATCCAATTGTATTAACTTCTCTATTCATCTCTTGAATTAAAAAATCTAATTTTCTTCCAATTGATTCTTCTGACTCAATTATATCATTAAAATTATCTATATGTATTTTTAATCTAGTGATTTCTTCATCAATAGAAAGTTTATCTAAGATAATCGCAATTTCTGTTAAAATTCTAGACTCATCAATTTTTGTAGCATCTAAATATTCAGAAATTCTATTTCTAAGTCTTTCCTCATTTTCTTTTAAAGTTATTGGAGCTCTTTTTTCAACAAAATCAGTTAACTTTTTAATTTCGGATAATTTCTTTTTGAAATCCTTTTTTATTTCTTTTCCCTCGATTTGTCTGGAAACTACAAGATTATTGAGTGATTTTTCTGCAACTTCTAAAATTTCTTTTTTAACTAAATCTACTTCAAAATCATCTTTTTGAGATTTAAAAATATTCGGATCTCTCATAAGTTCTAAGAAAGAAATATCACTTTTTACTCCAAAATTTTTCTCTAAATCTTTACTTATAATAATATACTTATTTAAAAGCTTATAGTCAACATCAATTTTAACATCTTCAGAGTTTAAACATTCAAAATTTATAAATACATCGACCTTGCCTCTTTTAATTTTACTTTTGATTAAAGACTTAACAGATTCTTCAGCATAAATCAAAGAATTTGACATTCTCATATTGATATCCAAGTATCTGTTATTTACTGATTTCATTTCAATTTTAATATAAAAATCATCGTTTCTTTTTTCAAAAAGGCCGTAACCTGTCATGCTATTCATAAAAAAAACTCCTCATAAAGAACAAAAAGCACTAAAAAGTGCTTTTCATTTTATTTTACAACTATGTTTACAATCTTATTTGGAACATAAATCTTCTTTACAACTTTTTTAGTTTCAATATTTTTTGCATAAAGTTCATCTTTTTCTAAAATTTCAAAAACTTCGTCTTGATTTGAGTCCCTAGATATATTTATCGTAAATCTAACTTTTCCATTAAACTGAACTGGAATTTCTATTTCATCATCTACTGTAAGCTTTTCATCAAATATTGGCCACTCTTGTTCTGACAAAATTCCACCTAAATCGCAAATTTGCCATAATTCTTCTGTAATATGTGGTGCAACTGGATTTAACAAAATTAGGAAAGTTCTAAAATCTTCTTTTGTAATTTTTCCAGCATCATTAAATTCATTTGAAAGGCCCATAAGTTGTGCTATTGCAGTATTTGCTTTTAAATTTTCATAATCTTCTGTTACCTTTTTTATAGTTTTATGGATTTCTGTTACAAGTTTTTCTGAATAATTATCTTCATCAACTATAATAGTTTGAAGATTCCAAACTCTTTCCAAAAATCTTCGGCAACCTTTTACTCCATTTTCTGACCAAGGCACTGGCTTTTCAAAATCACCAATAAACATTTCATAGCATCTTAAAGTATCTGCACCATAATCTCTTACAATATCATCAGGATTAACAACATTTCCTCTTGACTTAGACATCTTTTCATTATTACTTCCCAAAATCATTCCATGAGAAGTTCTCTTTTGATATGGTTCTTTAGTGGGAACTACACCCATATCATATAAAAATTTGTGCCAAAATCTTGAATAAAGCAAGTGAAGTGTTGTATGTTCCATACCACCATTGTACCAGTCAACAGGAAGCCAATACTTTAAAGCTTCTTTACTTGCAAGTTCTTTGTCATTATGTGGATCTGTATATCTTAAGAAATACCAAGATGATCCTGCCCACTGTGGCATTGTATCAGTTTCTCTTTTAGCTGGACCGCCACATTTAGGACAAGTTGTATTTACCCAATCAGTCATTTTTGCAAGTGGTGATTCTCCAGAATCTGTTGGTTCATAATTTTCAACTTCTGGAAGAAGTAAAGGTAACTCTTCTTCTGGAAGTGCAACATAACCACATTTTTCACAGTGAACTATTGGAATTGGTTCCCCCCAATATCTTTGTCTAGAGAAAACCCAATCTCTTAACTTATAATTAACTTTTCTGTCGCCTAAATTATTTTCAACTAAATAATCTATTATCTTTGAAATAGCATCTTTTACTTCAAGTCCATTTAAAATTCCTGAATTTATCATCTTTCCAGAACTTGTTTCAGTGTTTGCATGTTTGCTTACATCACTGCCTTCAATTACAGGAATTATTTCAAGACTAAACTTTTTCGCAAAGTCATAGTCACGATCATCGTGAGCAGGAACTGCCATTATGGCTCCAGTCCCATAAGTCATTAGAACGTAATCAGAAATCCAAATTGGAATTTCTTTATTAGTAAGCGGATTTATAGCTCTAATTCCTTTGATTTCAACGCCAGTCTTATTCTTTTCAAGCTCTGTTCTTTCAAAATCACTTTTCTTTGAAACTTCTTCTCTATAAGAATTTATTTCAGCTAAATTTTCTATTTTATCTTTATATTTATCAATAAGTGGGTGTTCTGGTGCAATTACCATATAAGTTGCCCCAAAAATTGTATCTGGTCTAGTCGTAAAAACTTCAAGTTTCTCATCTAAATCTTTTAGAGAAAAGTTTACACTTGCACCTTCACTTCTTCCAATCCAATTTTTTTGTTGAGTTACAACTCTGTCAATAAAGTCGAGATCATCAAGGTCTTCTATAAGTCTATCCGCATAATCCGTAATTTTTAGCATCCATTGACTCTTAACACGTCTTACGACTTCGTGTCCACATCTTTCACATTTTCCACCTACAACTTCTTCATTTGAAAGTCCAACTTTACATGACGGACACCAGTTTATAGGCATTTCCTTTTTATAAGCAAGTCCATTTTTGTAAAGTTGTAGAAAAATCCATTGAGTCCACTTATAATATTCTGGATCAGTTGTATTTATTTCTCTTGACCAATCGAAAGAAAAACCAATTGATTTTAATTGCTTTTTAAAATGTTCTATATTATTTTTGGTTACAATTGCAGGATGAATCTTATTTTTAATTGCATAGTTTTCTGTTGGAAGACCAAATGCATCCCAACCCATTGGATATAAAACATTTAATCCTTGCATTCTTTTCATTCTCGAAACAATGTCAAGAGCTGTATATGGCCTTGGATGACCAACATGAAGTCCCTGTCCAGATGGATAAGGAAATTCTACAAGAGCGTAAAATTTCTCTTTATCTGAGTTATCTTCACATACAAAAGATTCATGTTCATCCCAAAAATCTTGCCATTTTTTTTCTATCTCGCTCGGCGTATATTTATTCATAACAACTCCTAAAATTCTGCATTCCCAACAGTTCTTGGAAAAGGTATTACATCTCTAATATTCTTCATTCCAGTTATATACATTACAGCTCTTTCAAAACCAAGCCCAAAGCCAGAATGAACAACTGAACCATATCTTCTAAGATCAAGATACCAATCATAAGTATCCATGTTCATTCCAATATTTTTCATTTTTTCTTCTAAAACATCAAGTCTATGTTCTCTTTGTGATCCACCAATAATTTCTCCAACTCCAGGTACTAAAAGATCCATTGCAGCAACAGTTTTTTTATCCTCATTTTCGTACATATAAAATGCTTTTATTTCCTTTGGATAGTCCGTCACAAATACTGGTTTTTTGTAAACTTCCTCTGTTATATATCTTTCGTGTTCAGTTTGAAGATCTATTCCCCAGCTAACTGGATAATTGAATTCTCTATCAGCTTTTTCTAATATTGCAATAGCTTCTGTGTACGTTATTCTCGCAAACTCATTGCCAACAACATTTTGAAGTCTTTCTAACAAGCCTTTATCAATAAAACTATTGAAAAATTCCATTTCTTCTTTTGCATTTTCAAGAACATAATTTATGATATACTTTAGCATTTCCTCTGAAACATCCATATTTACATTTAAATCTGCAAAAGCCATTTCAGGCTCAATCATCCAAAACTCAGCAGCGTGTCTTTGTGTATTTGAATTTTCTGCTCTAAATGTTGGACCAAAAGTGTAAATATTTTTGAAAGCTTCTGCAAAAGCTTCTGCTTCAAGTTGCCCTGAAACTGTCAAATGAGTTTTTTTATTAAAAAAGTCTTTTGTATAGTCCACTTCTGTTGGCTCTGATTTTGCAATAGAATCAATGTCTAAGGTTGTAACTTGGAACATTTCTCCTGCACCTTCTGCATCAGATGTCGTAATAATTGGAGCGTGAACATATACAAATCCTTTCTCTTGGAAAAATTTGTGGATTGCATAAGCAATTAGAGATCTTACTCTAAAAACAGCATTAAATGTATTTGCTCTTGGACGTAGATGAGAAATTGTTCTCAAATATTCCATAGTATGTCTTTTCTTTTGAAGTGGATAAGATGGATCTGATGAACAAATTGCAACAATTTTATTTGCTTGTAGTTCAAAAGATTGATTTTTTCCAGGTGACTTTACGATTTTTCCACTAACTTCTAATGATGAGCTAATTGGAAACTTTTCAATTTCATCAAAATTATCAAGCTCTTTTCCATAAACAACTTGAATTGGTTTAAAATGAGTTCCATCAGTAAGTTCGATAAAACCAAAATTTTTTGACGCTCTACTTGTTTTTACCCAACCGCTTAATACTATTTCTTTATCTAAAAATTCATCGGAATTTTTAAAAATATCTCTAATGCTAATTGACATAATTCCTCCTATTTTTCATTCTTATACATAATAGTAAAGTATATTATTAAATAAACCTTTTGTCAATTTAAAGGCTTATTTCAAACTATCAAGATGTCTTTTTATCTCTATTTCGTAGCCAATATTTTTAGGCTCATAATATTTTTCTCCAGAAAAATTCTCTGGCATATAATTTTGATTAATATAAGCATTTTCGTAATTATGCGGATATAAATACTTTTTATTTGTTTCATTTTGTGGATTGTGTTTATCTCTAATATTTTTTGGGATGACAACATTATTGGATTTTTTAACATCTTCTATTGCCTTATTTATTCCAAGATAACTTGCATTAGATTTCTCTGTAGTTGCAAGATAAGTTACAGTTTGTGCCAAAATGATTCTAGCTTCAGGCATACCTACTACATCTATACTATTAAAACAAGAAGATGCCAATATCATTGCCTGCGGATCAGCATTCCCCACATCTTCTGAAGCAAAAATAATAAGACGTCTTGCTATAAACTTAATATCTTCTCCGCCCTCAAGCATTTTCGCAAGATATATAAGAGCCGCATCGGGATCACTTCCCCTCATAGACTTTATAAAAGCAGAAATGGTATCATAATGTTCACTATCATTTTTATCGTACTTTATATTTTTTACTAAAAGAGAATCTTCTATTACCTTTTCATCAATATTTATAACCCCATCAATTTCATCAGTAGAAAGAACAGCAATTTCCAAACTATTTAATAAAAATCTTCCATCTCCATTAGAATTTTTTACAAGAACTTTCTTTGCAAAATTATTCATTTCAATATTTTTGTTTCCAAAACCACGTTCACTATCAGAAAGTGCAGTATCCAACAATTTAAAAAGATCTTTATCATCAAGCGGCAACAAATTTATAATTTGCATTCTAGATAGAAGTGCTCTATTAACTTCAAAATATGGATTTTCTGTCGTTGCACCAATTAAAGTTATAATCCCCCTTTCTACAAAGGGAAGAAGGGCATCCTGTTGAGTTTTATTAAATCTGTGAATTTCATCAATAAAAACAATTGTAGAAACATCGTGAAATTTCATAGAGTCTTCTGCCTTTTTCAAAACTTCTCTTAGTTCTTTTAAATTAGAAGTAACAGCAGATAATTTTACAAAATTTTTATTCGTAGTCTTTGCTATTATTTCAGCCAAAGTTGTCTTGCCAACTCCTGGAGGACCATAAAACAAAATAGATCCAATCCTATCGCTTTTTATCAAACGAGATAAATATTTTCCATCTCCAATTACATGATCTTGACCAACAAATTCATTTAGATTTCTCGGTCGCATTCTATCGGCAAGAGGAGCATTGTTTTTTAAGTTTTTTTGCATGCTAAATTCAAATAAATCCATATTAATTCTTCTTTTTCACAAAATTCTTTAGCTCATCCATAAAAGACTGTAAATCTTTAAATTCTCTATAAACAGAGGCGAATCTAACATAAGAAACTTCATCCAAGTCTTTAAGCTCGTCCATTACCATATCGCCAATCTCAAGGGAAGTAATCTCTTTTCGCATAGAATTTTCTATTCTCTTTTCTATATTATTTACAGCATTTTCAATTTCAGATATAGAAACAGGTCTTTTTTCGCAAGACTTTATCATTCCTCTAATAATTTTTTCTCTATCAAAAGCTTGCCTGTTTCCATCCTTTTTTATAACCATTATCGGAGACTTTTCTATTTTTTCATAAGTAGTAAATCTTTTTTGACAACTTAAACACTCACGGCGGCGTCTAATTGTATAACCTTCATCAGTTGGTCTAGTATCCAAAACTTTTGAATCATCACATCCACAAAAAGGACATTTCATATTTATCACCCCAATTTAAATAAAGGTCCATCTGGACCTTTTAAGTTTATAACAATATTATCATTTAACTTTTCTTTATTCAATAGTTAAAGATAACCATAAGCCAATATATAAATTGTATATTTAAATTAGCCACCTAAGAACATAAAAAAGCATCTCTAGGGTACAATGTAATAAAACAAAAAAATACAAAGGAGTACTCATCAAGATGCAAGATAATAATAACACAAAAGGAAAGCATTTAACATACACTGAACGATTATTAATTGACCGTTGGAAAAATAAAGATAAAAAATCAAATAGAGAAATTGCTAAGCTACTTGGTAAGGCTCCTCAAACGATTAATAATGAAATAAATAGGGGTCTAGTTGATTTGTCTTTTAATGGTGGATTTGTAGAATATTCTGCCGATATGGCTCAAAACCATTATGATTGGAATCGAATGGCCGTTGGTAAGACTAGTGTTTGGTCTCCTGAAAAAGATGAAATTATAAGAGCAGGTATCTTGAATAAGTTATCTCCTGAAGTTATTTCTCAAAAGAAAGGTATACCTTGTTTTTCGACTATTTATTCCTGGATAGAAAAGGGATGGATTAAAGGTATTTGTAAAAAGGATTTAATCTATCCTAGGAAAAGGAAAAAGACTTTTCATAAAAAAAACAAAGGATATTCGAAAAAGGGGTGGGCTCTCTATTGATTTGCGTCCAAAAGTTATTGAAAATCGTGAAGAAGTTGGTCATTTTGAAATTAACTTAGTGATTCTTAACAAAACCAAGGGAGAACAATTACTCACGTTAACAGACCGTAAGACTAGGTATGAAATTGTCCGTTTAATTAAAGATAAGAGAGCTGAAAGTGTTCATGAAGTATTAAAGAAATTATCAGAACAGTATAACTTTAAATCCATTACAGCAGATAATGGATCTGAATTTATGCGTTTAGAAGAAGTTATGGATTGTCCTATTTATTATGCCCATCCTTATTCCTCTTATGAACGAGGAACTATAATTTACAATAATAAGCTAGATATTTTTAAATATTAAAGTAAACTAAGTAATATTATGATATTAAGTCTAACTTTATGGTCCCAGAATATGTTATTAATGTTCCATTGACATTGAGTGATGATATGTTATACTGAATTTAGTAAATAATTCTGATAAAGTAATAATGCTAAGGAGAATATTATTATGAAAAATTTATACAAGCCAAAGGGAATCATACCTGCACCACCTACACCCTTTACAAGTGAAGATATTATCAATGAAAAAGAGTATAAACGATTATTAAATTATGATATCGAAAGAGGTGTACATGCCATTTGTATTGGTGGTAGTACAGGCGAATGGTCTACAATGTCTATAGAGGAACGTAAACAACTTTTTAAAATCGCAGTAGATGCCATTGAAAATCGAATTCCAAAGATAGCAACTACAGGATGCCACAGTTTAAATAAGACTCTTGAACTAACACAGTATGCTGTTGACTTAGGTTATGAAAGTATTCTTTTAGTTACGCCACATTATTTACAACCAGGTTTTGAAGCAACGAAAGATTATTACCGAACAGTTGCAGAAACTTTTCCTAATTTAGCTATATGTATATATAACGTTCCAAGAAACACAAATGTAGAGATGCCAATTGAAGATATTATTGAACTAGCAAAAGTTCCAAATATTACTGGGATGAAACATTGTACTGATCCAACACTTACAAATAAAATTATAGAAGGCACAAAAAGTGACTATTTTGAAAGTGCAACAGGTCGTGAGAATATGATTTTAGCTAATCTATGCCAAGGTGGAAGTGGCGGAATAGGAGTTATGTGTACAATTGTTCCACAAGAATTGGTAAAGATGTATGATTTATTAATGGAAAACAATTGGAAAGAAGCATTAAAAATTGATAAATCTTTGAGAAAGTTATCTATTCTAATTGAGTCTGAGCCAAATCCTGCTCCAGTAAAAGAAGTGTTAAATTTGTTAGGTTTTAGTTTTGGGGTACCTCGTCTTCCATTGGTTCCTTGTAGTTCAGAGCTTAGGGAAGAACTTAGTAAGGAATTGATTAAGTTGGGTTATTACGTTTAATTAAATTTTTTTATCTTATGAATTGCAAATAATATTGCTACATATATCAAAACTAAGTTCATATAAAAATAACTCAAATGAAATTTGATAATTTAGATATTTTGGTTCTATAATAAATAGTGTTGGTGAGAAATCATCAGCACTATTTTTGTATGGATTGTACAAAAAATAGACATAGAAATCATATTCCTATAAAATATAGTTGCTACCAAATACCAAGGAGTGATTCTATGTCCATTAATAATTATATAAAAGATTTGTTGAACATTAAAGATAAAAATATAGTAATTGATACTGAAAATATTATTGTAAAGAAAGTTAAATACATAGATACTAAATTTATTTATGGGAAATTAACTTATACCCCAGAGATTTGCCCATGTTGCGGTCATGTTAATGAATCTTTTAATATTATTAAATATGGTACTAAAACTTGTAAGATTAAACTTCCTAATATTTCTAATATACCGACTATTCTTTTCCTAAAAAACAAAGATTTTTATGTAAAGAGTGTGGTTCTACATTTAGTGCTAAAACCGATATAGTTAATGAATATTCTAATATTTCTAATGATGTTAAAAGAAAGATTGCCCTAGACCTTACTAAAATTTCATCCTTTAAGTCTATTGCTGAATCTAATGGTGTTAGCCCTAATACCGTTTTTAGAGTTTTTAAAGAATGGAATAAATCCTTTAAGCAGGATTTTTCTTATCTTCCACCTCGTATATTATAGTTGTAGTAATAAATACTACATCTTCTTTTCTATCCCATTTTCTTATGGGATAATAATTGCATAGATAGAGGTCGTAGCTTTCCTCCTTGAAGCTCGTCTTCCTAATTTAGGGTTACGCCTCTTCTTTACGTCTTTATCAGTATGAGCTTGATAGCACATTCCGTTGCTGTATGTCTAACGAGGTTTGATTGGCGCAAAGTTCTTGAGGGCTCTTTCTCTATCTAAATTTATATTAAAGCTAGGTGATTTTATGTTTTTTGTTGGTGTTGATATTGCAAAGTTTAACCACGAAGCTTCAATTATTGATTCTAATGGGAAACTTGTTTCTGAGTCTTTTTCTTTTTCTAATTCTATTAAGGGTTTAGATAAGTTTCAGAAACGTATTTTTTCTTTTTGTCTAACTTCTGATAATTGTATTATCGGTATGGAAGCTACTGGGCATTATTGGTTAAGCCTTTATTCTTTCTTAGTTGATTTAGGCTTTTTTTGTGTTGTTATTAATCCTATTCAGTCTGATGCTTTTAGAAAGATGTATATTAGAAAGACTAAAAATGATTCTGTTGATTCTTTTGTTATTGCTCAAATTTTAAGGTTTGGTGAGTTTTCTGTTTCTCATTTTTCTGATGAGAATACTTTTGCTCTTAGAAATCTTTCTAGTACAGGTTTGCTCTTGTTGATGAAGTTTCTGATTGGAAGAGAAAGCTTGTTGCTATTTTAGACCAGATTTTTCCTGAGTATTCTTCGCTTTTTTCTAATATTTATGGTGTTACTTCTAAGGAGCTTTTGAGTAGGTATCCTTTACCTGAGGATATGATTTCTATTCCTGCTGATGAGCTTGCTAAGATATTGTCTAAGTGTAGTAAGGGTAACTTTGGTATTGATAAGGCTAAAAAGATCCAAGAGAAGGCTTCCAATTCTTTTGGTGTCAAGTTTGCTTTAAAGTCTTTTTCTTTTCAAATTAAACAGATTATTGCTCAAATTTCTTTTCTTGAAGATCAAATAGAAGATATTGAAGTAGAAATTTCTTCTATGATTAATTCTTTATGACCTGTTATTACTTCTATCACTGGTATTGGTGATGTCTTAGGTGCTGCTATTTTCTCAGAAATTGGTGATATTTCACGCTTTGAGAAAGCTAATCAGTTAAGTTGCTTATGCTAGTTTAGATGTTGCTGTTAAACAGTCTGGCAATTTTAATGCTACTGATACTAAGATATCTAAAAGAGGTTCTCCTTATCTCAAACGAGCCATTTGGCTTGCTGCTAGTGTTGCTGCTTTTAAAGATCCAGCTTTGTCTGTGTATTATCAAAAACTTAGACAAATGGGTAAGGCTCGTGGTACAGCTATTGGTGCTGTTGCCAGAAAACTTACTAACATAATTTTTGCTGTTTTGAGGGATAACAAAGCTTACATACCTAATATTTAGTTGCTATCCAATTATTATTTAATTTTTTAAGCCTAAATTTTAGGCTTGTTTGACGTGCCTTAATTTTCAAGAATAATTATTTTTTATTTTCTCTTGACATTTGATAGTTGGTCTATATTATCTATAGACGAATTTAAGTCTACTAAAAATGTGTCAGGTGCCATACCCATAGGGCACACATGAGTTTTATTTGTACCAATTCCATTACTGGTGAGATCATTGATATTCTTCCTGATAGGAGATTATTTAAATTAGATACTTATTTTCTAAGATTCCCAAGAAAAGTTAGAGTTCAAGTTAAAATTGTTGTTTGTGATATTTACTCTCCCTATATGGAACTTGTTAAAAAGGTTTTTAAAAATGCTTGTATAGTTCTTGATAAATTTCATATTGTTCAGAATTTTACTCGTGCTTTCAATATGGCAAGAGTTCAGCTAATGAAGAAGTTTAAAACAGACTCGCATGAGTATAGGTGCTTAAAAAGGTACTGGAAGTTCCTATTGCTCCCTAAGGCTAAGTTAATATCAACATATTTTAAGAGTTTCCCTTATTTTAAAGAATTCACCTCTCAAAAAGAAATAGTTGAACATATTTTAGATTTTGACCATTCTTTCAGGATGATTTACGACCTAATCCAAAATATTTTATTTGCTATTAGAGAAAAAATTTTAACACTTTAAAAACTATTTTGCAGGAATTTAAGCCTGATGAGTTTGGCGAAATATACAACAAAATTAAGACAGCGATAAGTACAGCTATCAAATATTTAGAAAAGATTAAGAATACCTTAAATACTAATTACAACAATGGAAAAATTGAAGGTATTAACAACAAGATTAAAGTTATTAAGAGTTTCGTATGACTATCGTTCTTTTGACAATTTTAGATTGAGAATTTTTTATGTTTTTACCATAAAAAAATATATGGTTTAAGCCATAAAACATAAACCATATATTTTTAATTTTTATTCATCAACACTATTGACAAAGAGCCTTTTTAAACATTAGCATTTTCTTTTTCAGCTGCTTCTTTTTTTAGCTTTGCTTCTTCAAGTTTTGCTTGTTTTTCTTTTTCTTTCTTTTCTTTTTCCTTTTGTTTCATTTTTTCCACTCTTTCAGGATACTCACAATAAATTGCTCCTGTTGGACATTTTGAAACACAAATTCCGCAGTTGATACATTTATCATAATCAATTGACGCAAGATTATTTTCCACATGTATTGCATCCTTTGGACAATTCTTTTCACAAAGTCCACAAGAAATACACCCAATTGAGCAGTTGCTTCTAACAACTTTTCCTGGATCAAAAGATTTACATTTTACAACTGTTTTAGATTTATATGGTCTAAGTGAAATAATTTTCTTAGGACAAATGTTGATACATTTCATGCAAGCAACACATTTTTCTTTATCCACTACTGCTACTCCATTTACCATATGAATTGCGTCAAATTCACAAACACTTACACAAGTGCCTCCTCCACAGCACCCATAGGTACAAGCCTTTGCACCTTGTTGATAGTCAGATATAAGTCTACAATCTTTTAAGTCATTATATTCATATTTATTTTTTGCCTTGTCACAATCTCCTTGACAAAGAACTACTGCTATATTTCTCTCTACATTTTCTGCATTGACTCCCATTACTTGGCTGACTTTTTCAGCAGTTTCTGCTCCACCAATTACACAGCCATTTACTGGTGCCTTTCCACTTGCAATTGCTTCTGCAAGTCCATCACATCCAGGAAATCCACAAGCTCCACAGTTTGCCCCTGGAAGAGAATCTCTTACTTCTGCAACTTTAGGGTCTACTTCTACATAAAATACTTTAGATGCTATTGAAAGAATTACTCCAAAAAAAGCTCCTGCAATTCCTAAAAACAAAACTGGGGTAAGTACTGTACTCATTTCCATAATTACCTCCTATACCAATCCGCCGAAACCTGAGAATGCTATGGCCATTAAACCTGCACTCACAAGTGCAATGGGAACTCCTTGAAGTGCTTTAGGTACATCTGCAAGCATTAATTTTTCTCTTAGTGCTGCAATTAATACTAGCGCAAGTGTAAAACCTACTGAAGCTCCAAATCCACTAAATATTGTTTCTATTAAGTTATATCCATTTTGAACATTTAAAACTGTTACGCCAAGTACAACACAGTTTGTTGTAATAAGTGGAAGATATACACCCATTGCTTGATAAAGTGAAGGTGATGACTTCTTTATAAACATTTCTACGAATTGTACTAATGATGCAATTACAAGTATAAATGCAATTGTTTGTAAATACTCAAGTCCAAATTTATCCAATACAAATCTTTGAATTAGCCAAGTTATAGCAGACGCAAGTACAACTACAAAAGTTACTGCTACTCCCATTCCAAGAGCTGTTTCTGTCTTTGATGATACTCCAAGAAAAGGACAAATCCCCAAGAATTGAGCAAATACATAGTTATTTACAAGTATTGTCGAAATTAAAATTGTAATAATACTTTCTAACATCAGTCTGCCCTCCTATTAAGCAATAATTTAAATCCTGCTATCAAAAATCCAAGAAGTATGAAAGCGCCTGCTGGTGCTCCCATAATTCCAATTCCTGGATAGGATTCTGGTAAAATTTGTTTTTCAAATAATGTTCCATATCCAAAGAATTCACGAACAAGACCCATTGCAAGTACAGCAATAGTATATCCAACTCCTGTTCCAATTCCGTCTACAATTGATGGAATTAATGCATTTTTATAAGCAAAACCTTCTGCTTCACCTAATATACAACAGTTAACTACTATAAGTGGTAAGAAAATACCAAGTGCTGCATAAATTGATGGTGAATAAGCTTGAAGTATCATTTGTACTAATGTTACGAAAGTGGCAATTACTACAATAAAACAAGGAATTCTTATTTTATCAGGTATTATCTTTCTAAGTGCAGATACTACTGTATTACTCATTATAAGTACAAAAGTAACTGCTATACCCATTGCCAATGAATTTGTCAAACTATTTGTAATAGCCAGTGTTGAACAAAGCCCTATAAGTTGAATGAACACGGGATTGTTTTTAAAAGCACCGTCTAAAAAAACTCTAGATAATTTCATTTAAGCCTCCTTATTCATTCTTTAGAACTTCATTATAAACTTTTATGGCATCATTAGAACCTGCTAAAGCTCCTTTAGATGAAATTGTTGCTGATGTAAGCCACATAACTTCATCTTCTGCTTTTGGATCTTTTGATAATTTTAGAGGACCTGCTGCAGATTTCCCTTCGTAAGAAGGATAATATTCGTCAGTTGTTATTCTGCTACCAAATCCACTTGTTTCTCCATTAGATATATTTCTAAATCCAGCAATTTTATCGCCATCAAGTAAGAATCCAAGAGCATTTGTCATCGCTCCGCCATATCCATTTGATTTTACATTTACACCATAACCAACTACATTGCCATCTTTTTTGGCAACAAATATTTTTTCAATATTTGGATAATTTTCTTTTATATCTTTTAATTTAGCTTCATCATATTCTTCAAAGCTATCTGCATTATCACCAAAAATAACTTCATAGGATGCAAGCGTGTTCTTTAGTTCGGCTTCTGCAATTACTGGAGCAGTAAAACTATTTACAACTGCCAAAAGTCCTGCAGATATAGCACAGAAAACTAATAGTATAATCCCAAATTTTACTGGTTCTTTCATTTACTTCGCCTCCCCGTATGCACTTGTAACTGTAAGTTTATCAATTAACGGTGTTGCAAGATTCATAAGACATATTGCATAGGAAACTCCTTCTGGAAGTGATGCTTTTACTCTTATAAGAGCAGTAAGAAGCCCACATCCAATTGCAAAAATAAGTCTTCCTTTTTTATTGATAGGATTTGTTGTATAATCTGTTGCCATAAAAATAGCACCAAGAAGTAATCCACCTGCTAAAAGTTCATAAGGAACAAGGTTTGCAGGAATACCAAATATTATTAAAAAAACAGCTGTTGTAGCTACATATATTACAGGTATTTCCCAAGAAATAACTTTTCTAATTACTAAGTATACAAATCCAATTAAAAGTGCAATTGCAGAAGTTTCTCCAATTACTCCTCCAATATTTCCCATAAACATATCTTTCAATGCAGGAAGATTAGTCAAATCTCCACTAGAAATAATTTGAAGAGGTGTAGCAGATGAAACTGCATCTACACTACCTTTTAAAACGTCAGGTGAAACATAATCAGTGATTTGTTTTGGCCAAGAGGCCATTAACACAAGTCTTGCAGCAAGTGCTGGATTCATAAAGTTAAATCCTATACCACCAAAACACTCTTTAACAATTAATATCGCAAAAACTGATCCGAAAGCAGCCATCCAAAGTGGAAAAGATTGTGGCATATTTAGTGCAATTAAAATTCCAGTTACAACTGAAGATAAATCTTTTACTTGAATAGTCTTTTTTAGTGCCTTTTGCGTAATATATTCAGTTAAAACAGAAGATATTACACAAGTTGCAATAAGTGCAATAGATCTCATTCCAAAAAAATACACCGAAGCTATCATTGCAGGAATAAGTGCAATAATTACATCAAGCATAATCTTTTTTACAGAATCATTTGATCTAATGTGCGGAGCAAGTGAAACAAAACGAGCTTCGTTTTTTGTCATCGGATCTTTATTTATTTTATTATTTTCCAAAATTGATCCCTCCTATTTCTTTTGATTAGCTCTAATTTCACGTTTGGCTAATTTTACAGATGCGCTTAGATGTCTTTTTGCTGGACAAACAAAGGAACATATTCCACATTCCATACATTGATCAGCATGAAGATTCATGCATAAATCTACATTTCCTTTTAAAATTGCATGATTAATATCAGTTGGATTAATATTTGCAGGACAATGATCTACACATCTTGAACATCTAATACATGGAGATTCAATTCTTTCAGTAACTTCTTCTTCAGTAAAAACTAAAATACCAGAAGTTGTTTTTGTAATTGGTGCATCTAAACTAAAGACTGATTTACCAGTCATAGGACCACCACATATAATTTCTTTAAAGTTTTCTTTTACTCCTCCACAGAAATCTAAAATATCTCCAACAGGAGTTCCAACTTTAACTAAAATATTTTTTGGCTCATTAATACCAGAACCACTAACTGTTATTACTCTCTCATAAGAAGGCTTTCCTTCTATAACTGCTTCATAAAACGCAAGAGTTGTACCTACATTAGTAAGAAAAACTCCAACATCATTTGTTACTCCATTTTGTGGAACAATTCTTCCAACAACAGCTTCAGAAAGTCTTTTTGAATCACCTTGTGGATATTTAGTTTGACATCCAACAACTTTTAAATGCTTCCAGTTAGGATTTTTTGCAATTACTTCTTCCATCTTTGCAATTGCATCAGGTTTATTTTCTTCAATTGCCATGTAAGAAGATTCTCTATTATAAAAATGTGAAAAAATATCTAAACCTTCTAATATTTCTTCAGTTTTTTCAAGCATAATCCTGTGGTCGCAAGTTAAGAATGGTTCACATTCTGCACCATTTATTATACATTCATCAAGAACTGGATCTTCACCTTTTAACTTAGCGTGAAGAGGAAAACCAGCTCCCCCCATTCCGACAATCCCCTTTTCTTTAATAAAAGGAATTAAATCGTCAATAGGATGATCCTTATAATCTTTAAGATCTTTTAAATCACTTGTGATTTCATCTTTGCCATCGTTTTCAATAACTACACAATCGCAATACCTTCCATCAGCAGTGTACATTTTTTTAATTTCTTTCACTGTACCTGATACAGATGAATGTATAGCTGCTGATATGTAAGCATCAGAATTTCCCACAATTTGTCCAACTTTGACAGAATCTCCCTTCGAAACAACAGGTGAGCAAGGTGCTCCAATATGTTGTGACATAGGTATGTAGCAAATCTTAGGACTTGGCATCCTTTCAATTGCAATTTTCTCAGTCAAAGTTTTGTGCTCGTCCATATGAACTCCACCTACTGAAAAAGTGAGATTTCTTGAACTCATAAAACTTCACCCCTTATTTGGCCTAAGCCTATTTTTTTAACCTTTGTTATAATTATAACACTAAATTTAATTAAAGTATATGATTCTACTTAAAAATTTGACAGGAGGAAATCTTTCCCAATCTCTATTTTGTATAAACTTTTAACAAAATTATTTTCCATAAATTTTTAAATTAAGACTTATTATTTTAAATTTCATGATTAATCTATAAAAATTATTCATTTAGAAAATTTCCATAAATTATAGATTATAAATTTTAATTTTACATAATAAAAAAATCTCACGCCTTTACGTAAGATTTCTTATTGTTTTCATTTTATTTATTTCTTTCATAAGGAATTCCATCAGATGATGGAGCTCTTGATCCTTTAACAAATAATATCAATACCACAAGGGTGATAACATAAGGTATCATTGAAAGCAAATTTGTGTCAATATTTATTCCTCTTGAACCAAGAAAAACTGAAAGTCCCTGTGCAAATCCAAAAAGTAAACAAGCAAGCATAGCTCCTTGTGGTTTCCATCCTCCAAAAATTACTGCAGCAAGGGCAATAAATCCCTGTCCTGAAATTAATGTTTCTCTGTAATTTGAAACTACTGCAAGGGACATTGACGCTCCTCCAAGACCTGCGAAAAAACCTGATGCTAAAACACAAATATATTTTATTTTATAAGCATCTACTCCTAGAGTTTCTGCTGCCTTTGGATATTCTCCAACTGCTCTTATTCTAAGTCCAAACTTTGTTTTATATAAAACAAAATAAACTATTAATACAAGAATAAAAGCTAAATAAACTGATGCATACTGTGAAAAAACAATATCTAAAAATCTTGCAAATCCGCTGGAACTACCTGATCCTTTAAATATTTTCCCAAATAAAATTGGAAGCTTATTTTCGTAAGGAATTGATTTGGACATAGCCGCTCCATCAAAAAATAATCTGCAAAGAAAGATTGAAAGTCCTGGTCCAATTAAATTTATTGCAATACCACTTACCACATGGTCAGCTGCAAAATTTATTGTTGCAACTGCATGAAGAAGTGCAATTAACATTCCTCCAAGTCCACCACATACAAACGCAATCCAAGGATTTCCAACATAGTAACCAACAATAGAACCTACTACTGCACCTATGGCCATCATACCTTCAAGTCCAATATTTACAACTCCTGCATTTTCAGATAAAATTCCTCCAAGTGCTGTGTATATTAGAGGCGCTGAATATAAAAGTGTAATAGATAAAATACTTGCTAAACTTAAAAGTGAACTATTCATTTGCTCCTCCTTTTCTTATTTTATCTGAATCTTTATTTGACCACTTTTTAAAGAAAAATCTAATCATATCCAAAAGTTTTGGCATAGCTATAAATAAAATCATTATTCCAACAATTATGTTTACTATTTCTGAATAAGTTCCAATTGTAGTAAGCTTTCCTCCACCATAAGTTAATCCTGCATAGAGAATTGCTGCTGGAATGGTTCCCAAGGGATTATTTCCTGCTATTAGTGCAACTGCCATTCCATCAAACCCATATCCTTCTTGTGCTGCCATCATTCCTATATTTCCAGATACTCCAAGAACTGTAATTGCCCCTGCAAGCCCTGATAATATTCCTGCTATTCCCATAGATTTTACAATAGATTTATTTATATTTATTCCCCCATATTCTGCAGCTTTTTCATTAAAACCAACTGCTCGGAGTTCATAGCCTAAAGTAGTTTTCTTTAATATATACCAAATTACAATTGCAGCTATAATTGCTATTATTATTCCAAAATTTACAGGTGGATTTAAAATATCTCTCAAAAATTTATTTTGTGCTAAATAAGCCCTTCCACTTTTGCTTGTTTTCCACGCTCCTGCAATTTTTATGCTGGCACTTTCTTTTATTGAATAAGAGTTATCTGATTCGATATTTCTAATTAGCGGAAAGCTTAACAAATAGTTGCTAAAATAAAAGGCTATCCAATTCATCATTATAGACGAAATAACTTCATTTACATCAAACTTTGCTTTCAAAATCCCAACAAGTGCTCCCCAAATATATCCACATAAAGCTCCTGCAAGAAGTGCAACTATTCCATGTATAACTGGTGGCAAATCTAAAAGTAAACCTACAACCAATGCTCCAATAGAACCTACAATATATTGCCCCTCTGCTCCTATATTAAAAAGTCCTGTATTAAATGCAAAAGCTACGGAAAGACCTGTTAAAATAAGTGGTACTGATTTAACAATAGTCCATGAGATATATTTAGGCTTTCCAAAAGCCCCAACAAAAATAACTTTGTATGCTTCCATTGGACTTGTTCCACTTATTAAAAGTATTATAGAGCCAATTATTATCCCCAAAATAATGGCAAGCATTGTATATAAAAATCTATTTCTCTTCATTTTTACCTCCTGCCATATAAAGCCCTATCTCTTTTTCATTAGTTTTATCTGCATCAAATGTCTTTAAAATCTTTCCGTTGTAAATAACAGAAATTCTATCAGAAAGTGCCATAATCTCATCAAGCTCAAAGGAAATTAAAAGAACTGCCTTTCCTCTATCTCTTTGATTTATTAAAAAATTCCTAATATATTCAATTGCTCCAACATCAAGACCTCTTGTAGGTTGTGCCGCAATCAAAAGATCTGGATCTCCAGAAATTTCTCTTGCCAAAATTACTTTTTGTTGATTTCCACCAGATAATTCTCCTGCAAATTGATTTATATTTCTAGGTCTAATATCATAATCATCTTCAAGTCTTGTGGCATTTTCTTCTATGTTTTTAAAATTTAAAATTCCTTTTTCAGAAAATTTTTCTTTATAATAATTTTTTAAAATCATATTTTCAGAAACTGTAAAATCTAAAACTAATCCGCGAAGTTGTCTGTCTTCTGGAATCGAATTTAATCCCTTTTCAATTATTTCTCTTGGACTTTTATTTAAAATTTCGTCTCCTTTGAAAATTACAGAACCACTTTCTGCCTTTTTTAACCCAGTGATGATTTCAATAAGTTCAGATTGACCATTTCCATCTACACCAGCAATTCCATGAATTTCCCCAGCCTTGACATCTAAATTAAGATCATCTAATTTCTTTACATTCCTAAAATCTTTTGCACATAATTTTTCGATTCTTAAAATAGTTTCTCCTGATTTTACGTCCTTTTTGTTGACATCTAAATGGACTGATCTTCCCACCATCATCTCTGCAAGTTCTGATTCAGTAACTTCTGAAACATTTACCGTATCAATCTTTTTACCACGCCTAATAATTGTGCATCTATTTGCAACTTTTTTTATTTCTTTTAACTTGTGAGTGATAATTATAATTGATTTTCCTTCTTTGGCAAGATTTTTTATTATTTCCATTAGCTCTGTTATCTCTTGCGGAGTTAAAACTGCAGTAGGTTCATCAAAAATTAAAATATCTGCTCCTCTATAAAGTACCTTTAAAATTTCAACTTTTTGCTGCGTCCCCACTGAAATATCCTGTATTTTTGCATCTGGATCAATCTTAAAACCATATCTATTGGAAAGTTCTATAACATCTTCTCTCGCTTTTTTTATGTCTACTTTTACTCCATTCATTGGTTCCATTCCAAGAACAATATTTTCTACAACAGTAAAGGGCTCTATAAGCATAAAATGTTGGTGAACCATTCCAAGACCTGCTTCTATTGCATCATTTGGGTCTTTAAACTCTTTTTTTTCATTATTTATATAAATATCACCTGAAGTTGGAGAACTCATACCATAAAGCATATTCATAAGAGTAGTTTTACCAGCTCCATTTTCTCCAAGAAGGGAGTGAATCTCTCCTTTCTTTATATCAAGATCAATTCCATCGTTTGCAACAAAATCTCCAAATTTTTTTGTAATACTTTCCATGCAAACGACTAAATCTTTTTTATCAATTTCCAAGATGAACGCTCCTTTTCATTATTAAATAAATTATATCAAAGATTTAATAAATTTTGAAATAATTTAAAATAAAAAGTCACCTCTTATGAGATGACTCATTGAGATGACTTTAATATTTATTATTTATATTCGTTGTAAGTTTCTTCATTGTAAGGAACTTTAATTTCACCAGAAACTATTTTTTTAGAAATTTCATCCACATTTTTTAAGATTTCTGGTGCAACATTTTTATCTGAAGTTGGTGCAATACCTACTGCTCCACTATCAGCAAGACCAAATTCAATAGTCTTTCCACCTTCAAATTTTCCTTCTTTCATTTCTTCTACTACTTGGTAAACAGCAACATCTCCATTTTTCATTGCAGATGTCAATACATTTTCAGGAGCTCTGTCGCTTTGATCTCTGTCAACACCAATTACCCATTTATCAGCTTCTTTTGCAGCTTCTATTACGCCTTCTCCTGCTCCACCAGCTGCGTGAAATACTACATCAGCACCATTTTGATACATTGTTGAAGTAATTGATTTGCCCTTTTGTGCATCAGAAAAGTTTCCAACATATTGACTTAAAACTTCTATTTCAGTTCCCTTTTCTTTCGCTGCATAGTCAACACCAGCTTTATATCCATATTCAAATCCCCAAATAATATTTCCTTCTTGTCCACCAACAAATCCAACTTTGTTAGTTTCAGTAGTCATTCCAGCAATATATCCTACTAAGAAAGATGGCTCTTGTGATCTAAACATTATTCCAAGTAAATTAGATGGTGCTTCTACTTTGTTTCCATCTTTATCGACAGTTACATCAACATCAACTATTGCATAATTTGTTTCAGGATACATAGCTGCAGCTTCAGCAATTGCTCCACCCATTTTAAATCCTGCACCAATAATTAAATTCTTTTCTTGATCTGCAAAAGTTTCTAGGTTTGGAGTATAATCTTTTGTGTCTTTTGATTCAATGTAATCAGCACTTACTCCCATTTCTTTTTTTGCCTTTTGAAGTCCTTCCCAAACACCTTGGTTAAAGGATTGGTCATTAACTCCGCCTTCATCAGTTACAAATCCAATATTTAGATCTGTTGTTTTAGCTTCTTCAGTAGTTTCTTTTTTGGTATCGTTTGTAGCATTATTATCTTTTTTGTTTCCCCCTCCACAAGCAACAAGTGTTATTGAAATTAATAACACTGAAAAAAGTAAAGTAAATTTTTTCTTCATAAATAAATCCTCCTATTATTATTTAATTAAATTATATATTATTACAATATTTATTTCAATTAAGTAAATTTTTTTCGTATAAAAGTAAAAAAAACTCAACAAAATAGTTGAGCTTTTCTTAATTAAATTCAATTTTAAATCAACCTACAAAGACTCTAGGTATCATAAATAATACTACTGAAATTACAAAATAAATTAACAAAAAAGCAATAGATTGTTTCATCTCATTTTTTCCAAAAGTTTTTTCTTCTTCAGATGACATAAATCTAGCTGCAATTGATGCAATACATCCCAAAATTGGATACATTATTAAAATTCCTAAATTACTAGTTCCCTTGTCTATAAATCTATAAAATGTTGGAATCATTATAAATAAAGCACCTAAATAAATTGGAAAACTCCCCTTGTCAAACCAAATAAGAGCTATTACACCAAGTGTTAGTATTAAAAATACAACTGTACTCATTGTATTTAAAAGTGAAATTTTATTTATTAATTTTTGATTTATAAGTTCTAATTTGTTTATATAATATCCTGAATTTGTATAAGCCTCTTTTACACTGTCAGTAGTTTTTGTGCTTTCAGTCCAATTTTCTACTTTTGCATTAGTTACAAATACTGAGGCATCTTCAACTTTTTGACCGCCTGAAAAATAAAGTGGATTTGGATCATAATAAATTTGAAATTCATATTCCCCAACTTTTTCTGAAAGATCCATTTTTACTTCACTTACTGCAGAAAATTCTTTGTTTTCTGTCTTATTATAAAAATCTTTAACTTTTAATTTTAATTTTTCTTCAAAAAGAGATTTATTTATTTTATCAAAGTCCCCTTTTAATTTTACTTTAGATTTCCTGTAAGTAGCTCCTTCTCTAAAAAAGATTTGTCTCGCGGGTGTGCCCATTATTCTTGCAGTTGAATCTTCACCTGTGTAATTAAATTTTATATCATATTTTATAAGTTTTTCTCCTCTATCATTTGACACAGATCTTGCAATTTGAAGATTTTCTACACCATCAGAATCATTAAATATAATTCCATCAAATTCTCTATTTACATTTGAATTTGGCCACAAAAGAGACTTACTAAAAAAAGCAGTTAGAGAAGCTAAAATAAGTACTACTAAGAAAACTGCAAATATCACAAGCTTTTTTATTCTCTCGTTCATTTTAAACCTCCATTATGAAAACATTTCGCTTATACTATATGATATCACATGAAGGTTTTAAAATAAACAAATTTATTAGCATATTAAAGATTGGAAGCATTTATTTCTGTCCAAAGTCTATCATAAACTTTTATAAAATCACCAAGATCTCTAAAGAATTCTAGTGGTGGAAGTTTTTCTATATCTGGATAAGCTACCTTTGAATTTTTTATTTCATCAGGTAAAAGTTCTTTTACACCTTTAACTGGTGAAGTATATCCGACACAATACTCCGCATTTTTGGCTTGCACTTCTGGTCTTAACATATAATCTATAAATTTTTCTGCTCCAGAAACATTCTTTGCATTTTTTGGAATCACCATAGAATCGTACCAAATATTTGATCCTTCTTTTGGAATTACATAATCTAAATCTTCATTTTGATCCATCATAAGTAGTGCATCTCCTGAGTACATGACAGATAAATTGGCATCTCCTTGCACTATTACATCACGTCCATCGTCATCTAAATAAGCATAAACAAGTGGTTTTTGTTCTATTAAAGATTTTTTTGCTTCTTCTAATTCTTTCTCATTTGTAGAGTTAAGAGAATATCCAAGTCTTTTAAGTGCAACTCCTATTGTATCTCTTTGTGAATTATACATAATGATTTGATCTTTATACTTTTTATCCCACAAAATATCCCAGGAGTCAACCTTATCTTTAACTTCAGCTTTGTTGTAGACAATTCCAACTGTTCCCCAAAAATATGGAACTGAATATTTATTTTCAGGATCAAATGTAGGATTTTTTAATTTGTCTTCTACTCCATCAAAATTTTTTATATTTTCAAAATTAATTTCTCTTATCAAATCTTCTTTTATAAGTCTTTCAATCATGTAATCACTTGGCACTACTACATCGTATTTGTCTTGTGATTGAGTAAGTTTTATATACAAATCTTCATTTGACGCATAAGTATCATAATTTACTTTTATCCCAGTTTCCTTTTGAAAATCTTTCAAAATTGATGGGTCTATGTACTCTCCCCAATTATAAACGCTTATCTCTTCTTTAGATTCCTCTTTTCCACAAGCTGTCAAAGTAAAAACCATAAGTAAAGACAATACTAAAACTATTTTTTTCATAAAATCACCTCAAGTTTTCTATTTTTTTCACTTCTCTTATTTATTATCACAAGAAGAATTAAAAGTGCAATTAACATTAATGTTGAAACAGCATTTATCGCAGGATTTATTCCCTTTCTTGCCATTGAATAAATTGTAATAGATAAATTTGAAACTCCCTGTCCTGTATTGAAAAAAGAAATTACAAAATCGTCAATGGATAGTGTAAAAGCCATGAGTGCGCCTGTTAATATAGCTGGCTTAATTTGTGGTATCACTACATGTAGTATCGCATAAGTAGGAGTAGCTCCAAGGTCAAGTGCTGCTTCAACTGTATTTTTTTGAAGCTGACTTAACTTTGGAAGAATTGACAAAATAACATAGGGAATACAAAATACTATGTGTGAAAGTATCATTGTAGTGTAGCCCATTTTTATATTTAATAGTCCAAATAGCCCCATCAATGCAACTGCTGTAACTATATCAGGATTAATTACTGGCAAATAATTTATATTTAATATAATGTCTTTTTTAACTCCACGAAGTTCATTTATTGCAATTGCAGAAATTGTTCCCACAACAGTTGATATTATAGTTGCAATTATCGCCACAATTAATGTTGTCCAAAGTGATGATAAAATCTTTGGGTCACTAAATAAATTCCTATACCATTTTAGAGTAAATCCTGCCCAAGAACCTCTTAGTTTTGAATTATTAAAACTAAATACTACAAGTATTATTATAGGAGCATACAAGAATAAAAATATTAAAAACAAATAAATTTTATCAATTATTTTTTTCAAGACAATCCTCCTCCAATTGCATCTCTAGTTTTTATTTTTCTATTAAATAATTTTGGCAACAATAAAATTAAAAGCATTATGATTATTAAAACCATGGAAATCGCAGACCCAAATCCCCAATCTCCTGTAAAAGTAAACTGCTTTTCAATTAAATTTCCTATTAAATAAAAATTATTGCCTCCAAGTAGGTTTGGGACAACAAAAGTAGAAATTGCTGGTATAAAAACCATTGTTATCCCTGTATAAATTCCCGGCAGTGATAGAGGCAAAATAACTTTTACAAAAACTTCAAAATCATTTGCCCCAAGGTCTTTTGCAGCTTCAATTAATTTTTTATCCATTTTCAAAAGTGCCGTATAAATTGGAAGAACCATAAAGGGCAAAAAGTTATAAACCATACCTATCATAATTGCCTTTGAATTGTACATCAAATCCCATGGTCCAAGCCCAAAATGTGCGATAAATTTATTTATAAGCCCCTTGTTACCAAGAAGAGTTAGCCACGCATAAGTCCTAAGAAGAAAATTCATCCACATTGGAATTATAAAAATTAAAATCATATTATTTCTAACTTTATCTTTCATTTTTGAAATAATATATGCAACAGGATATCCTATTATAAGGCAAAGAATAGTTGAAAGTGCCGCAAGAACAATTGATGTAATTAAAATTTTTACATAAAGTGGTTCAAAAAATCTTGAAAAATTATCAAGTGTAAATACGAAATTAGACAAATCACTATTTGCACTTAATGAGTGAAAAAGTATTAAAAATAGTGGGAGAACAATGAAGACTATTCCCCAAAATAAATATATAAGCGAAAATTTTTTCATATCAACCTCATTACGTGAATAAGATCTGGCTTTATAACTATTCCAATCTTTTCCCCAACTTCTTTCTTTTCAGTTGACTGCACAAGCATACTGTATCCATCTACATCGACAGTCATTTCATAGTGAACGCCTTTAAATACAAGACTTGTAACAATCCCTCCAACTTGGAAACCATCATCAACTAAAAGCACATCTTCTGGTCTTACAACAACTTCAACATTTTCCATTTTATTAAAACCACTGTCGACACAAGGAAAATCATAATCCAAAAATCTTACCTTATAATCTTCTAGCATTTTTGCCTTAATAATATTTGACTCTCCAATAAAATCTGCAACAAAAGCATTTTTTGGCTCGTTGTAAATATTAATAGGACTGTCCATTTGCTGAATTTCACCATTATTTAAGACAACAACAGTATCGCTCATAGAAAGTGCCTCTTCTTGATCATGAGTAACATAAATAAAAGTTATACCAACACTTTTTTGAATTTTCTTTAACTCAATTTGCATAGCTTGTCTTAATTTTAAATCAAGTGCTCCAAGTGGTTCATCAAGTAAAAGTACTTCTGGTTCATTTACAAGAGCTCTCGCAATGGCAATTCTTTGTTGTTGTCCACCTGATAAAGATTCAATTTCTCTATTTTCAAAACCTTCTAAATTTACAAGTTTTAAAACTTCACTAACTTTTTCTTTTATTACATTTTTCTCCATTTTTTTTATATTAAGACCAAAGGCAATATTTTTGTAAACATTCATATGAGGAAAAAGAGCGTATTTTTGGAAAACTGTATTAATTTTTCTCTCATAAGGTTCTTTATTTGTAATATCTTCTCCATTGAAGAGAATCTCGCCTTCATCTGGCTCTTCAAAACCACCAATAAGCCTTAAAATTGTGGTTTTCCCACAACCGCTCGGTCCCAAAATTGTCAAAAATTCATTTTTTTTAACCTTAAAATCAAAATTTTTTAAAATTACATTGTCACCAAAACTTTTGATAATATTTTTAAGTTCAATTACATAATTTTCCATAATTCACCGCCTAAAAATTTGGTGGAGATGATATCCACAAAACCTCTGCTACACTTTTACCTTCATTTTTTAAATAATGAGAACTTTTCGCCCTAAAATAAAAGGTTTCTCCTTTTTTAACTTTATGCTCTTCATTTCCCATTACTAAAACAATATTTCCCTTTAAAATATATCCAAATTCTTCTCCCTCATAAGGCTGAATTTCTTTAGAAGAGCCACCAGGATTTATTTTTATAAGCATTGGTTCAATTTCATTTTTTTGTGCATTTGGCACTACCCAATCTAAAGTATATCCAAACTCTTCATTTATGTTTTCAAAATAATCTTCATCTCTAAAAATTATTTTTTCATTTTCATTTCTTTTAAAAAAATGCGAGGGCTCTGTTCCCAGTGCCTCTAAAATATCCAAAAGAGAATCCACAGATGGCGATGTCAAATCTCTTTCAATTTGAGAAATAAATCCCTTTGTGAGTTCCGACCTATCAGCCAGTTCTTCTTGAGTAAGACCCTTTTCAATTCTCATCTCTTTTATCTTATTTCCAATGTCCACTATATCACCTATAATATTAAATAAATTACTTAAATTATTAAACTCATTAGAGTATAAGCGTTAAAGATATTAATGTCAATAGTATAATGTATTTATCTTATTAATTATATGTAAATATTTTTAAAAAACTAATTTTAATAAATCCAATAAAATATTTACTTAAAAATTTTTATAATGTTATAATCTCTTTGAGGTGTTAAATGAATATTATTGAGAAAAGATACAATGCCATTGACTTTTTGCGTGGCTTCACTATTATAAATATGATAATTTTTCACAGTTTATTTGATCTTGAAAATTTTTATGGGTTTGATTTTTCCTATAATTTTTATTATTATCAACAATTTATCTGCATATCCTTTATTTTAATTTCTGGATATTGCACAAATTTCTCAAATAATTTTAAAAAGAAAACTTTAATTTTAACAAGTATTTCTCTTTTAATAACCACTGGATCTTATATTTTTTCAAAAGAAAATACTGTTTATTTTGGAGTAATTCATTTCTTTGCTCTTGTTACATTGATTCATAATTTATTAAAAAATTTCATAAAAAAAATAAATCCAAAACTTGGACTTATTTTTAATTCATTATTATTTTTAGTTACAAAAAATATTTATCAAAGAAATATTTTATTTGGAAAAATTGTTCTCCCTAAATCTATTTACGACCTAAATCTTTTTATTTTTGGATTTCCAAATGAAAATTTTTCTTCTGGAGATTATTTCCCAATAATTCCTTGGATCTTTTTATTCTACATAGGGTACTTTCTCTATAATTTTGTAAAATTTACAAAAAAAGAAGCCTCCCACAACATTGTAAATATCATGGGAAGGCATTCTCTATTACTTTATTCTTTACATCAAATTTTTTTAATTGGAACTTTTTCTCTCATCTTTTGAATTAGATTCGTCCACTAGCACCTCCGCCACCAGACGAACCTCCACCGCCGAATCCACCAAATCCACCTGATGAACCACCAAAGCCACCAGATCCGCCGAAACCTCCAAAGGTACCAGGTCCCCAATATATTACTGGTCTTCGTCTTCTGCCTCCTGGACCACCTCTGCCAGACCCTCCTGAGGAATTTCTAAAAATTAATGAAATTATAAAAATAATTATAATAATTCTTACAATTGAAGCAAAAGGGTCTTCATCATAATCCTTAGAATAATCAATTTTTTCTTGTGGCTCTCTTGCCACAATGTCTACATTATATTCCTTCTCATATAATTTTATTATCTGAGCATATCCTTCTAAAGTTGCCTTTTCAAAAGGTTTATCATCTTCATTTTCTGATACAACTTTGCCCATTGTCCTTATAATTCTTGAAGCATAAGCATCTGGTATAAAGCCTTCCGCACCATAACCTGGCTCAATTTTAACAAATCTATTTTCGTCATCTAAGAGTGCAATTAATATTAAGACTCCATTGTCCTTATCCTTATCTCCAATTTTTATATCATTAAAAATCTTTGTGGCATATTCTTCCAAAGATAAATCTTCCAAATTATTTACAATAACAACAGCAATCTCTCCACCTGTTTTCTTTTTAAGATCATAGGTAGTCTTATTTAAATAATCTATTGTTTCTTGACTAAGTGTATTAGTTTCATCATAGACATTGTAAGACATATTATTTTTATCAAAGGCTGCATAAACATTTAAGATGAGAGTAAATACAAAAAATATACAGGCAATTCTCTTTTTCATATTTATCTCCTAAAATTTAACTTCTGGTACCTCTTTGTCTTTTTCTGAAACTTCAAAATAATCTCTCTTTTCGAATCCCAAAATTTTTGCAATTATATTTGTTGGAAATCTTCTCACTTTTTGATTGTAAGTTTCTACTGTTTTATTATATCTCATTCTTTCAGTTGCAATTCTATTTTCTGTGCCTTCAAGTTGAGCTTGCAAATCTAAAAAGTTTTGATTTGCCTTTAATTCTGGATAATTTTCCACAACAACATTGAGCTTTTGAATAGCTTCTGTCAACTCATCATTTGCTTCAGCAAGTTCTTTTGGATTTTTTGCCTCAGAAACTCCAGCACGAGCCTTTGTTATTTCTGTAAAAGTTTCTTTTTCATGACTTGCATATCCTTTTACAGTTTCAACTATATTAGGTATTAAATCGGCACGTCTTTTTACTTGGTTTTCAACTTGTGCCCAAGCACTGTTAACATCTTCATCAAGTTTAACTAAATTATTCCACTGTCCTCCAAAAAATATTACAAGAACAACAACAATAGCAATAATTGCTATGCCAGCAGCTCCTTTATTTTTTCTTTTCATCGTTTCCTCCTATTTTTGTAATGCTCATTTTACTTATAGCTTCTTCCACAAGTTTATCACATTGAAGTGGCTCTTCTGATTTTTCTATACCTTCAACAGTAGGAGTTAACAAAGGATGCTTCGGCAAAAATACTGTACAACAATCCTCATAAGGAAGAATTGAAGTTTCATAAGTATCAATATCCTTTGCAATATCAATGATATTAATTTTATCCATACCAATTAAAGGTCTAAACACAATCTTATCAGTAATATTATCAGTTACTTTCAAACCATCAATAGTTTGTGATGCAACTTGCCCAAGATTTTCTCCTGTTATAATACAGTCATAATAATTGTCTTTTGCAATTTCATCTGCAATTCTCATCATAAATCTTCGTGAAATAATTGTCATCTCATCTTCAGGACAGTTTTTGTTTATTTCCTTTTGAATATCCAAAATATTTACAGAATAGAAAGTTAGGTCATCAGAAAAGCTAGATATATCCTCTGCAAGTTTTTTCACTTTTTCTTCTGCCCTTTCAGATGTAAAAGGATAAGAATGAAAATGCAAACAATCCACAAGAACTCCTCTTTTTGCCATTAAAAAACCTGCAACTGGAGAATCAATTCCTCCAGATAAAAGAAGTAATCCTCTCCCATTTGTGCCAGTAGGAAGACCACCATGAGCCTTAATTTTGTCTACATAGATATAAGTATCCTTTTTTAAGTCACAGTAAACATAAAAATCAGGATCATGAACATCAACTTTTACATCAAAGTTCTTTAACACCATTCCACCAATTTTTGCACTAATTTCCATAGAATTAAGTGGAAAAGATTTGTCGCCTCTAGTAGTTTTTACCTTAAAAGTTTTAAAATTTGGATTTTCCTTTAAGGTTTCCTCCACAACTTTTATAACAGCTTCTTCTATTTTTTCCCAATCAGTTTCTACAACATAACAAGGTGCAATATAAACTATTCCAAAAACATGTTTTAATCTATTTATAAGTTTTTCTTCATTGTCACTTACAACTTCAACATATACCTTGCCCATATTGTGAAAAATTTTTCCATGATCAATTCCTCTTAAATTTCTCTTAATATCTTTTACAAGTTTATTTACAAATTTGTATCTATTTTTCCCTTTTAAGACCAGCTCTCCAAGTGAGAGTGCCATAACTTTCTTCATTCTATCACCTATCTCATTATTTTTCTAATCTCATTTACATATTTCACAAGCTTTTCTACAAAAATATCAATATCTTCCCTTGTAGTATCCTTAGAAGTACAAATTCTAATAGTTCCCTCAGAATATTTATCAGAAAGACCAATTTTCTCTAATGTATTTGACTTGTGCGTACCATTTGATGTACAAGCAGAAGCCGTAGAAATATAAATATCATCCCCCTCAAGATAATGTAAGAGAACTTCTGCTCTTATATCTAAAATAGAAAGAGAAATTATAAAATTTGTAGAATTTTCAGGCGTATTTATTTTATAATCATCTAAATTTTTATCAAGTCTTTCTAAAAGATATTTTTTGATTTCTTTTGCATGAACAAGTCTTTTTTCCAAATCTCTATTAGTAAGTTCACAAGCCTTTCCAAATCCCAATATACCCGGTACATTTTCTGTCCCAGATCTAAGACCTTTCTCTTGCCCTCCACCAATTACAAGACTTTCTATGTTTAAATCACGCTTTTTGTAAAGAGCACCCATTCCCTTTGGACCATAAATTTTGTGTGAAGAAAAAGAAAGAGTATCACATCCTAAATCCCTTACATTGACAGGAATTTTCCCAACAGCTTGAACTCCATCAACATGACATAAAATATTTTTATTTTTAGATTTCACAATTTCAAAAATTTCCTTGACGTTATTTATAGTTCCAAGTTCATTATGAACATAAATTAAAGAAACTAAAATAGTGTCATCATTTAATTCCCTTTTAAACTTGTCAATATCAACTCTTCCAAATTCATCTACATCAAGATAACACACATCGTATCCAAGATCTCTATAATGTTTAAATTGGTCGTAAATAGAAGCGTGTTCTATCTTTGACGTAATTATCTTTTTTCCCATTCTTTTATTTTTCAAAATTGCACCATGTACAGCAATATTGTTGCTCTCTGTACCACCAGATGTAAAATAAATTTCATCAGCATTTGCACCAATAAGGTCTGCCGCACTCTTTCTTGCAATGTCAATTTCTTTTTCAACTTTAAGTCCAAAACTATGAAGAGATGAAGGATTTGCAAAATCATCAGTTAAAGCCTTCATCATAACTTCAACAACTTCCTTATCAGGTTTAGTCGTTGCACAATTGTCTAAGTAAATCATATATCTTCCTTTTTATATCTATTTAAAATAATTTTAAAACTTTCTAATTCATTATACTATATTTTTCGTATTTCTAATAATTTTAATCTTTTTTAAATGATATACTTATAAAGGTGATATTTATGAAAGTATTAAAGACAAAAATCCCTAAAGTTTCAAAAAACTATTTGAAAATAGAAACATCAGGACTTTCAAAAGAAAAAGATACTATAATAACAATTGGAATAATTGAAAAAGATAGTAAAGAATTAAAAAATTTTTATATAGAAAATCTAAAGGATGAAGAAAAATTATTAGAATATACTATTCCTTTAATTGAGAATAAAGAATTTGTAACCTTCAGTGGCAAAAATTTTGACTTTCCCTTTTTAAATTCAAAATCAAAATTTTATTTTGACAGAGAAATAAACACGCAATTCATTGACTTGCAAGAAGTTTCAAAAAAATATAATTATTTATTTAATCTTAGCTCCCATTCAAATAAAAGTCTATTGAATTATTTCTTAAAAGAAAGTATAGAAGAAAATAATTATAAAGGCATAAAAATAAAAAATCTTTTTAAAAATTTTGTTGAAGGAAAGGAAACATCACTATTAAAAATAGTTGATTACAATATATCAAATTTAAAAAATTTAATTTTATTAGATTCAAAAATAAATTCTGAATTAGAAAAAAATTTATCCTTAAAAGTTTTCGATTGTAAATTTTTAATAAAAAAAATGAATTTGATAGAAAATACACTAGAAATACAAGGAGTAACAAATTACGACAAAAAATATTTCTCAACAAATAATCTATACACACTAAACATAGACAAAATTTTTAATATAAAAATAAACACAGAAGACGCTCTTTATGACAACAAAAATAAATGCTTCTATACATTAAAAAAAGACTTTCCCTTTATACTTGAAAATGCAAGCAAAATAGAAAGCCCATCACAGATTTTAATACTCTATTATAAAAATCATTTATTTGAAAACGAAAAATATTTAATTCAAAAAATTCTAGAATTTGAACTTAAAAACTTATAAAAAAAGAACTTAGAAATCTAAAAATCTAAGTTCTTTTATCTGGTGCAGAAAGAGGGACTTGAACCCTCACGCGATTCCTCGCACATGCCCCTCAAACATGCCTGTCTGCCTATTCCAGCACTTCTGCATAAAACAAAAAAGCTTGTAATTCAACATTACAAGTTTTTCTTGGCGTATCCTAGAGGATTCGAACCCCCGACCTTCTGGTCCGTAGCCAGACGCTCTATCCAGCTGAGCTAAGGATACAAAAAAATGGAGCGGATGACGAGATTCGAACTCGCGACCCTCGCCTTGGCAAGGCGATGCTCTACCACTGAGCCACATCCGCATAAATAATTTTATTAAGTTATTTGGTGGAGGAGAGTGGATTTGAACCACTGAAAGCTAAGCTAACGGATTTACAGTCCGTCCCCTTTGGCCAACTCGGGAACTCCTCCATGTGATTTCCCAT
>NZ_FNWF01000001.1 GCF_900106515.1 Peptoniphilus lacydonensis
ACTAATTAGATTGTTAGATTAAGATTATAAAATACATTATTAGTTGTTGTTAGTATAATAAAAATAAGTAGATGTAATCGTCATAAAAGGTTAGGATATTAACCTATCTTATTAAATTTAGCGTAATTTTGATAATTTTTTTCACATGAAAACCTGCTAACAGAAGTCAAGTATAACCTGAAATTAATTTCAGGTTATTTGCTTATCTGAGTAATTAAATTAGCAAATGGCAAAACAAACCGAGAGTAATCAATAGGCTTGCTTTTTAGGGTAGTGTGAAAAGTTGACTCTATAATATCTGTTAGAGATTTTACTCCCCAACAGATATTATAGAGCCTTTTATTAGCAGTATATTTCTTATTATACAAAGCAATATATAAAACACAATAGTATTACAATAGAATACATTAAAATAGATTTACAATGATTATATATTTTATCTTTCTATATTTATACCTATATATGTTTTATAATTTCTTTTAATTTTATATAGTTTTGTCATATTAGATTTTATACTAGAATACTCTTGCATAAGGGTGTTCTTTTTTTCTTGCAATTTATCGAGTTTGCTTAATATTTCTTTTGTGTTTGGCATTTTTTTATGGTTTTCTAAGATCTCTTTAGCGGCTGTTTTATAGACGGAAAGTTCGCTATAATATTCTTCTGTAAATTGTTTATCTTCAGGGTTTTTCTTATGGTATTTATAGATTTCACGATACTTATTTATAGTATTTATATTTTCCATATCTTGGGATAAACTTTTCACTTCAGCTTCAATTTTCTTTATTTTATCTAGCAGATTTTGTCTGTCATCAGCAGATTTTTTGATAAGATCATCGAGTTGTGTAATTGAATTAATTCCTTGTTCTCTTAGTTTAATTATTGAATCTGCCATTGTTTTGATATTGTGTTTTCTTGCCCAAACTTCATAGCCTTTAGAGGATTGAGCTTTTTCATTAGTAGATATATCAATAACATTTCCTACACGTTTTTTAATAGTATTAGTTTTGTTTTTAATAGCTAAATCTATTCTTTCTTTGATTTTTTCTTCGGTATAATCTTCTCCGATAGTCTTCGATCTTGTAAATCTTTGCTTATCTTTATGACGAAAAGCAATGTGTTTACCAAACTTAATTTCATAATCAATAGATTCCATATTTTCTAAAAATTCTTCCAAAGATTTAGACTTATTAATCATTCTATCTATATCAAATTGTAGTTTAAATTTCCAGGAATTTCCTTTCTTGTTTTGGTCATACTCGTACCAAGATTTACCAGCAGTTTTATATTTTCTCTTGTAAGCTTCATAATATTCATCAATGACTGAAAGCTTATTTTCTTTACATAATTCGTCACTTTGACATCTAATTTTATGGTAAGTTTTTTTGTTAGGTTGGTAGCATTTACCAGTCTTGTAATTAACATTATTAAAAATAATATGGTTATGAATATGCTCTCTATCTATATGAGTTGCAAGAACAAATTCATAATCTTCTTTTAAAGTTTTCTTACATAATTCCATTCCAATTTCGTGTGCTTTTATAGGATCAACCTCTCCTGGTAGAAAAGATTGGATTAAATGCCTAGCCAAAACTGTTCCTTTAGTATCATTGTCTTCTCGTGTTTTCATAAATTGAATATGGGCTGTAGATGGGTGGCATTTGAATGAAGATACCAAGACTTTTTCATCAGTTTTTTCACTCTTAGTAATGTAGTCTATTGCCAAATTTAGAGTTGATTTTATAGGATGTATTTTTGTAATAGCCATATTAGTCACCAGAACTTTCCTTTGATTTATTAAGAAGTAGGGAATGAATCTGCCATATTTCTTTTGATAATTTTTCTATTTTTTCTCTCATATAGTCAATATCTTTTTTGTAAATAACACCCGTTGTATTAGTAGCTTTTGCAATCTGATTTATGTTATTTGTTGCATTTGAAAGTAGCCATTGTAGGTTTCTAAATGGTTCTAAATCTACAACATAAATCTCTTTTTCCAATACACATTTTCTAAGAAAGTGGGACATAGTTTTGCAATTAGCAAGTCTCATTTTCTTTTCAAAAACTTCCTTTTCTTCATCTGTTAAATATATTTTTAGTTGATTATTTCTTTTTCTATTATCCATAGTATATCTCCTTATCATAAATTATTGGGGTCTTAGGGTTCTCCCTAACAAGGTAAAATTGATAAAAAAAAGGTGATGTTGCAGAATAGATGATTCTACTCTGCAACATCATTTTTTTATCAAGTATTTAAGTTTAGCCATTGTGTTTTTTGCTTTTAAAATATTTTCTAGATAAATTTTTCTTGTTTCTCTTAAAAATGAGTGCACTTAATAAAGCTATACTTTTAAAAATTTT